>NZ_CP017704.1:4102891-4411469 GCF_002243645.1 Peribacillus simplex NBRC 15720 = DSM 1321 | reverse complement strand
GATTCTTGATAGGATTTGGCATAATTCAAACCTTTATTATTCAGATTTCCCATGATATCCGTTTTATCGAGCGAGGAGCCAATCCCCTTATCAGCCAAATCTTCAACCATCCGTTCCCCGAGTTTCGTAATATTGATTTTCGAATGGTAGGCTAGGTCGGGATTGGTCACTCCTTTTAAATATGGAAGATATGACTCCCGGTTATGGCTATGGTATATCTCGACCACTTTCCGTCCATTGGTCGTTTGTTTCGGCTGATCGGCCACTCCTTTTTCCGGTTCTTCAATCTCATCCAGGTTTTGCAGAGATGCATCCCTTTCTTCATTCAGGACGTCTACTGGCGGTGAGGATTCGTATGGCATATTCGTATAATTCGTTCCTTCCCCAGCAACGAGAATTTCATTATCAAAAATCGAAAAGCCAGGAAGTTCCCTGCCAAGTAAACTTCGCGGGTCCTCGAGTGAAATATTGGTCGAGGCTTTTATCAATTGATTCGTGATCATCGATTCCTGTTTACCTTCCGGCAGGGCATTAAAAAGATAATGATTTTCATTGGCCAGCATCGAGAACAGCATTTTTCCCGAGAATTGGTTGGCTACAGTATGTACGGAATTAGAAGATATCCGATACTCCGGTCTTAGGGAAGTCATGACCCCACTGACTGAAAAAACAAAAAGAAGCAAGGCGAGAATACCTAGAAAAGTTTTTATTATTGTTGATCCGTGAATGGCTGTTATGATTCCTGGGGAATTTCTTCTTTTCATCCTTCCACCCTCTCTATAGCTTGTCTATTAATACCTATGACTTTGCTAGAAAGGGTAGAACACCATTTTTGGGCACTGAAGTTTAACGGGTGTAGTAGCCGGTATTATCTTGATTTATTGAATGATGCAAGGCTGCATTTAACCCATTGGCTATCAAATTGGCCATATCCTCAATGAAAACATCGACTTCTTTCGGTGTAACCATTAAATTTTGACCAAGCGGTGACAGTACCTCATAAATCAATTTCCGTTTCTCTTCATCAGGGAGGACACCTATCATTCCCAAGAAGGTTTGGCGCTCCTTTTCACCTGGCATATCCTCTTCCGTCAGCTTTGTGCGCTTCCCAAAACTGAATCCAGCGGGTGCCAACGAACGTGATGGTCTGTCCCCTTCATTCAGTTCCTTGCCAAAGTGCTTCAAAATATAATCTATCGTATCGCTGGCAATTGATACGGCATCCACGACAGTAGGTATTCCAATTGCTATAACAGGAACTCCCAGTGTATCCTGGCTCAATTCTTTTCGTTTATTTCCAACACCAGACCCTGGATGGATGCCTGTATCCGTAATTTGAATCGTCGAATTCACCCGTTCGATCGAACGGGCAGCCAATGCGTCAACGACGATCAGGAAATCAGGATTACTTTTTTCGATGACTCCTTTTATGATGTCACTCGTCTCGATTCCCGTAATCCCCATCACCCCGGGGGAAATCGCACTGACCGGCCGATAGCCTTCCTTGACGGACTCCGGCTGCAATTCGAACAAATGTCTTGTGACTACAAGGTTCTCAACGACTGCAGGCCCAAGAGCATCGGGAGTAACATTCCAATTACCAAGACCGACAACCAAACAACTGCTTTCTTTAGTGATTTTATTCCGTTTCAAGAAGTAAGCCAGTTCGTTGGCGAACACCTTTTCCACCCGTTGCTGCGTATCCGTGTCCTGCTGGCGGATTCCCTGCACTTCGATGGTCAAATAGCTGCCCTGCTTCTTGCCGATTTCTTTTTCACCCTCAGCCGTGACCTCGACTAAGGATACCTTGAGATCATCCACATCTTTTTCCTTAATAATGACCCCTTCGATACGGGATACATCCACTTCCTCTACAACACCTTTATGTTCAAGGGCAATTTCCTTTGCTTCAATCGCCAAATCTGTACGAATTCCGTATTCACTAAGGTCCAAATTATTTTCCATAACGGCCTCCTGATGTTTGAATTGTATCTAATCTAGTATTTTCAATAGTCTCTCTTAAACATTCTGTCATTTTTGCTTTTTTATTATTCATTTTTTTGGTACAATGAGTAATGACGAGATGAATTTATTCCCGAAATTATAATTCCTTTTCGATTCTCAATCTGAAGTATTGCATATTTATGAGCAGTCTGATAGAATATCACTTGTGCTATTTGATATGGATTTGAAAAGTCGAGTTCATATAATCTCGATTTCTTTGTAGGAGGTGAACGGAATGCCAAACATTAAATCTGCTATTAAACGTGTAAAAATTAACGACAAAAAACGCGTTCATAACATTACTGTTAGATCAACTATGCGTACTACAGTGAAAAACGCTGAAGTTGCATTAGCTGGTGAAAACGTTGAAGCTGCTAAAGAAGCTCTTTTAACAGCTGCTGTAAAATTAGACAAAGCTGCATCTAAAGGATTAATCCATAAAAATGCGGCAGCCCGTAAAAAATCTCGTTTAGCGAAAAGACTTAACGCTCTTAACGCATAATGACAAAAAATTAAACGATCCAATCGGATCGTTTTTTTTGTGCCGTTTTTTCATAAAAAAGGTGACAGGATATCTGCCACCTTTTTTATCATCTAATTTTTAAAAGCAGCAGCTCAAGCGTGATCGCCTTATCAGCTTGGCCGGTCTTCATTTTATAATCCGCTTCCGCTAAGTCGTTCATGATGCTCAACAGCTCGCGTTCCTGGAATTTCCCCGTCTTTTCAAGTGCCAGTTTTACCCTGTAAGGATGTACCTTCAGCTGACCTGCAATTTTTTGCTGGCTATACCCCTGACGGGAAAGCTCCTTCACTTGATACATAAGCCTGATCTGACCTGCCATAACACTCAAAATCTTGATCGGCTCTTCATTCTGCCTGAGAAGATCGTGCAGTATCGTCATGGCACTCTCCATCTTTCGCTGTAACACATGATCAACAAGCGTGAAGATATTCTGTTCAAGGGATTTAGCGACCAGCTTTTCCACTACCTCGACCGTAATGTGTTTATCAGCTTCTGCATAAAGCACCATTTTATCTAGTTCATTCGTCAGCATCATCAGATTCGTTCCTGCAAGTTCAAGTAAAAGCTCTGTAGCCTGTTCATCTATTTGGACCGAAGAAACTTCGACCCTCTCCTTCACCCACGCCTTTAACTCATGATCACCAAGCTTCTTCGCTTCAACCAGAACTGCCTTACGCTTCAGTTCCTTGGTGATTTTTTTCCGTTCATCCAGTTTCTCATAAGGTGCGGTCAATACAACAATAGAATAAGGAACCGGGTCAGCCAAATACGCTTCCAGTCTTTTCACATTATGTTCAACTCTTGATTTCGTTTTTTCAGCTGTCAAAAAAAATGGGTTTTGCATGAAAACAAGGCGCCTTTCCCCGATAAACGGGAGGGTTTCGACATCATCAAGCGCAGTTTCAACAGGCGTCTCTTCTAAATCAAATTGAGAAAAGTTAAAATCCATCTCATCTTCGTGAAGGACATTCTCGATCAATAGCTGCTTCGTTTCATTAATTAGATAGGCTTCCGTCCCATATAACAAGTATACTGGCGCGAATTGCCCTTTTTTTATACTTTTCCAAACGTCTAATACCAATAGAATCCGCCTCTTTACTATGTATTCTTCTCTAATGGTATAGGTGGATGGACCATTTGACAAGCTATAAAGGGAACTAGCCCTTTAAAAGGGCTAATTCCGGATCTATATGAACACTTTCAAGAAAGGCCCGGGTAATCTTCCTTAAAAGCGGGTAGAGTATTCATGTAGAACAAAAAATGAGCTTTTCTTTTTCGCTTGCTTTGTTTGTACTTTTATTTTGACCTCAAAATCCCAAACTATTTGTGACAACTCTTGTCAGTAAAGGAAATGAAGGAATGAAGCCTGTAGATTTTTTTTTGGTAATGTTTTATACTATTAGCAGAAATAGGAGGGGTAAATAATGAACGAATTCGAAAAGGATGTTCAATCAAAGACAGATGACGTCGCTGATTCCGCTATTGGATTCATCGGTTCTTTTGTATTTTTCGCTGCCATGTTCACCATAGCTGTCGTCATTAAAGCTGTCGGATCCTGATTTCATTAACTACATGCACTTATTTTTCCCGATGGAGGCTGCCGCTGCAGTCTCTTTCTTATTGATTTTCTACATACTATGGGAGAGTCTTCCGAAAGGTTCCACTGCTTTTGTAATACTTGTAAATAATAGAACCATCCTCGTCAGTCCTGAACACCTTTATGCCATTTCCCTCCAGATTCCCAATTACGTCTCCATGAGGGTGACCGTAGCCATTATCTTTTCCAACTGAAATAAGCGCCGCTTTCGGCTGTAACTGTTCAAGGAAGGGCTTGGAAGAAGAAGTTTTACTGCCATGGTGTCCAACCTTCAAGATATCTGCCTGCAACTGCGGAAATGTGCTCAACAGTTCCCTTTCCCCTTCTTCTCCCATATCGCCAGTTAATAACCATGACAATCCCCCAAGCTCAGTGAATAGAACTATGGATGAATCATTCTTATTTTCTTCTTTCTCATATGGACTTAGCACAGCAAACGGCGTTCCGCCCGCCACCCAATGGTCCCCCCTTTTCAGGACGGTCATTTTCATTTTTTTATCCCTTGCCATGGACACAAAATCCATATCCCTGTATTGCTCTTCACTCCACCCTCCAATGATGATCTCCCCAACTTTAAAATTTTCAATTAATTCTTTTGCACTTCCCATATGATCTGCATCCGGGTGGGTTAAAATGAGTTTGTCCAATTGGTGGATTCCCTTACTTTTCAATAATGGAATAATGATATCATCCGCGGTGTTGAACTTCTTTCGCTTTTTTGCCCACGTGTCGATTGGAAATGTAATTTGCCCACCCGTATCAATCAAATAATTACCGCGATTGAACGGCAGGACAATTAAAATGGAGTCACCTTGTCCAACGTCGATGATCTGCACTTCACCAAAAGGTGTGAACCTTTGTAAATTATATTGCAAAAGTAAAAGGACAATTAATATTCCGCACCAGATTTTACTTTTTTCAAAAGATACATCCCAAGTCAGGAATAACCCTAAAAGGGAAATAACAAGTAATGCCATCATGATGAAAGGTGGTTTTCCAAACGGAATGGAAGCCAACGGCAAATCCGATGCTGCATCCGCAGCTTTATTGCAGAGTACGAAGGTGAAATTCAATAATGATATGAGGGGTTGCCCCAAGGAGGGCAGTAATAAATGAATAAGGAGGGAAATCAGTGAAAATGGCAGCAATATGATGGAATAAAGTGGAACATACATTACGTTCAGAAACACGCCAAGAAAGGATACTTCAAAAAAGTGAAAAAGCAAAATCGGAAGGGCTGCCAATTGGCAGATGGAACTGATGATGAATAACTGCGTTGTTTTCTTCGGGTATTGCAAGAAAATGCTTGAAGACATGATAATGGAGAAAGTAACTGCGAATGAAAGCTGAAAACCTATATCATAGAGCATATTAGGCCGAAAAAACAATAGTGCCATATAAGCCGATCCGATTGCGGCACCCGCCGAGATCCGCTTCTTGAATAGCAGGAGTAGAAAGAAAAGCATAGCCATTAAACAGGATCTCACCACTGATGGACTGGCACCTGAAAGTAACATGTAAACAGGAAGGAAGATTAAGATGGCCACCATCATTCTTTCCCGTGTAAACCCAACCCTGATGCCGAAGTAAAATAACATCCCCGTTAAAAAACTGACATGAAGACCGGAAATCGCCAGTAAATGAACCAGACCCAACCGCCGATAATTAGTAAGGTCGCCTTCATCTATATATGTCTGGTCGCCGAATATGAGAGCTGTTACAAAACCGCTCGATTCTTCCGGAAAGTGTTCTCTAATATACGTAATTCCCTTCAGGCGCAAATTACGAATCGAAACTAGAATCGAGTTTCCACCCTCTTTGCATTTTTGAAATGAAATGGAATCCGCTCTGAATATCCATTGGATGCCTTGGCGCAGAAGATAACGCTGGTAATCGAAACTGTTTTCATTCCTGTTTTTGTCAGGAATATGCAATGTCCCTTCAGCCGGACATGATAAACCGATTCGCAGAAACTGACTCAACTTTTCCTGTTCCAACTCGGAGGTGATTTTATAACGAAGCACTAGCCGTTCGCCTTTCTCACTGCCCACGAATCCTTTTAATGAATTTCCATCTATATTCGGTTGGTCGGTAAATGTGATGATAAATTGGCTTTCCGTTCCATGATAGGCAGTTTTGTTTCGGTGATCGGAGAAGGAGGCGGCCCCTAAAAATATCCCCATGATCACCAAATGAAAACTAAGGGCCTTCACACATAACCCCACCGAAAAATATAGGAAACAGAGAAAAATAAGGATAATGATCAGCAGCATTACATTTAAATAAGAATGGGCCGTAACACCAAATGTGGCCGAAACGGCTAGTAAGATAAGATGTCTAGCCATGCCTGCCCCCGTCCTATTTAATTTTCAAATATCTGATCGGCCTGCTTTTCCAGCTCCAATAAATCTTCTTTTACCATGCCTGTTCTTTCAAGTTGAGCTAGCAATGAGAATACAAAGTCCTTTTTTTGTTTTCCATTAACATCGATGGCCCCTTTTGCTTCAACCTTCTCGGTCTTGACACCAGCCTGTTTAAATAATTCCAGAGCATATGGATGATTTTTGTAATCCTCCGCATAATAAACAGCCTTGATGCCAGCTTGGATGAGTGATTTACAGCACTGAAGACACGGAAAATGCGTCACATATATTTCTGCCCCATCAGTAGGCACCCCAAATTTAGCGCATTGTAAAAGTGCATTCATTTCTGCATGTATCGTTCTGACACAATGATTATCAATTACATAACAGCCGTCATCAATACAATGTGTCCCTCCCGCAATGGACCCATTATATCCCCCTGCAATGATTCGGTTGTCCCTTACGATCGTCGCCCCTACAGTGAGGCGTGTACATGTGCTCCTTAATGCTAATAAATGGCTTTGCGCCATGAAATATTGATACCAACTAATTCTGTTCATGTTGTATCCCCTTACCACTAGAATGATTTTCTTCAATTTTACCCTCTTCCTGTCCATTTGTGTAGCATATTCAATCATTCATTTCACCAAAATGGAATCCCGTAACCTTTCAAACGTTTTATCGCCGATTCCCGTTACCTTCTTCAATTCATCGACCTCCTTGAATTTCCCTACCGTTTCCCTATATTCCAGGATCGCATTCGCTTTGGATGGTCCAATTCCCGTCAAGGTTTCCAAATCTTCCTGTGTAGCTGTATTCAAGTTCACCAGTCCTCCTGACGTCCCCCCAGAAACGGCATCCCCAGACGACCCGACTTGCATATTCTCCAAGTACCCCTTGTCTTCTTCACCTATTTCCGGAACATAAATGACCATTTGGTCTTCTACGATTTGGGCAAAATTCACTTTATCCTTATCAGCCTTGTCCGTAAAACTGCCCGCAGCCGAGATCAAATCAATCACCCGGTCACCTGCCTGTGCAGTAAATATGCCTGGGGACTTGACCGCTCCTTTAACGTCTACTTTAATAATCACAGGCTCGGTATCCGTTTGATTTTCACTTTGTTCGATTTCAGCTTCTTTTGCAGCAATGGAAAATATATCTTCCGTATCAGCCGGATTATCCCCTTGTTGCAAAAAAAAGTAAATGCCCGTTGCCACAAATGCCACGGCAACGGTAATCATCGTCATTTTCCTTTTTAAAATCCCTTCCATTTCTTTGCCTCCTTGTTGGATTTCGCACAATACATTGTCATAGGACAGATTAAAAATACATAGTGTTTTTAGGAGAATCAATCGCTTTAAGTGAGAGGAGTTGATCGGAATTGAAGAAAATCGGTGTTATTGGAACCGGAAATATGGGTACCATTTTAATCGAGGCATGGCTGGAGGCAAAAATATTGAATCCGGCAGATCTAATCATTACAAATCGCACGCTTTCCAAAGCATTGGTGCTGAAAGAGAAACACCCTGGTATCAAGGTTGCGGAAAGCGCAGCCGAAATCGTCCAACAAGCGGACTTTATCTTTCTTTGTGTAAAACCATTACAAATTAACAGCCTATTACAAGGCATCAAACATCATATAAAAAGGGATCAGCTGGTTATTTCCATCACAAGCCCAGTTTCAGTCTCCCTGCTTGAATCGGCAGTGAATGCCCCCTGTGCCCGTTTTATACCGAGCATAACGAACCGTGTGGGTTCAGGGGTATCGTTACTGAGCTTCAGCAAGAGCTGCAGTAAGGAGAAAATGTCAGCTTTATATGATTTGGCCTCCGCCATATCGGCACCGGTCATAATTGAAAATGATATCACCCGGGTAGCTTCCGATATCGTCAGCTGCGGTCCTGCCTTCTTCAGCTATTTAGCGCAAGCTTTTATTGAAGCGGCTTGTCAAACGACGAAGATCGATAAAGAAACTGCTACGACTTTGACTGAAAACATGCTGGTTGGCTTAGGGGAACTGCTTGGTAAAGGAGTTTATACATTGCCGACCTTGCAGGAAAAGGTTTGTGTAAAAGGTGGAATAACGGGTGAGGGGATCAAGGTTTTAGAAGCTGAAACCGGGGAAATGTTCCATCATCTTTTTCAAGCGACACATGAAAAGTTTGCAGAGGATCTATACGAAGTAGAAAAGCAGTTCGGCCATCCTTATTAGTATTCGTAATCTATATCTCATTTCCTTCTTAAAATAAAAAAAAGAAGAGGTCAGACCTCCACTCGTACGTGTGATGTACGACGGAGATCGTTTTGACCTCTTCATTATTTACTGGCCACAAACAAGATTCTTTCGGTTTCTGTTGCAAGCGGTGCTTCTTCGAGATCCGCCATAATTTCTGAAACCGTAAAACCTGCTTGCTCCAACCACTTTTTATATTGTTCCACCGGATAGGTCCGTTGATAATGCAACTCATCAAAACGGTCATACAGACCGCTTTCATCGTCCCTTACGAAAAAACTTAAATCATGTTCCACACTGTAAGGTTCTTCACCAGGGAAGCAGTCCCATATATAGGATACTTCTTCTCCATTGACAGCAAACGTATTATCACGAAAAATTTCTTCCATTTTATAAATGGAATGGATATCAAACAAGAATAATCCGCCATCCTTCAAATGCTCATGAACCCGGCTGAACGTCTTGACTATATCCTCCTCATCGCGAAGGTAGTTCAGCGAATCACAAAAAATCGTGACACAATCAAATTGGCCAAGTCCCTCGAGTTCTGCCATATTCTGCTGGAAAAGCGGAATCGATAATCCAAGCTTAACCGCTTTTTCATTAGCAACAAGAAGCATTTCATCAGATAAATCCACGCCAGTGACTTCAAATCCGTGTTGCGCCAATTCAACGGTCATTTCCCCGGTTCCACACGCTAAATCCAGGACTTTCCTTCCACCAATTCCATACTGTTCCAGCTTCGCCGTAAGGATCATCAGCCATTTTTCATAAGGTGCGTCCTTCATCAATTCATCGTATACATAGGCAAAGCGTTCGTAGGTCATGAAGTCAGTTCACTCTCTAGATCTTCAAAAGGTGCATCTCCCCATAAACGTTCGAGGTTATAGTAGTTTCTTTCATCTTTATGGAATATGTGGGCCACTACATCGCCAAGATCCACAAGAACCCATTTCGCCTCGTCAAAACCTTCAAGACGTTTTATATTGATTCCTGATTCATCAGCTTTGCTCTTCATTTCACGAGCTATTGCTTGTACTTGTTTTTCAGAATTACCGTGGCAAATCAAAAAATAATCCGCTACAAGGGAAATACCTTGCATGTTCAATGCCACGATATCCTCCGCTCTTTTATCATCTGCCGCTTTTGCTGCAATTACAAGAAGTTCACGTTCAGTCATTACATCTTCTCCTTCAAATTCATGATCAAATCATTATATGTCTTAAATGTGTCAGGATAAATTGCCTGATTTCTTTTCATTAAAAAAACAACTGTATTCCTTAAAGCCTGGATGACAGCATGATCCAAATTTATCTTTGCTGTCTGCCTGACTTCGTCGACACCGGGAAAAGAACGTCCCGGCTCAATATAGTCAGCAAGGTATACGACTTTATCCAAAAGGCTCATGCCAACCCTGCCAGACGTGTGATAGGCAATCGCATCCAAGACTTCAGCGTCCTGAATGCCAGCTTCCTTTTTCACCAGATAAGCCCCGACAGGAGCGTGCCACAGCTCCATATTGTATTCAAGTAACGCCGGGTTCATTTTTTCAGCGATTATAATTTGCTCCATTTCCTCTTTTGGGCGAAATTTTGCATAATCATGGAAAATGGCTGCCAGTTCCGCTTTTTTGACGTCGGCACCATACCGTTCAGCAAGTTCAATCGCTGACTCGACCACACCCAAGGTATGAATGTACCTGCGTTCGGTGATTTGTTCTTTGACCAGCGCCAATGCTTTCTCACGATTCATATAAACCATTCCCTTTAATATACTTCACCACTGGATCTGCTATTAAATATTTCACGGTTTTCCCCGTTCTTAACTTCCTTCGTATCATGGAAGACGAAATGAACATCTGGGGGACTTTCACCATCGTGATTGGGTATACGGTATTTTCATTATATCCAGGGCGCTTCACCCCTACGAAATTGACCATATGCACCAGCTCGTCGATACGGTGCCAATTCGGTAAGTACTCAATCATATCTGCGCCAATTATGAAATAGTACTCATTGGTTGGCTCAAGTTCTTTCAGCAATTTTATTGTGTCATACGTATAAGATGTGCCTTTTCTTTCTATTTCAATACCCTCAATATAAAAAGATGGGTTTCCGGCTATCGCGTTTTCCAACATGGCAAGCCTGTCCATATCGGTTACTTCCTCCGACTTTTCCTTATGTGGAGGAACGTGATTTGGCATGAACCTGATTTCATCTAGCTCAAGGGCATCCAGCACTTCATTCGCTATAATTAAATGCCCGATATGCGGAGGATTGAATGTACCGCCAAGAATTCCAATTTTTTTCATAGATAGGTTCCTTAAGGTAATTTAAGTTGTTTGTTTTCTTTTGATTCTTTATACAGCACAATTGTGTTGCCGATAATCTGAACCAATTCCGCCCGTGCACCTTTTGATAAAGAAAATCCCACATCATTGCGGTCCTCTTCACAGTTTTGTAAGATGCTGACCTTGATTAATTCACGTACTTCAAGCGCCTCACCAATTTGCTTGATGAGATTATCATTGACGCCGCCTTTACCAACTTGAAAAATTGGATTGAGGTGATGGGCCTTTGATCGTAAAAATCTTTTCTGTTTTCCTGTTAACATGTGTTACCTCCTAGTTTGTTCAAGACAATATCTGTCATTCTTGCTGTATCCGGCATAATGCCTGTCCATATCTCAAATGCGAGCGCGGCCTGGTTGATGAACATACCCAGACCATTTTGCGTTTCCGCCCCTTTTTCCCCAGCTTCACGCAGTAGCTTGGTTTGCAGAGGGTTATAGATGATATCACTGACAATTGCACCGGTTTTAAGCTGGTCGACCTTTAACGGTGAATGATCCAATTCCGGACTCATTCCAGAAGAAGTCGTTTGGATGATTAAATCATATTGTGATAAGCTTTCTTCCGCTTCGATAATCGAGAGTGCCTTCGATACTTTATCATATGGGCAATCAGAAACAAGCTGGGCCGCTCTTTCCTTTGTCCGGTTTGCAATATCAACTTGCTTTACCCCTTCTTTTACGAGGGTAAAATAAATCGCACGCGCAGCACCGCCCGCTCCGATCACTAACGTTTTTTTAGCCTTAATGTCACTTGATATTTCATCGCATAAAGATTTGAAAAATCCTTTTCCGTCTGTATTATACCCTATAAACCGACCATTTTTGTTAACAACCGTATTTACAGCCCCGATTGCAAGGGCAAGTTCATCCACTTCATCAAGGAAAGGGATGATTGAAGTCTTATGAGGAATCGTGATGTTAAACCCTTCTATACCAAGGGCTTTCATGCCTTTCACGGCATCGTTCAAACGCTCTGGTGTCACATGAAAATGATGATAAACCGCTTCTATATTTTCTTTTTCAAATGCATCATTATGAATGTCCGGTGACATCGAATGTGCAATTGGATCTCCCATTACCCCATATATCTTTTTCATAGACTAGACGACCCCTATATTTAGATTAATGATTTGCGAACGATCACATTGACGCCCTTTGGAACATGTGCAACGATTTTCGCTCCTGGCTCATTGACCGTCACCCAGCCAAGACCAGAAAACACAATATCCATTTTACCATCTTTCAAGGAAAATTCATGTGGAATCAGCTTCGGAAACTCCTCGATTTGTTCAGGCCGTGGGGGCGTCAGTAATTCCCCGGCATGGTTTTTATATAATTCATCGGCATTTTCCAGTTTCGTACGGTGAATATTCAATTCATTAGAAAGATAGCAAGTCAGTGAACGCCTTCCGCCTGAGACATAGTCCAATCGGGCCAACCCTCCGAAAAATAGCGTCTGCCCTTCATTCAGTTGGTACACTCTCGGCTTGATTTCCTTTTTCGGCATAATCACCTTAAAGTCCCGTTTGTCCACATAGTGAGCCATTTGATGATGATTAATGATTCCTGGTGTATCGATCAATGCCTGTCCATCATCCAAAGGAATTTCGATCATATCCAAGGTAGTACCAGGGAAGTGGGAAGTAGTGATGATATCACCTTCACCGCTCACTTCTTTTATAAGACGGTTGATGAAAGTCGATTTCCCTACATTCGTACAGCCCACCACATAGACATCTTTACCTTTTCGATACCGCTCAATCGCATCAGCAGCTTCAAGGATGTGCTTTCCCTTTTCCGCACTGACAAGCAGGACATCAATCGGGTTAAGACCCAATTCCTTGGACGATTGCTTCATCCAATTGATCAACTTGTTCGGTTTTACGGATTTAGGCAATAAATCAACCTTATTTCCGATCAGAAGAACATCATTTCTTCCTACAAATCGATGCAGGCCAGGCAGCCAGCTTCCATTGAAATCAAAAATATCGACGATTTTGACGATTAAAGAGTCGGTTTCGCCTACTTTATTCAAGATTTTCAAGAAGTCATCGTCTGTTAAGGATACATCCTGAACTTCGTTATAATGTTTCAATTTAAAGCAGCGCTGACAAACGATGCTCTCTTTCTCCAGTGCCGATTTAGGGGCAAAACCCAACTCCTTCGGATCTTCAGTCTGGACCTTGACACCGCAGCCGATGCACACTAATTCTTGATGATTGTTCAATTGTGATCCTCCCATTCTATCATTCCTTTTCGTTTAAAAAACGCCATGATCTTTCTTTCAAAATAACGATTGATCCTTGTTCTGAATTCGTCGGTTTGTGCCACAGGGACCACTAAGATCGTATGAAACCCGCCTCGGTTCCCTCCCAATACATCCGTCAATAACTGATCGCCGATTACCACCGTTTCTTCTAATTTCAATCCCATTGTCTTACGGGCTTTATGAAAAGCTCTTGCCATCGGTTTTCTGGCCTGGAAGATAAATGGAATGTGAAGCGGATCGGAAAAAGCCCGAACCCGATTTTCATTATTATTGGACACAATCGTCACTAAAATCCCATGATCCCGCATATTGTCGAACCATTTGATTAAATCGGGAGTGGCAGTTGGCCTGTCCCATTCAACGAGAGTATTATCCAAATCGGTAATGACTCCCTTAATACCTCTTTTTTTCAATTCTTGAGGATCTATATTAAAAATGCTTTTAACATGTTCACTCGGCAAAAATAATTTAAGCATATTGGCACCTCTATATTTTCATTAAAATTTACCGTCTCCATCATATCGAATTTTCAGCTCACTTTCAAAAAAAATTAGGAAAGAAGGGCTGACGGTAAAAAAACATCATAATGTATGTTTTCAGATATGGAAAGGCATTTTTTATTAAAGAATGGGAAATTTGCAGGCAGACCAGAACCAAAGAACTAATTATTCATAAAAGATTTCGACAAAAATTTCATATAACCAACCTGTGGATAACTTTACTAACATTTTCCATACTGATGTGCACCATTTCGTTCACCTTGTAAACAACTTAACCACAGGTTATCCACTTTTAACTGTGGATAACAGAACGATTGTTCTCCACGTTTATTTCTGATACAGTAGGGGTACATCAAGGAAGACTTATCAATATATGCAAGTAAACACCAAATTATTCCTCGCAATCCCTACTGGAGGTGAGCAGCCGTAAATGGCGTTCTGATGCAAAAACTATCTGATGACCTGTTGCTTGAATCCTATTTTAAAGCGCAGAACTTAAAGTTGAGTACCGATTTCATCCGCCTCATAGAAACGGAAATTCATCGACGATCCTTAACGCATAAAATCCGATCAATATTTTAATATGAAATACATAGGCTGACATCAAATGTCAGCCTCTTATTTTCATTTGAAGTTAGACGGCTCTCATGAATCCGATTGTTTCACCCACACGGACATCTGCGGGAATGGATATGTTTCCTTCAAGTTCAAAACTGCCTTTTTCAAAGAGAAGCACCACTGTGGACCCAAAGCTGAAATAAGAAAATTCCTGTCCTTTTTCCAATTCATCCGATTCATCAGTGATGACGATCGAATTTATGAACATCGCCCCGACTTTCACCATTGCCAGACTTCCCGCTTCATTTTGAAGTTCAGTTATTGTCCGATAATTTTTTGATAATGGCTCTTTTCCATATTTCATCCCCCATTTATTAACGGGGTATGATTTCCTTCCAAGGGTCCAACGTTTGACTACAGAACCCTTAATTGGTGCATGTATCCGATGGTAATGACTCGGGCTTAAGTATAACACGAGATATTTGCCGCCTAAGTACTTTTCCAACAAAAGCTCATCCCCGAGCATTTCCTCCATTGAATATACCTTTCCCTTAACGACGATCTTTTTATCACCGCGTATCTCCCCTGAATCCTCGAGAACACCGTCCACAGGACAAGCTACCGCAGAAGGAACTGCCGTAATTGGCCTGGCGTCCGCCTTTAACTGCCTTGTAAATAGCTCGTGAAGATTGGTATAAGCTTTTAACTCCTTACCAAATTCCTGTTGATTAAGGTTGAATGTTTTTACATAAAATAAAATTAAGGGTCTGCTCCAACGAGATTGGCTAAAATGCTTTAATAAACCTGATGAATACTGACCATTCGTCAGTTCAATAAGAATGCGATAAAAAGACTGAAACAAATAAAACCACTCCAAATTGTAAAATTATCCTAAAAATCCCTTGCATAAATTGTGTTAAATAAAATATTATTATATAATAAATACTTATGTTTACTATAATTTGTTTTAATTTGTTTCATTTGAAAGGAGTGAAAAGATGTTTTTATTACACGCCCTAGATCAAACCATTAAAAAAGTGAAAGCACAAACAGCAAATATACTTACTTTAATGAACTTATCCCTTGGTGGATTTGCAATAATTGCCGTGATGCACGGCCAATTGAATTTAAGCCTGCTTTTGATCTTCCTGGCTGCCCTTGCAGATCGCTTTGACGGTATGGTTGCACGGAAGTTCAACATTGAATCGGAATTGGGTAAGCAACTTGATTCCATGTGTGACATCATATCCTTTGGCGTCGCACCAGCTCTATTATTATACCAAGGAATATTAATAGAATTCGGAGCACCTGGCACACTCTTCACGGTTTTCTATATTGGCTGTGGCGCATTTCGTCTCGCCCGCTTCAATATTAGTGAAAGCAATGGATATTTTACAGGAGTGCCAATTACGGTTGCGGGCTGCATCGCTACGTTAAGTTATCTAGCCATCCCGTATTTCCATCCGGTCTTTTTCTTATCCCTCATGATTATATTATCATTACTTATGGTCAGTCCATTTAAAATGAAGAAAGTTTAAATAAGAAAGCGGATGTCCTTTACCGGACATCCGCTTTTTTCGTTCATATTCCAGCCTTAAACCCACCTTATGCTTTTCGGACTAGGGGGTCGGTCAAACGCATGAATTCTTCTACATCCTCCATACAGGCATTGACCGCTTCTTCCCAAAAATCCCGGGTCTTTAAATCGACGCCTAAATGTTTCTCCGCCAAATCCTCGACCTTCATGGAACCGGTATCCTTTAAGAGAGCGATATATTTTTCTTCGAATCCTGCAGGCTCTTTCAGGGCATTCGCGTATATGCCTAATGAGAATAAGTATCCGAATGTGTACGGAAAATTATAAAATGGTACACCTGTAATATAAAAATGGAGCTTTGAAGCCCAGAACGTTGGATTATAATCACTTAAAGCATCGCCATAAGCTTCTTTTTGTGCATCGACCATCAGTTCATTCAACCGTTCGGCACTTACATATCCTTGTTTCCTCTCATCATAAAACCTTGTTTCAAATAAGTAGCGGGCATGGATATTCATCAATAATGCCACGGAACGCTGAATTTTATCTTCTAAAAGCACCAGCTTTTCTTCCTCACTGGCCGCTTCCTTCACAGCTGCATCCGCTACGACCATTTCAGCAAAAGTAGAGGCGGTTTCAGCCACATTCATTGCATATGACCGATTCAATGGATGGATATCCCTCATCGCATAAGAATGGAATGCATGTCCCAATTCATGAGCCAATGTCGATACATTGGATGGGGTGCCCGAATACGTCATGAAAATTCTTGACTGCTTATTTAATGGAAAGCCTGTGCAAAAACCGCCTGGTCTCTTACCTGGTCTGTCCTCTGCTTCAATCCAGCTGTCTTCAAAAGCTTTTTGGGTGAAGTTTGCTAATTGAGAGCCGAACTTAGAGAATTGCTGTATGATAAAGTCTGCACCTTCTTGATAATCCATTACTTTGGACTCTGCTGTAACAGCGAGCGGTGCATCCAAATCCGCCCAACTTAATTTATCCAAATCCAGTAACTCCGCTTTCCTTTGTAAAAACTTCACAAGCGGCTCCTTATGATCGGCAATTACATTCCACATGCTTTCGAGGGTTTCTTTTTTCATCCTCCCTATTTCAAGAGGCTCTTTCAAAATATCATCCCAGCCCCTTTTTTCATTCACACTGAGACGGAATCCTGCCAAGTGGTTCAAAGTCCGGGCAAAAAGGTCACTTTTTTCCTCCCAAGCCTGTTCCCACGCAGTAAATAATTCTTTCCGTGCCCTTTCATCAGGATCAGAAAATTTATTCGCCGCTTGGCCTACAGAAAGCTTTTCACCCTTATAAGGAATGGTCATTGATCCGACGATCGCATCATACATTTGGCTCCAACCTTCGAAACCGTCCATGGCCAATTGGGTGATTAATGATTCTTCCTTCACGGAAAGCTTTTCCTTTGCCTTTTCCCGACGTTCATTCAATACGAATTTCAATTCATTCAATGGTTCTTTTTCGAGGATTTTTTTAAAAAACGCATCATCAAGCTGTATCAACTTTTCATCCAGCTTGCTTAACACCATTTTTAGTGAAGCGACTATCTTCATTTGTTTGATCCGCAGCTGACCAGCCTTTTTATCCTGCGCATTTTGAGCTTCCAGGCATCCAATGAAAGCACTTGCCTGTGAAGATTTCATATTTGTATTTTTAAAAAGATCAAATGCCTGGATTAAACTGATTTCATCATTTCCTTCTGGATTGATATTGCTTACAAGTCGGTCTAATTCTTTTACCTCATCGTTAATTTCATCTAAAAAAGTCAGGAACTCCTTAGAAGAGCTTCCTCCTTTAAAAAAGATATCCAAATCCCACGTCAAAGAATATCCCATCCTGCATTGCCCCCTTTTTATCACTAATCCCATTATAGAGGTTAATTCAATATTTTTCTAATTAAAAGGAATTTTCAGTATTTTTATCAGAACATTTTTCTATATCCCGGATTAAAAGCATGTTATGATGAATATATTCTTGGGAAAGGGGTGGTTGATTCATATGAAATTCTTTATTCACATGTCTGCCATCATCCTGCTCCTTTGGACACTTCCCATACAGTTCCATAATCATGCACAGCAGCTAACCCTTGAAGAACATACCGATGTTCATCATTGGGATAAGGCAGACAAGAAACAGCCTTTCGTGCCTTCCTTTAGTTCCTGGCAGTCACTTATCATTATTCTCATTTTCGAATTTTCCATTTTAAGTTTTCTATATTTTCACTCAAATCTTCGCCAACGATATCTCAGCCCGGTTTTTTTTCAGGCGAATTACGTAGCCTTACGCTCTGACATTTTATAAATAAATAAAATGGAGGAGTGATTCATATGTGGTTCCGATTAATTATGGTAGGGGTCTTTTCTTTAACCGCTTCACGTCTGTTCCTTTTTCAGGGGATCGAGATTTATCATGCATTTGCAGATTTGATCAGAAATAAATCTTAAAATAAAGAGTGCGGGGAAATTTCCCCGCACTCTCTTTGACTTTTACCATTCCTATCCTTTAGCTTTCTTTTCCTTCTCTTTTTCTGCTCTGTAAAATTCGTGGAACATCTTCATCAAGGCACGTTTTTCGATCCTTGATACATAACTGCGGGAAATGCCAAGCTCTTTAGCGATTTCCCTCTGGGTTTTTTCCTTTTTCAAATCCAGTCCGAACCTGCCTACAATGACTTCCTTTTCGCGTTCATCCAAAATATCAATATACTTTTTCACTTTTTCAATTTCCATATTGAGCTGAATCGTATCGATGACATCTTCCGATTCCGATTTCAGTACATCGATTAAACTGATTTCATTTCCTTCTTTATCTTGACCGATCGGATCATGCAGGGAAATATCTTTCTTCGTTTTCTTTGTCGCTCGTAAATGCATCAAGATTTCATTCTCAATGCATCGCGCCGCATATGTGGCCAGCTTCGTACCCTTCCCATCCGAATAACTCTCAATGGCCTTTATCAAACCAATTGTCCCAATCGAAATCAAATCCTCTGTATCTTCGCCCGTATTCTCGAATTTCTTGACGATATGGGCAACAAGCCTGAGATTATGCTCGATCAGGATGTTACGGGCATCACCGTCTCCCTCACTCATAAGCTTCAGATATTTCTTTTCATCCTGAGATGACAAGGGCTGGGGAAAAGCGTTGTTTTTCACATAGGAAACGAATAAGTAAAATTCTTTGATAATATAACCGACAACTGTAAGTATTCCGGGCATTGGTTTCATCCCCCGTTTCTTTGGCTTCCCTATTCATACCTATGCAACATTGGGCTTGTTCGTGTCTGTCCCACTAAAAGAAATCATGAAAGTGTAAAATGTTCAAACCAGCTTGGATGAATTCCCAAACGAACGAAGGCAAATGTTCATATATTGATAGGGGAATTTTTAGGGAAAGGGGGTTTTTACAATGGGATATAACTATGGACCATACGGATGCAGCTATGGTTATCCGGCTCCTTGTTATGCAGGGTCCGGTTACGGCTTTGGTTATGGCCTGTTTATTGTCCTCTTGATTTTATTGCTCATTTTCGGGTTTTGGTGGTTGCCGGGATGTGGATTTGGTTATGGAGGATCAGGTCCGTGCTGCTGATTCAGGCAAAGAAAAAACTCGGCCCGAGTGCCGAGTTTTCCATTTTACATATTCATTTCTAATGTTGCAGTTCCGAGTTAATCTACGTCATGACCATTAATCAACATCCCTTCAATTTTTCATGTTTCCAATGGCCTTTTCCACTATATATAAACATACAACCATGACAATGCTGGCAATGCACCGGCAAATCCGTTAGCCGGTATCCTTCTCCTGCCAATAGCAACGCTTCTCTCCTTTTACGTATAACAAGTTCATCATTTTAACCTCCACCTTTCTTGAATTTATTTTTATGAAACGGGATACCAACCTCGTATATTTTTAGAAAAAAGGACGATGCTTCATCGCTTTATCTAGATGTTCTTCTCGAATCTTGTGGATTCTCTCCTGTTGCAAACATTCCTCGGCAGTCATTTTTTTCATTTTAATCGTGATTGTGAAAAAAAGCATATTCAGTGTCATAATATCACCTCCTTTAAGGGAGCGGCCCAACAAAAAGGCATAAAAAGGCCGCAGAAAGTTACGTCCTCCTGCGGGATTTTTTAGAAAATATAAAAAGGCCGCAGGATAAAACACTTCTCCCTGCGGCCGCTATGTCTGAATGATTAATAAAGCCAAATTGCTTTAGAAATATTCCGCTTGGCACAGGTCGAATGGTATGTGATTGTCATTTGAAACGGACCGGCTAATAGTGGCGACTCCATATAGATACAATGTCATTTTCTTCGACCTCCTTTGGAATATTTTTTATTACTTGGTAAGTATATCCATAAATTCAATATTTGTAAACGGCTTTTGCCCATTTTTTTGAAATTTCTATCTTTTTACCCATTTTCAAGAGCGATTATTACCTTAAAGGAGGCAAGTAGTATGATAAATCTTCCCCTGTAAGGGCAACAACGTCTGAAAAACAAAAAAACCTGATTCTTTTAAAGAATCAGGTTTGCTTCTATTGTTGTAAAGAGTCCTGGTCATCCATTTCGGCCAAGATCTTTTTATATTTTTTGGATAATCGGAAAAATACTATGGATATGCCCAGGAACATTATTGTCGCTCCCATATAGACATATGTGTCAATCATCGCTTTGTCGCCAGAGGGAAGGATGGTTCCTAAATAGAAGAACGAACCCACGCATAACAAAGTGATCGCAAATTGTTTGAAATCGACCATTTTCGAACGCAGCATTGCCGCCGTTTGTTTTTTGCGGTTTTTCATGCCATTCCACCTTCTTTCAAGCTAATAAGATATCGATATCTCATTCTACCATATTTATTCCAAATGACAGGGTGTAAATAATGGCAGTCAGCTTTGAAGCGATCCCTCCCCGATTATCCTTGTAGCGCTTGTTCCAAGTCTTCCAATAAGTCTTCTACATCTTCCAGACCAACTGAAATGCGAATCAACCCATCGGTTATTCCAAGCTCTGCACGGCGCTCAGCCGGAATGGAAGCATGTGTCATCAAGGCCGGAATGGAAATTAAGCTCTCCACCGCCCCCAGACTTTCCGCAAGTGTAAAGAATCTCACTTTATTCAAAACGGACTCGGCTTTTTCGGCACTGCCGACATCAAATGAAACCATACCACCGAATCCACGCGATTGTTTTTTGGCAATATCATGATTTGGGTGGTTTTCAAGACCTGGGTAATAGATTTTCGAAACATCTTTATGCCCGGATAGGAAACGTACGATTTCAGATGTATTTTTTTCATGTTCTTCCATCCTGATTCCCAGCGTTTTAATGCCTCGCATCAGCAACCATGAATCCTGGGGCCCTAGCACGCCTCCTGTAGAGTTTTGGATGAAATGAAGGTCATTGCCAAGTTTTTCATCATTCACCACGACAAGACCCGCTACAACATCGCTGTGTCCCCCCAGGTACTTCGTAGCGCTATGAAGCACGATATCGGCTCCAAGTGTAAGTGGATTTTGCCAATATGGCGTACTGAAGGTATTATCCACAATGGTGAGGATGCCGTTTTCTTTAGCTATTTTTGATACTTCTTCCAGATCGGTGATTTTCAATAATGGATTCGTCGGGGTTTCAATGAACAATGCCTTCGTATTGTCCCTTATCTCTTTTTCGATTGAGTGTATGTCACTCGTATTGATGAACGTAGCTTCCACCCCGAAGCGGTTAAGCACTTTAGTGATGACCCGGAAAGACCCTCCATAAACGTCATCGGTCATCAATACATGATCACCTTGACTAAACAGCATCATGACCGCGGTCATCGCTGCCATTCCAGATCCGAAGGCGAAACCTCTTTTTCCTTCTTCGAGATCCTTGATCAACTCTTCGAGGGCATGGCGGGTTGGGTTGCCCGTACGGGAATATTCATATCCCCGATGATTCCCCGGCCCATCCTGTTTATAGGTGCTCACTTGATAAATCGGCACCGAAACCGCTCCTGTTTTTTCATCACCAAAAATGCCGCCATGGATCAATTGTGTTTTTTTTCTCATTTTACATACCTCCCTGATAAATTTTTTTGCTTAAGTATCGTTCACTGGAATCCGGAAATATGACGACGATATTCGACCCCCGGGAAGCCCTGGCTGCTTCTTTCATGGCCGCTGCAAATGCCGCGCCGGAAGAACTCCCGACAAGAAGGCCTTCTTTAATCGCCAATTCCTTTACCATATGGAAAGCGTCACGATCGCTTATCGTATGGATTTGATCAAAATACGTTTCATCCATATAGGCAGGTAAAAATTCCATCCCGATCCCCTCTGTTTTATGGGGTCCTGCTTTGCCGCCATTTAAAATCGATCCTTCTGGTTCGACAATGACCGTTTTGACAGCAGCGTTCTTTTCTTTTATATATCGCGATGTTCCCATGAATGTCCCGCCCGTCCCGGCACCGGCAACAAACACATCCACATCACCTTCCATCTGTTCCCATATTTCAGGTCCCAGCGTTTTATAATATGCATCAGGATTGGATGGGTTGGCGAACTGCTGGGGACAATAAGATCCCGGAATTTCAGCCAGCAGTGCCTTAGCCTTGGAGATTGCTCCTGTCATCCCTTCCTCTGTCGGGGTCTGGATCACATTCGCTCCAAGGGCACGCATCAATTCCTGTTTCTCGGCACTGAATTTCTCCGGAACGCAAAATATCACGTCCACTCCACTGTTTATCGCAGCCAACGCCAAGCCAATTCCAGTATTTCCGGCAGTCGGTTCGATGATCGTCCCGCCCTTTTTCACCTTCCCTGTCTTTAATGCTTGGGCTAACAGTTCTTGACCAAGCCGATCCTTCACACTGCCTCCCGGATTAAAGTATTCCAGTTTGGCAAATATACGGACTTCATCCGGAAGCGGGAAATGGGTGATTTCCATCATCGGCGTTTCCCCTATCAACTCATGAATGTTTTGAAAGACTTTCATATTCGACATCCTTTCATAGTTATCCTACCAATTTAATAAGGATTATGCAATAAAGAATGATCAGCAGAAAGGCTTCCGCTGATCACTTACCATTCATTTCATTTTTTCAACCATTTTCAAAATCAGTGCCGCTGAATGAAGAGCCGCTGTTTCCAGGAATTTATCAAAGGAAATATTCGACTCCTTACCTGCAATATCCGAAAGGGAACGAATGATGACAAACGGTGTTTTGAATTGGAAGGCTACCTGTGCAATGGCTGCCGCTTCCATTTCCACCGCGTATAAATCAGAGAATTTCCCTCTGACGAATTCAACCCTGACAGGATCATTCATGAAAGAATCCCCCGTCACGATCAACCCTTTCGCCACTTGTATATCCTCGATTTCTTTTGCTGCTTCTTCTGCGATTGCGAAAAGCTTTTCATCCGGGATGAAAGCTGCAGGCAGCTGAGGGACTTGACCGTACTCATATCCAAAAATCGTCACATCGACATCATGGTGCCGTACTTCCGTCGATATGACCACATCCCCTACATTAAGTGCTGGATGATAACCGCCGGCTGAGCCAGTATTGATGACAGCATCCGGTTTGAATTTTTCTAACAGGATCGCAGTGGACATTGCTGCATTCACTTTACCGATTCCCGATTTAAGCAAAATGACCTCGACACCATTCAGTGTGCCTGTATTGAACTCGGAACCGGCAATGTTCACCTGCTCCAAACCTTCCAATTTATCACGTAAAATCGTAACTTCTTCTTCCATTGCTCCGATTATGGCTACTTTCATTAGTAAAAACCTCTTCCTATAATTTTTCCGCCTCCATAATCCAGACAAATTGATTGCAGCGCTCGAAGTTCACTTTATATCCATTTTCTTCAAGCACTTTTCCCAAAAAAGGAATCGTAGTATAATATTCCGTTTGCAAATCGTTCGCCAAATTATGAAAGCCTGCCTGCCTTGCATCTTGAATCGCTCGTTCATGCGCTTCCCTTGATTGATACATCGTATCCGCAAACACTATTTTACCACCAGTATTCAGTAACTTTCCATAGTTGACTATCGCTTTTTCTTTTTCTTCATCGGTTAAATGATGAAACGCGTACGTACTTACGATCGAATCAACCTGTTCCGGCTTCGGAAAATCGATAAAATCGCCATCTACAATTTCTGTTTTTCCGCGCAGCTTGCTTACCGCTATTTCCCTCATCGCGGGTGAAGGTTCTATTCCCGATACTTTTAGACCTTTATTCAAGAGCCTTTCCGTCAAATTCCCGGTACCTACTCCAAACTCCAGCACATGACCATGAGCCCGATCCGTGACGCTGTCCAATATGCTATCATAATGTTTAAAAACCTCTTGATACTCAATATCGTGTCCACCAACAGTATCATCATACGATTTCGACCATTCTTCAAATAAATCTATAAATTCTCTGCCCATTTTTAATCACCTTTTATGATAAGATAATAAAACCTATAAGCATAATATGAAATAAACACAGAAACAGTTCTTGTTTTTAGGCAAATTCATTAGGTTCAGATTCGGCCAAAATGGTGTTAAACTAACAGTATCTGAATGTTGGAGGGGAACAGTCATGAGTTTTCAACTCGACTTAAACTTATTCGAAGATAAAATAGAATTTTTCGAGGCAGAAAGCATTAAGAATCTTGAAGAAAAAATTCAATCACAAATTGAAATCAATAAAGCGATAATGCTTCAGGTGGAATCCGTATCACACCAAATGTATGTAAGTGAAGAAGGCAGACGTTTTTATAGTGCAGTCGTCCACTTTAAAGCAAAAAAATGATCACCATGAAAAACCCCCGAAAAGTGGAATTCCTTTCGGGGGTTTTTTGTTTATAAATTTTTGACCATTACCTTTTATCGTTTGTCTTCAGCTCTTCGACTTTTACAGGTTTCCAACCTGATCCGTCCACCCATTCAATATAAACGCGGAAGGTTTTAGGATTATCTCCTTCAGAAACGGTACCGATTGCCGTGGTGGACGAACCACCGTTTTGCAGCCACCATATCTTCATGCTGCCTTCATCGATTCCAGCTCCACTTGCTATGGCTTTACTCATTTCATTCCAATCGACCGAGTCCTTGTCAAAGCTTGTAGTGTGCTCTCCGGATTGCTCAGTTCCTACTGGTTTCCAGCCCTCACTTGTATATGTAGACGCAACATTGCCATCGCCGCTGCCTTCCACTTCCACAAGTTCGGCATCTCCTGCTTTTTCTGAATCTGCATCATCTTCTGCATCTTCCTCTGTTGCTTTACTATCTTCTTTTTCTGCATCTTCTACTTTTTCTGCATCTTCTTCTGTTGCTTCACTATCTCCTACTGCGTCTTCTTTCTCTGAATCCGTTTCTTCCTCTTTGCCAGCAGGTTTGTCCACTTCTTTCCCCTTATCTGTCTCGGCGATTTGCTTTGGTTCAGTCGTGGCTTTTTTTGATTCGGTGCCATCATCACTTAAGAAAATCGTGACTGCGACAATGACGATTAAAATGGAAACGATGGTGATTGCAATATTATATATTTTATTTACTTTTCTTTTTTGATCTCTCTGATTGAAACGTGAGCCCAAGGTCCATTCCTCCCTTACCATTTCTTACTGCCTCATTTTAACATGATTTAGCCAGATATAGAAGGGAAGGGTTTCCTACTCTTTTCGTCAATTCTCGCTATTGTCCTGGTCCTTGGAGTACAGGACTTTTACAATATCTGAAAAAAGAGGCGTCATGCTGGAACTGTTTTCCTTCGTTTCAAAACTTACGGTAACAAGAGCATATTTGGGATTTTTATATGGAAAGTAGCCCGCAAACCATTTATTGAGCTCCCCTTTTTCGATATTGGTCTGAGCTGTTCCAGACTTGCCAGCGACTTCAACAGGCAAATCTCTCAAGGAAGCGCCAGTCCCTTTCTCTTCCGTCACGACCTTCCTAAGAAGATGCTGCATCTTCATCGTTGTATATGGAGACAGTGTTTCGCCGCCAATACTTTGATTGGGAAAGTCGACTACGGTCGTACTATTGTTAAATTCGACCTTGGAAACGGCTTTGACCTGTTCCTTCTTGCCGCCGCGGGCAATCGTAGCCATCATATTCGCTATCGCTAATGGTGTCGTTTGGACATCCTGCTGGCCAATTGCTGTTTTGGCAATCATTTTGGGATCTTTTTTTAAATCGTCATCATGCCAGACCTTCCCGGTTTGTTCATGATGCAATTGAGTAACTTCGGTGTGATAGACGTCCCCTTGCCAGCCCGTTTCACCAACCAACCCTAACATTTTTGCATATTTATCCAAAAACTCCGGATCCTTTTCAGCTATTTCCTGTGACAATTCGGCAAATGTCCTGTTGCAGCTTTGGGCAAAGCTATTTTCAAAATTAAGCATGCCCAGTTCCCTCTGTTTATCCGTTTTGCCGTCTATCGTCAAATTACAATTAAATGTCCGGGTGGGACTAGCCGCTTCATAATCGATGGCCGCTGCTGCCGTGACCGTTTTAAAGACGGAACCCGGCGTTTTTTGAGTCAGCATCATATTGACGGCCCCTTCGCCATTCGGATCTTTTATATTAAGCGCCGGACGTGATACCATGGCGACGATTTCACTTTTTTCAATATCGATCAGTACGAGACCGCCTTTTTTTATCCCGCGTTCATCGACGAGTTTCTCCGCTTTCTCCTGAATTTCTTTATCGATCGTCGTCACGACCTTCACCGGGTAAAGCGGATTCGCAGGTTCCACATATTTAACATCGACACCGAACATTGGGCCTCCACTGGCGTCCACATGAAAAACGAGCTTTGATTCACCTGCGGAAAGCAAGAACTCATCGAAAGTCCTTTGCAGCCCCGTATTGCCTATTTTCGTTTCAGGAGATAAATTCATGTCCGGATAACGTTTTTTCTTTTCCGCATCAGATATATTCGTCGTTCCAATCAATTGCGCTGCAGGGGTTTGATCATGATATAATTTCTCGTTCACGGCAAAGACCCCCGGAATCTTCAATTCATTGATTGCCTTCGATTGGCTGGACGTCAACTCTATCGGATCATCCCCGCCAAAGACGAATGGTTCATCCGCTTGTTCTATCGCCCGTTTTAACTCCGCTTCCGATTTGTCTATAATCGAGGCCACTTCATCTATAGGCCATGTCATTTTTTTCAAAAATGGAAATAGGACGAGCGTTGGGATTTCTTCATGTGCAAGCGGTTCCCCATTTCTGTCATAAAACTTTCCGCGTCCATCATCAATCTTTAATATCTGTGAACGCTGATTCACGCTTGCTTCTAACAGGTTCACATCATGCTTTGAAAAAGATTCTGTCGATACAAGTTGGATGTAGGCAAGCCTGCCTATGAGCATCAGCATAAAAGTGGTCAAAAAAAGAGCCAGCAACCTCATTCGTTTCTTTTTCATAAAATACACCTCGTACCCATTGTTGACGACGTGCGAATTTTTAAACAATTACGAACAATTTTTCCGATAAAAAAGAGGATGCCCCCATGGACATCCTCTTTTGCATTTAATTAGCTGATGGAAACAATCTTGACGCTCATTTCGCCGCCAGGTGTCATGATCGATACCTTGTCGCCGACCCTTTTCCCTATCAGGCTTTTCGCGATTGGGGAATCATTGGAGATTTTCCCTTCGAAAGGATCCGCTTCAACGCTTCCTACGATAGAATATGTTTCTTCGTCACCATTTGGAAGTTCCACGAATGTTACCGACTTTCCAAGTGAAACTGTATCTGTATTCGTATCATTGCCTTCAATGATTTTTGCATTACGGATCATGTTTTCGATTGTTGTAATGCGTCCTTCAACGAAAGCCTGCTCTTCTTTTGCGGAATCGTACTCTGAGTTCTCGGAAAGGTCCCCAAAACTGCGGGCGATTTTGATTCTTTCCACCACTTCTTTACGTTTAACCGTTTTTAACTGTTCCAGTTCCTGTTCAAGCTTTAACTTACCTTCTTTAGTCATTGGATATTCTTTTTCAATTGCCAAAACCCTTCACTCCTTCAAATTCTTACAGCAAGCATTCGCTGTGACAAGTTTATGTACTATATAGTGCTTAACCCTGAAATCGAGTCAAAATATATAATTGCGCGACTTAAAAAGTACGCGCTTCGATACTAAGAAACAATCCGTTCCTTAGTATATAAACCGACTGCGGTGAGCAGCCGGTTCGTTCTGTATCAAGAATAGAGTATTGCGTTTTCCAACATTTGTCCAGTCTTTCCCAACAAATAAATGGGATTATTTAAATAAACGATGGAAAATAGCACCTATCATTATTTATGCTATGTTATTACAAAAAAGACTTTTGTTCAAGGATTGTTTGAATTTTTGTCACCATAAGGTCAATCGCCACATGGTTCTGACCGCCTTCTGGAATGATAATGTCGGCATAACGCTTCGTCGGTTCTATGAACTGATTATGCATCGGACGGACTACACTAATGTATTGTTCGATGACGGAATCTATGGAACGGCCTCGTTCTTTTATATCACGGGTCATCCGACGAAGGATCCGCAAGTCTGCGTCCGTATCGACATATAACTTCATATCCATCAGGTCTCGGAGGCGCTCATCCTCCAGAACAAGAATCCCTTCAAGGATGATGACATCCTGGGGCTCAACTGTGATGATCTCTTCGGAACGCGTATGGATTGAATAATCATAAACGGGTTTTTCTATCGTTTCATAGCGCAGCAATGCGTTAAGATGATCGATTAGCAAATCATTATCAAATGCAAGCGGATGATCATAGTTCGTTTTCAAGCGCTCTTCAAAAGGCAGATGACTTTGATCTTTATAGTAATAATCTTGTTCGATCATCAAGATGGAATGTCCTTGAAAGAATTCAAAAATGGAACGGGTAACACTTGTTTTACCTGATCCCGACCCTCCTGTAACTCCGATGACCACTGGTTTCTTTCCTGTCATGTCAATTCTCCTTCCGCATCATATTGTTCACATAAACTCTATTATCTACTTGAATGCGGACAATTTGAAGCGGATGGCGGGCTGCCTCCAGCTCCTTACCTGACTCATCCCAGATCGTACCGATTTTTTGAGTGAAGTTTTCGATTTCCGGTCCAAAAAACTCCACTTCATCCCCAGGCTTGAAGAAGTTACGTTGCTGCATGGTAACGATTTTAGTTTCCTCGTCGTAATCAAGTACCAATCCAGCGAAGTCGAAGCGAGTCTTTACGGTATGATTCCCGAACATTTGCTGTTTATACCCAGGAATTTCCCCTTCCATGAACGATGATGCCGTCTCACGGTTTGCACACTTATCAAGCTCTTCCAGCCATTCTTGTTTAATCTTGAAATTGTCCGGATCGGCACAATACGCATCAATCACTTTACGATAGACGCTGACAACTGTAGCGATATAGTGAATGGACTTCATTCTTCCTTCGACTTTCAGGCTATCTATGCCAATTTCAATCATGCCTGGCAGTGATTCAATTAGCTTCAAGTCTTTTGGACTCATTGCGAATGGAGCATCTTCTTTATCGAATAAAGCCTTTTCCCCGTCTTGATCCAACTCATATAAATCATAATCCCAACGGCAAGACTGACAGCAGCCGCCGCGGTTCGAATCACGCGCAGTCATATGGTTCGAAAGGGTGCAGCGTCCAGAATAGGCAATGCACATGGCCCCGTGAACGAAAGCTTCGATTTCGATATCGACCTGCTCCTTCATTTCACGGATTTCATCAGCACTCGTCTCACGTGCCAAAACAACACGCTCCAAGCCTTCCTCTTTCCAATACTGAACAGCCTTCCAGTTCGATAGCGATTGCTGTGTGCTTAAATGGATCTCGACGTTCGGAGCGACCCGTTTACAGGTTTCGATGATTAATGGATCGGCGACGATGATACCATGAACCCCAGCCTCCTGAAGTCCTTCCAGATATTCATCCAGACCATCGATATTTTCATTATGTGCGAATATATTTGTGGTTACATATACTTTAGCACCATACTTTTTAGCGAATTCGACGCCTTCCTTCATTTCCTCAAACGTGAAGTTGCCGGCATTGGAACGAAGACCATATTCCTGACCGCCAATGAACACGGCATCCGCGCCGTAATGAACGGCAATTTTTAATTTTTCCAGATTGCCGGCAGGAGCCAGCAATTCCGGTTTTTTTACAATGACTCTCTTTCCATCAACGATCTTGGAAATTTTATCAGCAATAGCATTCAAGGCTATTCCTCCTCTTTCTCTTACCCTTTTCTTTAATAAACCGATTCTTTAAAGAAGAACCCGGTATCCAACTCACGGCTATCCGGCTGAACCGCTTTGACTTTTTCAAAAAGTTCCGATTTCAAATCATCATACCGGTCAGGGTCTTCAGCACATACGTCAATCGCTTCCCGATATAACTTTGTCATTTCCATGATATATTCCGGTGTTTGTAATACCCCTTCGATTTTCAGCGAATCAATTTCCGCTTCAATCAATTCCTGAAGTTCATCAATCATGCACATATCATTCGGACTCATGATATGTGTACCATTTTCATCTTCATAAATCGGGTATTTATTTTCACGTTCGTTATCATGCAAGAACATATTTCTATGTTCCTTCCGATTTTCCACTTCCAATGCCTTGCCTTGGTATTCAAAGTAATTACCTAGGAGAGTACGCTTCGATTGGAACATGCATGTCATGCCGTGCACTTGCACTTCAATCTCCACTTCGGCATTTTCCTTCATTTCCACTATCTCGTCCAGACTTATCTCACGGGCAGCCACGGCACGGACAGCACCGCGTTTCCCCCAATAATTACATGTGTACCAGTTCGTTACCGTCATCTCTGTGTTCCAGTGCAGGGGCATATCAGGTGCCACGGCACGGACAGCCATTAAGACTGCGGGATCACCGAATATGATCCGATCGGCACCCGCCTGCTTAAGGAAAGTTACATACCCTTCAAGCTCGTCCACTTTTTCATTATGAAAAATGGCGTTCATGGATACGTATACTTTCTTTCCCGCGGCATGTGCAAGCTCAATCGCCTTCTCTACATCTTCACGTTTGAACTCCCCTGCCAGCCTAAGCGCATAACGTTGTTCGCCAATGACGAAGGCGTCAGCGCCAGCATCGATGAGTTCTCTTATATGATCGACACTTGTCGGAGTCACAAGTAATTCAGGCTTTTTCATTTTTGTCACCTCTATGTTTACTAATGGCCACACCATCACCAATCGGCAAAATTACGGTATCGAAATTTGGATGGTCATGTAACCAGATGTTAAAATCTCTGATTTTTTTGATGAGAGCTCGCTTTCTTCTCGTCATTTCCATTTCTTCAATGTTTTCGGCAACCAGGCCTTTGAATAAAACATTATCTGTAATGATAATGCCAGCACCAGCAAGGAATGGTTCAAACAGTTCAAAGAATCGCTTGTACTGCCCTTTAGCTGCATCAACGAAGATGATATCAAACGGACCATGTTCCATCACTTTCGGCCCCGCTTCAAGGGCATCCCCTTCAATGAGGGTAATCCTATCCGACAGTCCCGCCTTCTTAAAGTTAGCTCTTGCCTGCTCAATACGGGCTTCATTCCGTTCAAGTGTGACGATTCGAGCTTCTGGAAGGGTCTCAGCCATCCTTATGGCCGAATAGCCAATCGCCGAACCTACTTCCAATATCGCCTTTGGCTGATGAAGCCTTAAAATCTGAAGCAGCACCTCAATGCCTTCAGGCTCCATGATTGGCACACTATTTTCCATCGCAAAATCTTCCAACTCCTTAAGCAAACCCGTACGCTCCGGAATTAAGGAATGAAGATATTGTTCTATTTTTCCGTTCAAAACGTTTCCTCCAATTATAAGGAAAACAAAAGCGCTTGGTCAGTAACATGAAAAAATTGATTGGACAATTTCTTCACAAGGAGCTGAAACAAGTATGCTTGACGATCTACATTTCCTTATCTTTCAAAATAAAACCCGGCATTCGCCGAGTTACGTCACCGATAAAAATCGGATCAAAAATTCACTTGTACTATTCTATCATAAAAACAAGGGGAAAGTAATATCTCTCCCCCCCTCAGTCTCATTGCATTTTTTTTATTTATTGGAAATATGCTCTGCCTTTTTGTTATTGTGGTCATCCAAGGTCTTGGAGTAAAGGACTTCCCCTTCAGGTGTTGCCAAAAAGTACAGATAATCCGTTTTCTCAGGTTTCAGTACCGCATCGATCGATGTCGTTCCAGCATTGGCAATCGGCCCTGGCGGCAGCCCCTTGTTCTTATACGTATTATAAGGGGATTTTACCTCAAGGTCTTTATAATACACCCTGCTCTTATGTGATCCCTTTGCATACAAAACGGTCGGATCCGTTTGAAGCGGCATATCTTCCTCAATACGATTGTAAAAGACGGATGCTATCTTTCCGCGATCGACTTGTGCCGTCGCCTCTTCCTCAACAAGCGAAGCGAAGGTCAGCATCTGATGTACGGAATAATCGTTCTTGTCCATTTGGCTCTCGTAAGCCTGCAATGTCTCTTCCGTTTTCTTCAGCATCTCGATGACGATCGATTCCAGGGTCGGCTTTTCCTCATAAAAGTCATAAGTAGCTGGGAAAAGGTACCCTTCAAGCGGATATAAAACCTTTTCATTTTCAATTTCCGAGGTCAAGAGCTGCGGAAATTTCTCTTGCATGGAATTTACGAACTTCTTATCATTCAATTTCTTAAAGACCTTTTTCGGGTCTTCACCCGTCTTCACTGCGATGATATCGGCAATTTGGATAAGCTGCTTTCCTTCAGGAATCGTTATCTTCATTGCAGCTTCCTTCATGAGTTTTCCGGTTTTGATGCTTGTGACGATATCTTCAATTGGCATGGAAGGTGATAATTTATACTCCCCTGCCTGAAAACCGGATTCATTGCGGAATTTAATATAATATTTAAATACGCGTGCGTCCTTGATTATTCCCTGCTCTTCAAGCAGTGTTGAAATTCCGTTAACGGTAGAACCGATTGGGATTTTCACTTTCTTGATGGTGTCATCATCTGGATCGACTGGTTTCATGGCTGAGTTGATATATAAAAAGCCGACAAGACCAACTATCCCAATTAGTAAAATAAGCGAAGCTATCGTAATCATGATGATTTTACGAACCAGCTTGGCTTCTCCTTGCTGTTCTAACAATTTCATTCGGATATGTTCCTTTTTAGATAAATTTTTATCTTTTTCATCCATTTTCATTCCCCCTGCAAACTCACACCAACTACAGAATGGTTTCTAGGTGATGCTTTCTCTAATTAATCTTTGCTTCGAACATTATACTAAAATCAACAAATAATTACATGTTTTTTGCAAAACTACATTCATCAATACTCTATTTATGGCAAAAACGCACTGGTTTTGTCAATATGCAGGTATTATTTAATAGGAAAATAGTGATATCTTATTTCTTCAGCTTAAAAAAATGCACTCAAATTTGTTTCCTGCATGTGTTAGGCATTTCAGGCGATGACAGGAATATCCATGTAGGAATGGTATTATTAATTTAAAATGAAGAAAGGTGTGAAGGAGTTGGATAATTCTTATTTTGTAGGTTGGGGGACATTGGCACTCATAAACGCCGGACTTGCTCAAGGTAAAAATAGAACGGCGTTGAATTGGTTTTTGCTATCATTATTTTTGGGTCCGCTCGCTACATTTATACTTTTATTCGCAGAGAAAAGATAAGGGGTTACTGGTACATAAATGAAAAAACCGACCTTTAGGGGCCGGTTTTTTTCTAATCTTATTCTTCTTCTGCTTCTTCTTGGTCAAGGAATGTATTTAACATTTCTTCGACAAGATCCCATTCTTCTTCTGTTTCGATCGGTGTAAGTTCACCATCTTTATTATCTTCGCTTGGTACGAATGATGAAGCGTGGATTTCAATTTCTTCCTCATCATCTTCTGCAGACATCGGATAGTAAAGTACATAAGATTTGTTGAATTTATCTGAATCGAATGTGAAAAGGATTTCGCAAAGCTGCTCGTTTCCGTTTTCATCTACTACTGTAATGTTGTTTTCGCCGTGTTCCATTTGTATTCACCTCATAAAGAATTTGTTTGTCTGTCCAAGAATCCTTGCAGAATCATGACAGCTGCCATTTTATCAATGACTTTCTTGCGTTTGCTTCGGCTCACGTCCGCCTCAAGAAGGACACGTTCAGCCGCCATAGTTGTCAACCGTTCATCCCAGAGAAACACCGGCAGCTTGAATTTGTTTTCTAATCGTTTAGCGAAATCTTGGCTGATCTCGCCTCGCGGTCCAACAGTCCCATTCATGTTTTTAGGTAAACCGAGGACAATTTTAGAAACATCATGCTCTTTTATAATTTCATTGAGGCGTTTAAAGCCGAAGTCATTTCCAGCTTCGTTAATTTTGATCGTTTCCAATCCTTGTGCAGTCCAACCCATCGCGTCACTCACGGCAACGCCGATGGTTTTTGAACCTAAATCAAGTCCCATTGTGCGCATTAGTATTCCTCTCGATGGTTCTTAAGATACGACTTAACCAATTCTTCGATGATTTCATCGCGTTCAAGCTTACGAATAATGTTTCGAGCATCCATATGGCGCGGGATGTAGGCCGGGTCACCAGATAATAGATATCCGACAATCTGGTTTATCGGGTTATAACCTTTTTCCTGAAGTGCAACATAAACTTGAGACAATACTTCTTGTACATCTCTTTCGAATGGTTCTTCGGGAAAATTAAATTTCATCGTTTTATCAAAGGAACTCATTAACATGCACCTCTCCTCAGCGTCCAGAATCCACTATTACCTACATTGTACAACACTTTCCATTGATTATGAAATCGATAAGACCCATTCTTCAACAAAATTAAGTGCTGCATCCAATTTTTCAGGGTCTTTTCCGCCGGCTTGGGCCATATCTGGACGTCCGCCACCGCCACCGCCGCAACGGGAAGCAACTTCTTTGACCAATTTACCAGCATGGAAACCGCGGTCGATGTAATCCTTAGTCACCCCGGCAATCAAATTGACTTTATCACCTTGGGCCGAACCTAATACGATAATGACAGAATCAAGCTTTTGTTTCAAATCATCCGCCATGGCACGCAGATTATTCATATCGGTAGCTTGAACCTTTGCCACCAATACTTGAACGCCATTTACGTCTTTTACGTTAGAAACAAGGCTGCTTGCTTCGATATTACTTAATTTTGCAGTAAGGCTTTCATTCTCACGATGAAGATCCTTCACCTCAGCTAGAACCGTTTCAATTCTTGAAGGTACATCTTTCAAGTTCGTTTTCAATTTAGCAGCCGCGTCTTTCAAGACACCGATTTGATCAGTCATCAATTTGTATGCCCCGGCACCCGTTACCGCTTCTATACGGCGAGTCCCTGCACCGATGCCGCTTTCGGAAACGATTTTGAACAAGCCGATTACCGCTGTATTCGGAACGTGGACACCGCCGCATAGTTCAAGACTGTAATCGCCTATTTGAACGACACGGACAATCTTGCCGTATTTTTCGCCGAACAAGGCCATTGCGCCCATAGCTTTGGCTTCTTCGATGTTTTTATAGTCCGTATTCACTTGTAAGCTTTGCCAAATCTTTTCATTTACAATCGTTTCGATTTGTTCAATCTCTTCCGCCGTTATCTGGCCAAAATGAGAGAAATCGAAGCGAAGGCGCTCAGCCTGTACAAGTGAACCAGCTTGGTTGACATGTGTACCAAGCACATCTTTCAACGCTTGATGCAGAAGATGCGTCGCTGTATGATTTTTCGTGATATGGATGCGATTTTCTTGATTTACTGTAGCAACGATATTGGAATCTGATGTTAAAGTGCCGGCAGTAACTGTTACACGGTGCAGATTTTGGCCATTCGGAGCTTTTTGGACATCATGGACATCAACCTTCACGGATTCACTGGCCATCGTTCCTATATCGGCTATTTGTCCGCCGCTTTCCGCGTAGAAAGGAGTCTTGTTCAGTATCACTTGAACTTCTTCTCCTTCTTGTGCCTCCGTTACAAGCTCGCCATTTTTTATGATGGCAGCAACTTTGGCTTCAACAGCAACTTGATCATAGCCGACAAATTCACTCTCAACTTTAATATCGCCCAATACCCCGCCTTGGATTTGCATGGAATCAACATCTTGACGCGCTGAACGGGCACGTTCACGCTGTGCATCCATCTCTTTTTCAAATCCAGCTTGATCGACCGTCATGCCTTCTTCTTCTGCATATTCTTCCGTTAACTCAATTGGGAAACCATATGTGTCATATAAACGGAATGCATCACTGCCCGGAATGGTCGTGCCGCCTTTTTCCTTTTCCTTTTTAATGACTTCAGAAAGGATGGACAGTCCATCATTTAGAGTTTCATGGAAGCGTTCCTCTTCATTTTTGATTACTTTTGCAATGAACTCTTTATTCTTGAGGACTTCAGGGTAGAAGTCTTTCATGATTTCGCCTACGACCGTCACAAGCTCGAACATGAATGGTCGATTGATGTTGATTTGCTTAGCATATCGAACCGCTCTGCGGAGTAAACGGCGCAGTACATAACCGCGGCCTTCGTTGGATGGAAGAGCCCCGTCACCTACTGCAAAGGCTACCGTACGAATATGGTCGGCAATGACCTTGAATGCAACATCTTTTTCTGAATCAACACCATACTTCACATCGGAAATCTCTTCGACTGCCCGGATGATTGGCATGAATAAATCTGTATCATAGTTCGTAGCCACATCTTGAACGACGGAAGCCATACGTTCAAGGCCCATGCCTGTATCGATATTTTTCTTTGGAAGCGGTGTGTAAGAACCGTCAGGATTATGGTTGAATTGAGAAAACACAAGATTCCAGACTTCTAGATGCCGTTCATTTTCCCCGCCTGGATATAGTTCCGGATCATTCGGATCATCGCCATAAGCTGGTCCGCGGTCATAGAAAATCTCTGTATTCGGGCCGCTTGGACCCTCACCGATATCCCAGAAGTTTTCTTCCAGGCGAATGATCCTTTCAGCAGGAACACCGATTTTCTTATTCCAGAGTTCGAATGCTTCATCATCTTCAGGATGGATCGTCACAGCTAATTTCTCTTTGTCGAACCCAATCCATTTTTCATCCGTCAAAAATTCCCAGGCCCATGTAATGGCTTCTTCTTTGAAATATTCACCAATGGAGAAGTTTCCGAGCATTTCGAAAAACGTATGATGACGTGCCGTTTTCCCCACGTTTTCAATATCGTTTGTACGGATGGCCTTTTGAGCATTTGTAATCCTTGGATTTTCAGGGATCACACGTCCATCAAAATATTTCTTTAACGTCGCCACCCCGGAATTGATCCATAGCAATGATGGATCTTCATGAGGAACCAATGACGCACTTGGTTCGATGTTATGGCCTTTTTCACTAAAAAAATCTAAATACATTTGGCGGATTTGAGCACCAGTTAAATACTTCATATATATATCCTCCTTTTAAAATTATGTAATTTTGAGCACACAAAAAACCCCCATCCCAAAAACAGGGACGAGAGTTGACTCGCGGTACCACCCTGATTACGGACGCAGGAATTCATCCCAGGCCCATCACCTTCATAAAAGCCTTAACGCGGCATGACGGCAGGTATTAGCTGCTCTCAGGACTAGCTTTCTGCTGCTCTTCACCTGGCAGTCCCTTTCAGCCTGGGGGACACCTCTCTTTTAGATGGACTTCAGCATACTTCATCCTTCAACGAATTATCTTATGTAATGGATTATATTCACAAGACTTTTATTTGTCAATAAGGGGCGGCTTCTTTCTAAAGTGAACGCGGGCATGAAGTACAAAAACTTTCAACACAGCCAAGATGGGAATCGAAAGGACCATGCCCGCGATACCTCCTATTTCACCTCCGGCCAATAATGCGAGCATGATGAACAGCGGATGCATATGGAGGCTTTTGCCGACTATGAGCGGCGACAGGATATTCCCCTCAAGAAATTGAAGTACAAGCACGATGACCGCGATGATCAACACCATTTTAACTGACATTGTCGCGGCGATGATCACTGCTGGAATGGCTCCAATAATCGGTCCGAAATACGGAATGACATTCGTTATTCCGATTATCGCCCCCAATAGAAGCGGATATTGCATTCCGACTACCCAGAAGAGCAGTGAGGAAATCAAACCGATCACGACACAGACGATGATTTGTCCGCGGATATATCCGCCAAGTGACGCATCCACATCACGAACGAATGCCCGTCCCTGCTTGCGCCATTTTTTCGGGGTCATATACCATGCCATTTTTTTTAAAACAGTGAAATCTTTCAGGATATAAAAAGCAATGAATGGAATCAATGCAATCAGGATGATGAAATCAAACATCTTCATTGCATACTCCATCGCCTTTTCAGGTATACGCTTCAGCCAATTTTCGAAAAGGGTTACACCTTCTTCGAATCTTTCATGAATTCCGAACGGCCAGGCCGCTGTTTGATGGTTGAGTTTATCAATCCTGCCCTGATACTGTTCAACCAGTTCCGGTACGCTTTCCGACAGCTCGCGTACCTGGCTGACCATCACTGGAATACCTTTATAAACAGCATAGCCGATTCCTCCGAAAAACAACAAATAGATAATCGTAATCGAAAGCCAGCGACGCATCCCTTTCTCATTTAAATATTCCACTACAGGATGCAGCAAGTAACTAATGAACGCACCAATCAAAAAAGGCAACAGTACCGTCACACATACAGTAAAGGCAGGTCCCCACAGGGGCTTAAGTTTCATAAAAATATAGATAACGAAAAATAAGAGCAATAAAAAACCCAGGCGATAAAACCACTTTAGACGAATACTCACTATAAACACCTCCCGCTCATTTATTCTTCGAAAGGCGGAAGGTTTTCATACATAAAAAAGGTGCCCTCATTATCAGGACACCCATTCCCGCTATAATAATGACTTTAATCTTTTGCGTATTTTCTTCATATTCCGTTTGATCATCTTCGAGTTCATCAAGTCCGAACCCATATTCATTAGAGTATTGCGTGAACGTCTAGCCATTGCAAACACCTCTTCCGTTAAATTACATACTGAAGCGGCGGTCATTTTCCTCAAACAAATCGTCCAATGAGCTTAAACTTCCATCTTCCTCGACTTGGTGCGTATTAATTAGGCCTTCGGATAAGGTCATTTCAATAAAGCAATTCCAACAATAATATTGATTCACGCCAATCTTCCCAACATCTTTACTGCGGCAATTCGGACATTTAATTTCCAAAATGGACACCTCACTGTTCATAAACTGAAACAATGATGGTATCCTTCCCTAATGCAGGCGGCTGTTTTGATTCTATCACTGTCGACTCCGAGAAAAACCCATCCGTTGTTTCATACGCTATAATCGTGCCCATTTTCTCCTTGAAATATACATCCTGCAGTAAACCCAGTTCTTCGCCCATTTCAGAAAAAAGCATGCGTCCCAATAATTCGTCCTTCGATAGGCATATGGAATCCGCAGGCACTTTCCTTAAGCTTGAATCCTGTTGCATGATGACGATCCCATCTGGACCGAATGAAGAAATATCGTCAAGTTTCAAATGAAAAGCTCTTTTGAACAATGCTTGCTGATGAACGACCAAGCCTGTTACCTGACCCATTTCAGAAATTGATAAATCGTGGACCGTGCCGACTCTTTCTCCTTTGATTGTAAAAACCGGCATTCCTTTCAATAATGAAAACGTCCGCAAGGTCATCCCGCCTTTCCGAACATTCTTATTATCTCTTTTCTGCTGAAAATAGATGTGCTGAAAGGTTTTCCATTGTTGCTCGATCTTCCGGAAATACAGGGAACAGGCATAAAAAAAAGACCGGTTTCCCGGTCTGATTCACCTGTTTTACCATCCCCTGCTGGCACCTCCGCCACCGGAACTTCCTCCGCCGCCGCCCCGTGGACCGCCGCTGCCGCCTCCACGGCCACCGCCGCCTCCGCGACTGATGATTATCAAAAGGATATTGATTAGCATTTGAAGGAAAAATCCTTTAAAGAACTTGGCATCGAGGATGAATACGATGATGACTACGATGATAAAGAGGAAAATCTGTAAACCTGATGGCTGAAAGTTTTCTGACTCAGGCTGAACGGAGAGATCTTGATAAAACTCGTCACCTAGGTTGTATTCTTTCGTGACATCGTTATATACGGCCTTATAGGTTTCCGTCAGGGCAACATCATATTTACCCTCTTTCAGCGCAGGGATAGCCACATTGTCCAAAATCTGTCCAGATTTTATATCGGTAATGGCCCCTTCCAAACCGTAACCCACTTCAATACGGATTTTCTGTTCTTCCATGGCCAGAACAATGAGGACTCCATTGTTCAGCTCGGCATCACCAAGCTTGAATGATCTCAATGCCTCGACCGAGTACTCCTCGATCTCGGATCCTTCCATCGAATCAACCGTCAAAACGGAAATTTGTGCTTTTGTGGCATCATCCAATCGTTTCCCAAGTTCGATGAGTTCGGATTTTTCCTGATCATCCAGGACTCCGGCGAAGTCCTGAACATATATATCCCCGACTGGTTCAGGGATGTTAGGTTGTGCTGCGACCACGTTTGCTAAACTGCACGTGAGAATGAAGATTAGCGCAAACACAGCGAGTTTTTTCATTATTTATCGCTCCCGAAATCAACCTTTGGCGTTTCTTTTTCTTGATCGGTCACTTCAAAATATGGTTTGGCATCGAACCCGAATGCTCCTGCCATCATATTCTTCGGAAATCGTTTAATCATCTTATTATAGTTGGTAACTTCATCATTATAGTCTTTTCGAGCTACCGTCAGCCGATTTTCCGTTCCTTCCAAACTATCCATGAGACCCTTAAAGTTCTCATTGGCCTTTAAATCCGGATAGTTCTCGACAACCACCAAAAGACGGCTCAATGCCCCACTTAATTCTTGATCAGCATCAATCTTATCTTCAGTCGAATTGGCACCGGCCAGCTTCGAGCGTGCATCACTCACCGCTTTAATGGCTTCCGTTTCATGCGAAGCATAACCCTTCACCGTTTCGACAAGATTCGGAATCAAATCCGCTCTTCGTTTCAATTGGTTATCCACCTGTGACCATTTATTGTCGACGTCTTCATTGGCACTTACAAGGCCGTTGTACGAAGATGCCCCATAAATGACCAGTAAAACGACAACGACTATTCCTATTATCCACCCTTTTTTCATCAAATCCCCCCTGCTCTTTCACGTTTAAGTTATATTCTATATTAGTTCCACCAAAACTATGAATTTTAAACAAAATTGATCAAAAGAACCTGCTACATAAAATCATAAGGCGTGACATTCTCCATCCCGATCATCGGGTCAGCATGCATGAGAATATCAAGATAACTTGATTTTTGATGTGCCTCTCCCTTTTCCACCGGCATTTCTTCCTCACTCAAAATCTCCCGCAGCTTTTCACGCAAAGTCGTTTTCCGGCGCATTTCATCATTACGCTCGATCCCTAGACGGAATGCATCTTCTTCACCACAAAGGATCAAGAAATTTTTACTGCGGGTAATCGCCGTATACAATAAATTACGGCGGAGCATCCGATAATAACTTTTCACTACAGGTAAAATGACAATCGGGAATTCGCTTCCCTGCGACTTATGGATGGAACAGCAGTAAGCATGTGTAATCTGGTTCAAGTCCTGTTTCGTGTAAGTCACTTCGATGCCTTCGAACGATATGATTACTTTATCGACAGAATCGGTATTTTCTTTAGCGAACAATATGGAGACGACTTCACCCATATCGCCATTAAAGACACCCTCCTCTGGCTGGTTCACCAGTTGAAGCACCTTATCTCCCGTTCTGTATATCACATCTCCGAATTTTATTTCCCGCCTCTTTTCATTCGCATTGCTATTGAACACTTCCTGAAGCATTTTATTCAATGCATCAATCCCGGCAGGCCCTCTATACATGGGAGCCAGCACCTGTATATCCTTGGCCGTGAAGCCTTTCGTCCTGGCATTGGCAACCACTTTCTCGATTACTTGGGGGATTTGACCGGTTTGGCAGCGAATGAACGATCGATCTTCTTGCTGTTTCGTGACATCATCCGGAAGCCTTCCTTTTTTGATTTCATGGGCCAGTTCAATGATCGATGAACCATCAGCTTGACGATAAATATGTTCCAGACTGACAGTCGGTACACAATTCGATGCAAGCAAATCCTTTAAAACCTGCCCAGGGCCAACAGATGGCAGCTGATCTTCATCACCAACCAATATCACTTGAACATTTTCCGGCAGAGCTTTAAACAATTGATGGGCAAGCCACGTATCCACCATGGAAACCTCATCGATGATTACGATACGGCCATCCAGCTGATTATCCTCATCATGGGAAAAGCCTTCACTCCCGTTCCACCCCAGCAAACGGTGGATCGTAACAGCTGGGAGCCCAGTCGATTCGGCCATGCGTTTCGCTGCACGGCCAGTAGGAGCCGCAAGTACGAATGGAAATGGATCGCTTCCTTCTTTTTTATAATCATTAATGTCCATGGATACACCATGCAGCTCTGCATATAGCTCAACGATGCCTTTGATGACTGTCGTCTTACCGGTACCCGGTCCGCCCGTCAAGATTAACATGGGTGATTGCAGGGCTGTTTGGATCGCTTCCTTTTGGGCCGGGGCATAAGAAACATCCAGCCGCTCTTCCAGCTCCCCAAGTGCCAGCAAGAACTCCGATTCCGGGAACTGGTCTTCATAATCGGTTTGAGCAAGCAGCCTCTTGATGTTCATCACGATTCCCTTTTCCGAATAGAATAGCGAAGGCGGATAAATCCGTTGATCCTCGACAACTATTTTCCCCTCTTGCGTCAATTCGATTATTTCCGAGGAAATGTTCGTGAACTCAATGCGATCCCGTTTATTTTCCTCCAGCAGACGTTTGACCGCTTCCAATAACTGCTCGGCTTCTATGTAGATATTCCCGTCCTGGAGACATTGGGATTCAAGCGTATACAAGCACGCCGCCTTGATACGGTCGGGATGGCTGCCGGAAATGCCAAGATGATGCCCAAGCTCATCCGCCCGTCCAAAACCAATCCCTTCAATATCCTCCACGAGCTTATACGGATTTCCCTGAACCATCGTGATCGTATCCTGTTTGTACATTTGATATATCTTCATCGACAGCTGCGGACCGAAACCATATTGATTCAGGGCAATCATCACCTGCTCCAGACCTTGATGCTCGACCAATGTATCATAGAGGCCCTTTGCCTTTTCCCCAGATAGCTTCGGGATATCATCAAGTAGCGAAGGCTGAGCCAGAATTTTTGAAATTGCCTTTTCACCCAGAGTCTCAACAATGCTTTCGGCTGTTTTTTTCCCAATGCCCTTAAAAAGGTCACCTGATAAATAACTGACGATGCCTTCCTTGGATTGAGGCAGATCCTTGCGGAAATGCTCTACATGGAATTGAAGGCCAAAACGCGGATGTTCCTTCATGGCCCCATAAAAAATATAGATCTCATCCTCATGCATCCTTGGAAAATAACCTGTTACGACCGCTTCCTTCTCTTCATAATTCAGATTCGTTTCATGCACGCGAATTCTTACAACCGAGTACATATTTTCTTCATTATGAAAGATCGTCACTAAATGACTCCCTTTCATAAACATTTTCTCTTCTGAAAACAAATCCAACGAATCTTGCTGGCTCAACGCTTCTCCCCACCTTTCCATGCATATGCCGTTTATTTACTCAGCATTCATTTCTTCCAACAGTTTCTTACCGTGCGCAGCAAGCATATGGTCAGGCTGTGCTTCCAAAGCCTTATCAAAATAAACCATCGCTGCTTTCGCATCCTCACGATACCCTGCAAACGCAACACCTAAATTATAAAAAGCATCGGCATGGCCCGGATCCTGTTCCACAACTAAATTCAGTTGATTGATCAATTCATCATATAATTCCGCATTAGCAAGACATAGCGCATATTGGAATCTCGCATCAACGTCCTCAGGGCTCAGCTCCACCGTTCTCTGTAAATAAGGCATCGCCAATTTCGGCTGATCTAACGCCATCAATGTCAATCCAAGCATGAAGAAAGCATCGCTGTTATCCAGTCCCAAACGGATTGCCTTTTCAAACATATCCTTCGCTTCGATTAGTTTAGAATCGGATTCATAATATAAGTTTCCTAATGAATAGTAAGCCGCTGCTGCATTTTCATCCAGCTCGATCGCCTTTTTGTAAAACTTGACCGCTTTATCCGTTTCACCCACGGCAGTCAATACATTCCCAAAGTTTATGTAAGCAACAGGCTCATTCGGATTTTCCTCGATCGCCTCATTAAAAACTTTCGCCGCTTCTTCGTATTTCCCTTGCTGCATAAATTCAATTCCTTGTTGATTCTTATCCATATCCATTCACACTCCATTTTTATAATAAAAAGTATAGCATAAGCCAGTGGTCGAATTCAGGCGGTACACCCGCAATCCAAAAGAAGTCCCCAACCGCAAACACAGCTGGGGACATGCTTATTTTACCCTACGTAAGTCAGTTTTTCACCTTTTTTAAATACTTCATCAATCGTACCGCCACCAAGGCACACTTCACCATCATAGAATACGACTGCTTGTCCAGGTGTGATCGCGCGGACTGGCTCGTCAAAGATGACTTCAACATCACCATTTTCCAAGACCTTCACCTTAACACCGCTATCCTCTTGACGGTACCTGAACTTTGCCGTACATGTAAATTCACCAGCCGGTATATGTTCAGCCACCCAGCTGACATTCACTGCACGAAGGGAATTGGAATACAGCACATCATTATCAAAGCCTTGACACACGTATAAAACATTACGTTTCAAGTCTTTTCCCGCAACAAACCAAGGTTCGCCGCTGCCGCCAATCCCTAGACCGTGACGCTGACCGATAGTGTAATACATCAATCCGTCATGCTTGCCCATTACTTTGCCATCCATCGTGACCATATCACCGGGCTGAGCTGGGAGGTAATTGCTTAAAAACTCTTTGAAATTGCGTTCACCGATAAAACAGATCCCTGTAGAATCTTTTTTCGTTGCCGTGGCAAGACCCGCTTCTTTCGCAATTTCACGGACTTCCTTCTTATCAATGTGTCCAAGCGGAAACATGACTTTTTCCAACTGTTCTTGAGTAAGCTGGTTCAAGAAGTACGTTTGATCTTTATTATTATCGACACCGCGAAGCATTTTGTATTCGCCATCCCGGTATTCAACCTGTGCGTAATGACCTGTAGCCACATAATCGGCACCCAGGCTTACGGCATGTTCAAGAAAGGCCTTGAACTTGATTTCCTTATTGCACATTACATCCGGATTCGGGGTACGGCCCGCTTTATACTCATCCAAGAAATAAGTGAAAACTTTATCCCAATACTGCTTCTCGAAATTGACCGCATAATAAGGGATGCCGATTTGATTACAAACGGCAATTACATCATTATAATCTTCCGTTGCCGTACAGACTCCGTTTTCATCTGTATCATCCCAGTTCTTCATGAAAATCCCGACCACATCATAGCCTTGATTCTTCAATAGCAGGGCTGACACAGAAGAATCCACGCCTCCTGACATACCCACGACGACGCGGGTGTCCTGTGGTGCTTTTCTCATTCTGTCACCTCATTTATTTAAAGTAGGAATTATCTTCCCACTAATCTATTAACGATTTTAACGGTAGTTTCAGCCGCCTGCCTTACTTCCTCTTCCGTGTTGTTCAGACCGAAGCTGAAACGAATCGAATTCTTCGTCCGCTCCGAATCTTTCCCGAACATCGCCACAAGAACATGCGACGGATCGATTGACCCAGCAGTACAAGCGGATCCGCTCGATACCGCAACACCTGCCAAGTCCATATTAACGAGCATCGATTCCACATTCGTACCCGGAAAACTAACATTCAGCAAATGCGGCAGCGACTGTTCCATAGATCCGTTAATTTCATATTGTACATCCGCCTCATCAAAGACGGCAAGCAATACGTCTTTAAAACGCTTGTATTGCTCGTTTTTCTTTTCCATCGTGCTTTGTGCAATTAAAACAGCTTCTGAAAAACCGGCAATTGCCGGCACGCTCTCCGTACCAGCACGGCGTTTGCGTTCTTGTTCCCCGCCATATAAATGCGGATTCAGCTTCAAGCCTTCACGAATATAAAGAAAGCCGATTCCTTTAGGACCGTTAATTTTATGCGCGGATACACTCAGCAAATCCACACCCAATTCACGGACGTCGATAGAGATCAAACCATATGCCTGAACCGCATCCGTATGGAAAAAGGCTTGATGACCCTTGAGCAGCTGTCCAATTTCAGCAATCGGCTGGATCGAACCAACCTCATTATTGCCGAACATGACCGAAACCAAAATCGTGTCGTCCCGCAATGCCGCCTTTAAATCGGCAATTGAAATAAGCCCCGCTTCATTCACAGGTAAATATGTGACCTCAAAGCCAGACTTTTCAAGGTATTGGCATGTATGCAAAACCGCATGATGCTCAATCTCCGTCGTAATGATGTGCTTCCCTTGTTCTTTATAAGCATTCGCAACACCAATGATCGCCGTATTATCAGCCTCGGTTCCACCGCTCGTGAAAATGATTTCATTCCGCCCCGCACCGATGCTCGCTGCAATACTCGAACGTGCCTCATCCAAAACATGGCGCGCCTCCCGCCCGAAAGCATGAATGCTCGACGGATTTCCGAAGTCATGGCTCATGACTGTCATCATCCTATCGATCACATTCGGGTGCATCGGTGAAGTCGCAGCATGATCTAAATATATTCTGTCCACTTTTTTGTCGCCTCCATTAAAAAACGCAAGCGCCTACATAATAGGCGCATTGCTAATCACTTAAATATAGTACATATAAGAATCGATTTCACCCGTATCCTTGTAGCTCGCCAAATCCATAAGCGTCGTATTATCCAATACATCCTTCACAGCATCGCGAATCCGGATCCAAAGCTGGCGCTTCACCGGCTCCTCATCCTCAATCCCTTCAACAGGGGTAATCGGCCCTTCCAATACACGAATGACATCACCCGAAGTAATCTCCTGAGGATCTTTAGACAGTACATACCCGCCATACGCACCGCGGACACTCTTCACCAACCCAGCATTACGAAGCGGCGCAATCAACTGCTCCAAATAATGCTCCGACAGATTATGCGTCTGGGCAATCGATTTCAAACTCTTCGGGCCTTCTCCATAATGTTTAGCAAGCTCGATCATAATCGTTAAACCATAACGGCCTTTAGTAGATATCTTCATACATATACACCTCAAATTATTTATCCGTTTCTAAATTCTTCTGAAATTATAGCATATTCCCGCCGGAAATGCATTCACCCGCCCTCCATTTGTCAAATTATCCTAATTGGAGAGGTAGGAAAAATGAAAATACAGAGTGGAATTCAACTAATTAGATGACATATTTTTGATCGGGTGGGGACGGATTTCATTGTTAGGACGGTCGATTTATCAACCTTACATTACAAATTAAATCTGCAAACGGACTACCATAATACAAATTCACCCTCTTTTACAGCATAATCAGCGCATTTCCCCCATCAGTTGTGATACCTTATATAAATAAGGAGAGGTGCGCAATGAATATAAAACCGCTTGCTTTCCGGATGCGGCCTCGGTCGATTGATGAGATCATCGGGCAGGAGCATCTGGTCGGTGAAGGAAAAATTATCGCAAGGATGGTGAAAGCCAAACAGCTTTCTTCCATGATTCTGTATGGTCCGCCGGGAATTGGCAAGACTTCAATTGCAAGTGCGATTGCCGGAAGCACGAAGTTTGCTTTCCGGACGCTGAACGCGGTGACCAATAATAAAAAGGATATGGAAATCGTGGCAGCCGAGGCTAAGATGTCCGGGAAAGTGATTCTGCTGCTTGATGAGGTTCATCGACTCGATAAGGCGAAGCAGGATTTCCTTTTGCCTTATCTTGAAAATGGGATGATCACCTTGATCGGTGCAACGACCAGCAATCCCTATCATGCAATCAATCCGGCCATCCGAAGCAGGTGCCAGATTTTCGAGCTCAAATCATTGGAAACCAATGATATAACCAAAGCTCTGGAACGGGCACTTCATGATGAAGAGCGGGGGCTTGGTGCGTATAAAACCGATGTCAGTTTTGATGCCCTTACCCATTTCGCGACTGCTTCGAACGGAGATGTCCGCAGTGCCCTTAACGCTCTTGAGCTCGCCGTCATTTCCACCGAACCCGATGAGTCCGGAACGATTCATATAGATCTGCAAATTGCCGAGGAATGCATGCAGAAAAAAAGCTTCTCGCATGACAAGGATGGAGATGCCCATTATGATGTTTTGTCGGCTTTCCAAAAATCAATTCGCGGCAGTGATGTGAATGCAGCCCTTCATTATTTGGGGCGCTTGGTCGAAGCCGGCGATCTTGTCAGCATTGCCCGCCGGTTAGTAGTCATCGCTTACGAAGACATAGCTCTTGCCAATCCCCAGGCTGGTCCTAGGGCCCTCGCTGCAGTCGAAGCCGCTGAACGACTCGGTTTTCCTGAAGCCCGGATTCCACTTGCCAACTCGGTGATCGAGTTATGCCTATCACCTAAATCGAACACAGCCATTGTCGCAATCGATGCAGCTCTGTCCGACATTCGCAGCGGCCATAGTGGAGATGTACCAGATCACCTTAAGGATGCCCATTACAAAGGGGCCACCGATCTCGGACGCGGAATCGGCTACCTTTATCCGCATGACTACGAGAATGGCTGGGTGAAGCAGCAATACTTACCGGACAAACTGCGCAGCAAAAAATATTACAAACCGAAAAAGAGCGGGAAATTTGAACAAGCCCTTGCCTCGGTCTATGAAAATATCGAGAAAAAGAAATAACTCCGGATCACTTCAGACCCGGAGTTTCTTTATTGTGGAAAATGAAAACTTTTAACTTACGTCCTGCTGGCAAAAATCGCCTCCCCTCATTCACCAACCGTACTGCTCATTCCAATGTTCTGCGGATGCATAACTAAAAAGAGCACGACCAGAGTATTGGTTTGTATACGGGAAAAGTGTACAGCTACATTCCATTTCGGCACATTAAAGATATCTCCTTGCCAAACTAAATATCCAAACTTACTTAAATTAAAATCCCAAATACATGAATATTTCCAGAGAGTCCTAGTTCAATATACTGACCAATATATTTAGATATCATTTGGTGACCACCATTCTGTAAAAATACATCTTAAATCCCACCAGTAAGCCAATGTGTCCAAATCATCCACAGGCAGTATGTAAAATTGTCATCCAAACGCTCCGGCTAGGCTTTTCTTAGGTCGAAACCCGAATGTTCCATTTTAATCGCCTAGCTTGGCTAGTTCCCCCGGAAATCGTCCGCAATCCTGTTAGGGTTTCATCAAGGGCAGAAACAACATTTCAATATATGATTCTAGCCCGATAACTTTTACAGCATTTAAATTTAGATTATTGCAGATTACAATCCGCGTACTTTCAGCCGCAGAAAAATCAGGCTCCTCGTATCCAGTAAGAGAATATGTCAATACGAGTGCTAGGAGCATGTCCACTCTTCATATGAAGGCACAGCAACTTTTAGTTGCTGTACCTGTATGGTCAATCTTCTTTATAAATACCCTTCGATGCTTTAATCATATTATCCAGCCACATTTTCTTAAATACATTCACACGACGAGGACTGGCAGTCTCTTCACCCTCAGTTGAATTTTGAACTTCTTCTGCGGTGTCGGAAAGGATTTCATTTGAATTGCCATCATCAGCTGAACTTTCCGTTGAGCTACTTTCATCCGATGAGCTTTCCGTTGAGCTACTTTCATCTGATGAGCTTTCTGTTGAATCACTTTCGTACGATGAGCTTTCCGTTGATTCACTCTCGGTCGATGAGCTTTCCGTTGATTCACTCTCGGTCGATGAGCTTTCCGTTGATTCACTCTCGTATGATGAGCTTTCCGTTGAATTACTTTCGTACTCTGAACTTTCAGTTGAATATTCCATTTATTCTTTAGCCTCCCATATTTATTAATCCTTTAGGGATATCCGTACTGCATATATATTTGCGCCTGCTTTTTAATAGGGACTTTCTTATCACCCATTTTAAAGTAAACCTTCGTTATAATTTTAAAATTAGTTAGTCTGATGAGCTTTCTGTTGATTCACTCTCGGTCGATGAGCTTTCTGTTGAATCACTCTCCGTCGATGAGCTTTCTGTTGATTCACTCTCGGTCGATGAGCTTTCCGTTGATTCACTCTCGTATGATGCGCTTTCCGTTGAATCACTCTCGTATGATGCACTTTCCGTTGAATCACTCTCGTACTCTGAACTTTCAGTTAAATATTCCATTTCTTTAGCCTCCAATAATTATTTATTCTTTAGGGATATCCGTACTGCATATATATGCGCTTTCTTTCTAATAGGGACTTTGCTAATCACCCATTTTAAGGTAATACTTCATTCATTTAGAAATATTCAGAAAATCTATTTTGCCTGGTCAAATTCATTAGGATCAAAGACTTTTCTCCTTGCAAACAAAAAAATAACCTCGGAATCCTTTCCGAAGATACTTTATTATTTTTCCTTCATATTAGCTATGATGTCCCATTAGCCAATCGACCATCGATTTCCCACTACTTTCACGAAGGTCCTCGACATCCTCCTTGGAGATGATCTCGCCATCATTAATCAGAATGACTTCATCAATGATGTTCTGGATTTCATGAGTGGCCATGATAACCATTTGCTCTTCAAAATTGATATAAGACAGCAAGCTCTTTACAATCCACTCCCGGACTATAACGTCCAAGCCTGCAAAAAAACGACCGGTGCCTCCCGAGACAGAGCTATTACTAATTTAAGCCCCTAACACCCCATAATCTTCCCGACTTCAAACGTGAGTCACACACCATCAAGTGCAGCAATGCTGGCTGTTAGAACAGGATTACCCATGTACACATATAAAAACCTGCAACTTCCAAAAATATTGATGCTAAAAAAAGAAATAAACACTAGGCCAAATTGCACAACCAATAACCAGAAAAGTGTGGATTTTCCGATCAGCCACTCCTTTAGCATTAAACCTTTAAATGAAGAATTGTTCTAGCTAAATTACACTAAAATATGCCAAAGGTATTATAAAATAGCAAAATATACTATTCTTTTATATTGAAATTAAATATAATAGATGAAGTGGTTACAAATAGAGGAAGGAAGTAAAATATGAGACATGAAAAAAAGAAGAAAAAGAAACGGACATGGCTGAAGGTAGTTGGTATAATTGTCCTACTTTTTATATTAGCAGGCGGAGCCTTTGCCTACTCCGTATGGAATTCACTGACAAAAACCGTTGACACGATGCATACACCAATAGACCGTACCACGGATAAACGAACTAAAGACCTTGCACTATCAGATCAGGAGCCCTTCTCGATGCTCATGCTCGGTGTCGATGAACGTGATGGCGACAAAGGCCGTTCAGATACTATGATCGTCCTGACAGTCAATCCACAAAAGAAATCGGTCAAAATGCTAAGCATTCCACGTGATACACGGACCGAGATCGTCGGTCATGGTACACAGGATAAAATCAACCATGCATTTGCCTTCGGCGGCGCGAAAATGTCCATGGATACCGTTGAAAATTTCCTTGATATCCCAATCGACTATTACATGAAGATCAATATGGAAGGCTTTAAGGATATCGTTGACGCAGTCGGCGGCGTGACTGTGCAAAACGATTTGGACTTCACATCCGATGGCATTCATTTTGCAAAAGGTACGCATACCCTTAACGGGGAAGAAGCCCTTGCCTATTCAAGAATGAGACATGATGATCCGAATGGTGATTATGGCCGTCAATCCAGACAACGTTCCATCATCGAGGCAGTCATCAAGGAAGGCGCTAGCCTTTCATCATTGACGAAATACGATGAAGTCTTCGATGCACTCGGTAATAATATCCAGACGAATTTGACGTTTGATGACATGATGGACATCCAAAAGAACTACAGGGACGCAAGCAAAAGCATAACCCAAGCAACCATTCCAGGAAATGGAACGAAAATCGACGGAGTCTACTATAATATCGTGTCGGATGAAGAAAAAGAAAAGGTTCAGTCCGAATTAAAAGAACAATTATCCATTAAATAAGAAAAAATGAAAGAGCTGTCCGGACCCGCATCCTGACAGCTTTTTCATTTTTTCCGTCCAATATTCTGACAAAAAACGAACACCAATTGTAGAGATTTGTTGGAATTTTTGTTGTTTACTAGGCATAAAAAGACGGTATAATCTAATATGAGCTGAAAATTCCATCTTCCCCTGCCCCTTTCATCACTTGACACTATTATTCTTTGGACCCGGAATTCCATCAACCACCATTCATCAACTATAATAAATAATCCTAAACAAAAGGAGTGGATTTAAATGAAAATCAAAGCAGGCAGCTGGGCTATGCTAAGCACACAGGACAAAATGTTTATTCTGAAAGCCATCAGTGATCGTTCAAGAATGAAATATGTTTCATGAGAAGTAAATCTTTTCTGCATTACATGAGAGCATCGCCTCTCCCTTTTCAATAAAACGAACTTGAGCCTGAAAAAGGAGAGGAATCTATTTAAACTGATAATCCCATAACAAGCGCCATTCGCCTTTTTCTCTTACGACATAGCAATTTTGTTCCAAAGTAAACATTCCATAGCGAGAATTGAAGACCTGTGTAACTCTGGTATTTCATAGGCCGATTTATGCTGCCTTCCAACCTTATCCAGACTCCAGTTCTTTACTTTCTTAAGTAGCGGCCTACATCAAATCATACTGAAAGGCCTACATATCCATATTGTAATAATACAACGCATCGATGTCGCACATAGATTAAATCTCAGCTTTGAAACGCTTTTTCAACCGCGCGGCCAATGCAAAATGATACAAGCTCCTGCACCAGAGAATAATCGCCTTACTTTTTTCTCCTCACCTCAAAGGGTATCATTCATAAACAACAAAAAAGAAGCATGTTGTTAGACATGCTCCTTAATTAAATGTATTGGGAATCCGATGACGCCTTCTCCTTCGATAAATGAAAAGAAAACAGAAGATTCCAAGCAAACCGCCAAACGTGTCCTTTATGACATCCTGCCATAAAGGGGTACGGCCACCGGTTAGTTTCCAAACACCCAACATCAATAAGCCCGGGACGAAGTATCTACGGATCATATTCTTTCAGGTTGTTCAATGATTCCGCTTAATTTCTCCTTAATCTCATCCACAAGTTCATTTACAGTAACTTCTTGTCCAGACTCACCCTTGGCAAAAGTGTCTTTTAAAATATCAAAAAAATCCATTAGAAATTTCCACTCCAATATATAATTGAGCCACCATTTCATACTGCTGTCCTAATCCTTTTTTCAAAAATAAGGAATATAGCTCATTTATTTGATAATCACATATATAGTAGGGATTGGCAAGCGGAATCTACTATATTATCAGAAAAGTAACTAAAAATTAACATTCCCTTAATATTCAATGGAAGGAATACTACTAGTCAATATGTGTGGATAAAAAACAAAAACGGACCGATTCCTCAGCCCCTTCGATACCCCATATTACAATTGTCCCATAAAATAAGTCATTAATGAAATCAAAACTATTGTAATGGTAATATAAGTCCCAATAAAAATTTTCTTGCTTCTCTGTTTCTTTTCATAAACTTCCTCGAACGTAATGAATTTATTTTTTGTCATCAAATAATCTCCTTTTACTTTGATGGCAGCTATCTGACATCGCCTTTTGCGATGTCCCTTTGCTTGATCTCTATAGTGTAGTATCGGCACACTACCAAAAATATTTAAGCATTATTAACTATTTTTTTATAGGCTATATTTCTTAAATCTGTAGAAGGTTTCGACTAACGTATTATGTACTTTAACTAAATTCTATGATCATTCTGTTAAATCCTGCCTAGTTATCATTTTAATATCTAATTTTATTAAGCGCTTACTTAATAAAATTCATTATTATTTTTATCCAACCGAAAAATGACAACCATAACGGTACACTGAATAAAGTTCCCCATATTAATCCCTTTATAAAAGCATTAAGTCTATCCATAATAAAAATCCCTCTCAATTTAGGTTACCTTTTTATTATTGTCCCCATGTTCTATATTCTAGATACCTTTTACGGTGATTTCCTTTAATGAAAATAAAAAAGAAGACCGTATAACAGCCTTCCCTAACGTAATTTTTATCCCCTGATTTGCTTTTTCCAGTTCATTTTCCCTTGATGAACTCCCGCACATCTTCAATAGATAATCCTAGATTTTTAGCCTCTAAAATTAGATAAACCCATTCTTCCCGTTCATTGTTAGCTTCTATGATAAATCCCACCCAACTTGTGGTAACACAGCCGTCTTAGCATTTAGCCTTAGACCTGTAATTTTGCGTCCCTACTTTTCAATAGGTTTGCCTTTCTCAAGAATATTTCACATTAATTATTCTCCAAGATTAATAAATCCCTTGAATTCCCTGTTTCCTTGGGGCTAAATAAACCATCATGCCCTCAAAAAATTCCCCTTAATTAAAACTATATTAATGTTAATTATACTTAAAAACGTAATAATAGCTCTTAATACTATTCGTTCTTTTCTATCATTTTTCAACATCATTCATCAAAAAGTGACATCACAATGCAAAAACACTGGTATAATACGCTTTCTTTACAACTCTTTTAATAAAAAAAGATTTATAATAGCTATGATAATCTCGAATTTACTATTCTACAAAAATAATATTTTCGGAATAAGTGGGCTAAGTGATTCAGTTTTAATTTATTTTCCCTAAGAAAAAAAGCCAGCATTACAATGCAATAATACGGCTGTAATAAATTGCTAAACATCCCTCTTTTTTCATTCGCTAACTGGTTATATTCACCGACCTGAATGATTTCCCCATGACCAACACTTGATCGGCATTGCGAATCTTCGATAATCGATGAGCTATGACGATGATGGTCATTTTTCCTTTTAATCTTTCAATAGCGGATTGAATCTTCGCTTCGTTCTCCGTATCCAAAGTACTCGTCGCTTCATCCAATACCAGGATGGCCGGTTTACGTAAAATCGCTCCGGCTAACACTAGACGCTGACTTTCTCCTCCCGATAGTCGCACACCTCGATCGCCGATGAGTGTATCTTTTTATTCCGAGCCTTTAATTTATTTTGAGCCAACCGAAAAATGACAACCACAATGGAAAGCTAAAAGTGTTCCCCACAATAGTCCCACAACAAGAACTTCTGAAAATAAAGTCTCTTTTGTAGACTTAGGACTCTTAACTCCTGTGACTACCCATTTCGACAAAAGAAAAGCTCCCTGCATACTTCCTCTTTCACCTACTTAACACAAAAAAGGACTGATTTCTCAGCCCTATTTAACACCAGTTATGATTTACCAAGAAAAAAAGTCAATAAAGAAATCAAAATTAAAATAATAGTAATATAAGTCCCAATAAAAATTTTCTTACTTCTTTCTTTCTTTTCATGAGCTTCCTCGAACGTAATAAATTTGTTTTTTGTCATCAAATTCTCCTTATATTTTGATGGCAGCTTGACATCGCCTTCTGCAAAGTCATATTAAATTACCGCCAATCGGCAAAAATATTAACTGTATTATTCACTATTTTTATACTGAGCTAGATTTTATAAATTAATATCTGTTCTTTACTATATAGTTTACTATAAATCATACAAAATACACTTATTCAAAATATTCCATTATACCCAAAAGTCTTTTATTCCAAGATAATAATGCTAAGCAATTATCCCTACCTGTTGCACAGAACTATTTTTAGAGCTGAGATTTAATTAATCCCTATCCATTTACCGATTAGTAAATAAAAAGGATAGAAATTCTCCTTTTGCCAAAAATAACAAAAAGGATATCAACGGGAGGAAGAGAAAAATGGATTCAGAAATGCAGGAGAAATGCGGGGTATTTGGAGTGTTTAATCACCCCAAAGCAGCTGAATTAACTTATTACGGACTTCATGCACTTCAACACCGTGGTCAGGAGAGCGCAGGAATTGTGGCTAGTGATGGGAAATCATTCAGGAATCACAGGGGAATGGGATTAGTTACCCATGTATTTTCACGGGATATCCTCGATGGACTAAGCGGAAATATGGCCATTGGTCATGTACGATATTCAACTTCTGGTGAAAGTTTATTGCAAAACGCACAACCCCTCGTCTTTAAATATAGCGAGGGGGACCTGGCTGTTGCTCATAATGGCAACCTCGTAAATGCAAGGATAGAACGGGATGTGTTACAACAGCAGGGAAGCATATTTCAAACAACAACCGATACTGAAATTATTGCTCACTTAATAGCTCGTTCAAGTAAAAAGCATTTCGCAGAAAGTGCACCTGATATGCTTAAACGTATCGACGGTTCATTTGCCTTGATTATAATGACTGAAAAACAAATGCTAATTGCCCTGGATCGTCATGGGTTACGTCCGCTTAGCCTTGGAAAAATTGGTGAATCAATCATCGCCTCCTCAGAAACATGCGCTTTAAATGCGGTTGATGCTAAGTTCTGGCGGGAAGTTGAACCAGGTGAATGGCTTCTTATAGATGAAAATGGAATTCAAACTGGAAGATTTGCGGAAAAAGGTAAGGTTTCCCTTTGTTCCTTTGAATTTGTCTATTTTGCCCGTCCAGATAGCGTTATTCAAGGAAGAAGTGTCTTAACAATCCGAAGGGAATTAGGTAAAATTCTGTCAAAAGAACATCCGACACAAGCTGATGTTGTCGTTGCAGTTCCTGAATCAAGCGTACCTGCCGCCATTGGCTTTTCCCAACAATCAGGAATTCCATATGAAATGGGGATTATTAAAAACCCTTATGCTGGTCGTTCATTTATTGAGCCCACGCAAGAATTGCGCGACTTAGCTGTTCGACTGAAATTAAGCGCTGTGCAAGAAATTTTGGAAGGAAAAAGGGTGGTATTAGTCGATGATTCGATTGTTAGGGGAACGACAAGCAAGCGCATTGTCCAATTGATTAGGCAGGCAGGTGCCAAGGAAGTCCATGTAAGAATTAGTTCACCTATGGTTAGAAACCCTTGTTTTTATGGAGTGGATATGCCAACTAAGGAAGAACTATTTGCCAACATACATGAACACGAACGAGCTATGGGACAGGTTATCGGGGCAGATTCATTAGCCTTTTTAAGCACCGAAGGGTTATTAGAGGCTGTAGATGTGGATCTTGGAGAAACTAGCAGTCGCTGTGTAGCCTGTTTTAGTGGTGCATACCCAACTAATATTTGAAGTGATACAGCTTAAGTAGGATAAAAATGGCAGGCACCGCACAAAAACAACCGTCTTTGTGTGATGTCTGCCATTTTCCTACTATTAAACCTTGGAATTTGTCACTGTTTTCTCTTACCACTTACAATTACTTATCTCTTTCTTTCATCTCTACAAATGGATGGCTCCACTTATCTATACAACTTTTTTAAGGTGTTCAAGTTTATGCTGAACCGGGATTTAAGAGATTCGTGTTACTAGGCTTCTTCACCCTACTCCAAAACCAATACTGATCCGCATTACGAATCGTCTATAACCGATGAGCAATTACAATAATGATCAAAGTTCCTTTGAGTCTTTCAGGCACTTGTTGTTTCATCTAGAACAAGGATCGATGGTTTACGTAAAATTCTTCGGGCTACACGAGCTGTCTCTCCTCCTAACAGTCGAACTTCTCGATCACCAATGACCAATGAGTGTATCTTTTTATTCCTAGTCTTTAATTTCTTAACTTATAAAATTCATTATAATTTTACTCCAATCAAAAAATGACAACCACAATGGTAAACTGAATAATGTTCTCCTCAATAGTCCCCTCACAAAATTGCTAGGTTTATTTATAATAAAATATCACTCATTTATATGATTTTTTATTATTGTGACCTTGTTCCTGTTTTAACACAGCAATTAATTCCATTTAAACAAAAGGAATAGAAACAAGTTTGTGGTTGATTAGAAAAGTTCATAAAAAAAGAAGGCTGATTAACAGCCTTCCCAACGTACTCATATTCTTATATTTTCCATTGATATGATGACTTTTCAAGTTCTGTTCTCTCCTAATGAAGTCACGAACGATAATCCTGAATTTTTTCCCTTTATACATACCATTCTTTTGCTCTATACCTATTACCTCATACAAAATACCTTTCCTTAAATGATCTGAAGTTTGTATTTTTATGACAGGTGATTTCACCGATTTTCTTCATACCCATGTGTCCCCCTAGACACCTTTTATCATAATGTTACTTCGCTTACACATATCATGATGGATCTTTAAAACCACGCATACTAAGGAGCTAAAACTTTTTTATTTTAGGCTCCCAATAAACAAACTAATGACTTTTATTTAACACGCTATCTGCTCTGCTAAAGTGGTTCTCCTAACACTTTGGATGTACATTTAGGTTAATACTCATTATATCAAAACATATTACTTTAACCTTCTTCGGTGTTGGTTAAAAACCTTGATGAAAATACTATTATCATCGGATTTAAAAAACTTAACTCCAACTAATTTTAAGGGTGTCCATATTTCTCTCATTTGGTATAAAGGCATTAAAAAAAAATTCATCCTTTCTTAATTAACCCAGTCAATAGAGCAACCGCTCCTAGATATGAGTCATAGCTTTTAATAGTTTCTCTTTCTTTAATTATATTTAATAATACCCAATATTTGATTGATTAATCCACATATCAGAAATTCATTTTTTTCTATTCTTTTCTAACTTATGCATTGTAATGTCATATAATCCTGATGTTAGAACTATTCATAAGAAATAAGCTTGTTACTTCATAACATTCAACGAACCTTTCGTTCTTTATCTACTCAATGTAAAAGAAAGGTCAGCAAATCGGATTAAATTAGAGAATCACATACTTGATTCTATTTGGATACCTAGTAAATTGCTAAACATCCCTCTTTTTTCACTCGCTAGTTGGTTATATTCACCGACTTGAATAATTTCTCCCTGATCCATTACCAATACTTGATCCGCATTACGAATTGTCGATAACCGATGAGCAATGACAATAATGGTCATGGTTCCTTTTAATCTTTCGATAGCGGCTTGGATCTTCGCTTCATTTTCCGTATCTAATGCACTTGTTGCTTCATCTAAGACAAGGATAGATGGTTTACGTAAAATGGCCCGAGCCAGTACAAGTCGCTGCCTTTCTCCTCCTGACAGTCGAACTCCTCGATCACCAATGAGTGTATCAAGACCTTGTGGAAGCTTCCTGACAAAATCATCAGCAGCGGCGAACTCTAAAGACTCCCAAATGGATTCATCACTTGCATTAGGGTCAATAATGATCAAATTTTCCCGTATAGTCGCATTAAAGAGAAACGGATCCTGCGGTATATAACTAATTGATTTCCTTAGTGATAATAAGTGATCACTAGTAAGTGGGATATCATCTATACTGACCTCGCCCCGATCAGGTTGATTTAATCCCATTAATATATCAATTAAAGTACTTTTTCCCGCCCCTGACCGGCCTACTATAGCCGTCATACGGTTAGAAGGTATGTGTACATTTATATTTTTAAGTGCATACGTACTTTCATTTTGATTATACCTAAAGTAGACATTACGACAATCTAGCCCATTTTTTATTTCGATTGACTTACTATTTTTATAATCCAAATCATATAACTCTCTTGCTTCTCTACATTCATTTTGTAAATCTAACAATGCTTTAAAAGATGGAAGAGTAGATCCTATTTGCTCTAAATTAGATTGGATACTTGTAAACCTTGGCCATAACCTTGAAAAAATAACCATTATCAACATTAATTGTGCTGGCTGGGCCATGAACATCTTTATCGAAAAAAAGACAAAAATCGCAATTAATAATGAAGAAACAATTTTGAAGATCATTTGAGAAGTTGTATTTAATGTAGTTAACTTAATTCTGTTTTTTTCCATTTTTTCAGTTAAGGAAAGAAACCAACTCAAATGAGAATCTTCTAATGAATTACTTTTGATATCCTTCATTCCATTAAGGTGATCAGTAATACCCGCTAAATATGTTTGTGTTAGTTGAAAAGTTTCTTTTCCTAAAGACTGAGACTTTTTGATGAATTTCCTGGAGAAGAAGATTAGGATCAATCCAAAAGCTATGATAAAACTAGTCATTGTAACAGATAAATAAAGAGCTATACAGATTTGAATGAAAGTAAAGATAAGAGAAGATAAAAACTGTAAGAATAAATTAATACCCGCACTCACATTAAAGGTTTCATTGGTCATGATGTTGATGATATCAGTTTTCCTCTTTTTCAGGTAAAATCCCCAATTTACTTGTAGCAAACTTCCATAGGTCTCATCTCTTAAATGTCTAATAAAACCTTGTTGGATTTTCACTCCTAATATTGTTTGATTCCTCTTAAAAATACTTTGTCCAACCATTAATAACACGTAAACCCCCAGTATCAATAAAAGACTTATCGTTTCAGGAATTCCTATGAATAATTCATTAACCCAACTTAAAAAAGGAACTTCCTCTGTACTAATATCTAAAATACCGGTCAATCCAATCAACGGGATTAATAAGAAAATTCCTACACCCTCTAATAAACCTATTAAAATCATACAAATAAGATTGATATAAAGAATCTTCCCCGAATAATCATGTATTCGCTTGGTAAAATGCAAGAGATGCTTCAAAACCATATCCTCCTATCACAGAGCTTGTTTCTTCGTTATCCCGAATGTCTACATAGCATTTTGCAATATTGCTGAATTACGACATTTGAAGGAAAGGCATTGGGGCACATTGTAGGTTTATAAGAACTTCTACCTAATAGATATAATAGAAAACGAATGGGGTTGGTGATTCGTAGAACTAGGGATTTGTTTCTATATATACTTATAAGCAACCGTTTCTGGAGGAAATCGTGTTAAACGTTCCCCCTGTTATAATATGTATCGAGAACATTAACTAGATTCTTGTTCTTCTAGATTTTCATTACTGTTCTCTTTAGCGAATTTAGAAACGACCGTGAACCTATCCATCACTTCAGCACCGGTTATATAAAAAGGACCGCTGCGTAGCCAAGCATGTGCAATGAGTTCTCCATTCTCATCTTTAGCTGTACCTAAATAAAGAGTACTATCAATATTTCTTTTCTCCAGCATTTTCATTCCAGCCATTGCTTTTACAAGACATTGGCTTTCCCAAAAAGTATAGCGACTCATAATATGAATAGCTCGCGATATACTTGCTAAAACCTCTTTATTCGATGAATTGGAGGTATATGAGGTCTCTTTCATTTGTACACCCAGTGAAGGAGCAACTTTTGAAAATGAGATGCTCTTAAGATAACGGGCTCTACCTAAATGTAAAAAGGCCTCAATAAGCAGCAGCTTTGTTTTATAATTCAATCGAAGAAAATTACGAGCTTTCTTTGTGATATTCATTGTTTCCTCCTAGAGCTAGAAATTCATGATACTAGGAATTGATTCTATCTTCTATTTTAACTAGGCCTTGCTCTAACAATTGACTTAAAAAGTCAGTGACTTGTTCCTCACACTCGGTTTGAGCTACATCATATTGAGACTTTAATGTTGTAACTAACTCTTGAATCGTAATGGGCTCCTTCATTAGCCCCCATATCTCTCCACCCAATTCACCTAAATTATAATACTTACCTTTGTGAACGCTTAACATCACTTTTTCTCCATCCATATCACTAACAATGTTTCCTGGACTTTGACTATATAAATGGTTCTTGGTAACTCTTTGGTTTTTAATCATGTACTATTTCCTCCATTTTTAGCATGTTTATTATTAAATCCGATAAGTCTAGAGCGGTGAAACGGTTTGTAGGTCGACGTAATTGATAAAAATCAATTTTTTTGATCATTTTGGCGGAGATATTGAAATGCCAGTCCATTAATCCAGATTGTTGAATAAAGGAATTTCGGTATGTATGATAGTACAACTTATAAAATCTTTGGAGATGTTCTATTGGTTTAACTTCTATCTCGTCATTATCTCCCTTGACCAATTCAAATACACCAGCAAGTGGGAGTGGTTCGGTAACAAACTGTGCTTGTACAGGAATAGCGAATTTATTTTCTCTAACTGTGAGTGATTGAAAATTAGTTGAATCCATTTCAAAATGATTTAAGCTTTCCAACCATAATTTCTGTTGAGGATATGAAGGTGTTACAAATGGTACATTTTCATTAGTAAGTGTTACTGGTATGACATCATCACTTATGAGCTGATAGCCTCTTTTTAATAATGCTGAAGCAAGAGTAGATTTCCCAGCACCAGAATCACCCACAATTGCATATGCCTTGCCATCTATGGCTACCGCACTTCCATGTAAAGGAAGAATCTTTCTTTGCATCAATATTGCTCCCATACAGGTCCCAAGGATATAAAGTCGAATTTCATCTTCATAAGCCTCATTAAATGGTGAAACGACTATTCTACTTCCGCTTTGTATCAAAAAAATGGCTGTTCCTGTCACACGGAACATAATCCAGTCTTTCTTAATGACAAAATCTTCATTAGGATCCGAATGTTCGTTCCATAATGGATAGAGGTCAGCTTTTTCAATAACAAGATCCGTTATATCACTCTCTATATTAATATGAAGTAATTCCGATAGAGGGATTTCACTTGAAACTGTTAAACCAAAAGCTTCGTAAACAGTCTTTTTTTCAATACCAATCATATAAACCCCCCAAAATATTAACATTTCATCTAAGGAAGTAATCTCTACTTATAAAACAAATTCTTTTCTTTTTATTTTCGTTTAAATTACAACAAGAATACAATCCCTTTTATAAATTATTAAATGAATTTTTCAAGCCAGACCCCTATTAACTCGATAAATAGGGGCTCAGTTCTTTTACTTTGCAATCTACAAGTACGTGAGGTAGAAATTAACTAAAAGTCAAATCGCCTTTACCTGTGCCTGCTGGAAATGCGGCATCCGTGTAATCACCATCTCTTCCAAGCATTGTTTTATTAACATCAAGAACTTCTAACTCAGGCTTTTTCCATTCCTTTTTCATATTAATCACCTCCTTTAATTAAACTTTCTTAAAAATCGATGCACGATTAAACTGCGCATTAAAAACTTATATTCAGGATTAGTAGCAAATTCTGCCCTAGCTCCTTCTTTAATCTTTACTAGTGCTTTCTTTATCGCATGGCCATCTAGAAATTCTAATGCTTTTTTATCTGTGCTAAGTTGCTCTATCTCTTCTATAAATCCACCCCATTTAGGAAGCATACGGTGAACCCAATCAGCTCCTTGCACACCTCTGTATCGTTGGTTTAATCTGACTTTATCAGGTAAGTAATTTACTGTGGCATTTCGAACAAGTGCACGATCTACACCATTTTGTACATATTGATTTTCTGGGAGAGATAAACAAAAACGAATTACACGGATATCATTAGTTGGATCTCTTTTCCACAACTTGTATCGTAAGGAAAGCTTTGAGGAAAGTGTACTCCCAGCATTCCACTGAAAGACATCTTCAAAATGCTTTTTTCTTTCTTTAAACATATCAGAATTTGAATACCATCCTGTTTGGTCAATTCCGTGGTCTTTGAATTTTTCATATACGCTTGTCTTTTCTGCGAAGCAAGGATTAATTAAGGAAGGAATTTTATATGGAACACCTTCTGGAAAAACACGATCAATAACTGGAAATCCGATCCTTGCAATAGTTTGCATCTGGCGCCGTCTAGACCCCCCCACATTTTTCCGATATTGGTCTAATTCCTGATAAAGACAAACCCATTTTAATCTTTTTAGAAGGAGAGAGTAATACTCTAAGGGGAACCCCCAGGAAATAGAAAAGTTCCCTCTATCACCATTAAGTAATACCCCTATGTCATTCTCTTTTGCCTTTTCAAACATCCCCTTCAACCAAAAGGAATTTTCAAAGAACTTGTATGGCATTTCCATGATGTCTAGAAAGTCATCAATTTCAGAATAAGAGTCTTTTCCCTTAAAGTCACAGTAATGATCTGTAATACCACCAACATGATTTACTGTAGATTTAATGAACGGCCTCTCATCTGCCAATAAGTATTTAGGTGTAAAGTCTTCAAAATCTTCGGGAGGAATATAACTATATGTATGTAGTTTATTGTTTTCCCTTTGCAGCTTCTTTACAGCAAATCCAACAACAGCTCCTGAATCTAAGCCTCCGCTCAACTGTGCGCCAACGTTTCGATATGTCCTTAATCTAGAGGTTACAGCCTCCTGAAAGACACTTTGAAATGCTTCGATATATTCTTCATTTGACTTTAGTTTTAGTCTTTTCCCCTGAGTTAAATAGGAATATCTTTTTAGAGTCAGCTTATTTTTCTCAATCGTCATGCTATGAGATGGCGGTATCTGATATATATTTTTATAAGGTGTTATTAAAGAATCTACCGCATCAATCATTCCCGATATCGCCAAATATTCAGCCAGCCACTGCTCATTTAATTTTTTTTCAATAAATGTTAGTGACAAAAGAGGATCTATCGTTGTACAAAATGCAAATTTCTGATTACTTTGGTGATAGTAAAGAGTCCTACTGCCTGAGAAATCTCTTGCCCCAAACATCTTCTGTCTTTTTTCATCCCAAATCACAAAAGCAAAATCTCCTACCAAGAACTTAGGGGCATCTTCCTTCCACTTATAGTAAGAAAGTAGAATCAGTTCACTATCAGTCATGCCTTTTTGATTCATTGGTTTTATTTGCAACATCTGAAATAAATCTTCACGATTATCAATAATGGCATCAGCAGTGATTGTACATTGCCTTTCAAAATCGTAAAACGGGAGCTCTTCGCCTACCGATTCAGGAGTAATCCATTGAGCGTGACAACCGAGAAAAACCTTATCAGAATGCCATATTTGGATAGAATCAGCAGGGTACCTTTGTAATCCTGTCATCAACTTACGACACTGCTGGAGATTTAAAGGCTCTTCATTCAAATGATAAATACCGGTGATAGCGCTCATGTTTTCCCCCTGCTTACTTTGTGATGTTTATAGAGTTTCTAATATAATCTACTATTTCAGGATTTTTATTAATTCTGAGTTAATGTGATGGGGCGATCCGTACTTCTTTGCATAAATCTTAAATGATGTGTATACGAAATTATGTGAAATAACCTATTAATAACTAACTTTTTTATTTACCTACTCATCATTTTCACCCTAATTTAGCTATATTCGAATCTTATTTTCACCAACAGATTTATTTTTTTAGAAAATTCTAAACATATCACTTTATCTTTCTTCGATGTTGGTTAAAAGCCTTGATGAAAATACTTCTATCATCTGACCTAAAAAATTTAATCCCAACTAATTTTAAGGGTGTCCATATTTCTGTCATTTGAAATAAAGGCATTTAAAATTCATCCTTTCTAAATAAAACGGAAGTCAATATGAGAATGCTTTAGGGTTGTATCTTTAGGTCTTTACTTTATAGTAATTTATCTCTTTAATAAAATCACACTATAGTTAATGTTAATAAACCTTTATGTTTAATTCGTCCTTTCAGTTAAAAATCAAAAAAAAACAGATATCGGATTCAAATTGTTCCTTTTTCTTATTAATTTTTTGTGTTCAACTTGTGTTCAACTAACTTAGGATTGGAGTCCTCTCCGCTTGAAATGAACATTTCGTTTGTACTATTCCGCGAACCACTTGTTCTTAATAACGAATTATATAAGCTAAAATTACCACCTATTTATGCCTATGTCAATAACTTTTCCTCCCGTATATAAAAGTCCTATAAAGCGTTAAACAATCTTTCGATTTTTAAATGTTTTTGATAATCTAAGTTTGAGCCACTGGATTTATCCAATTATCTTTTAACGTGATGGGTATACGTAATAGCTGCTACCCAATTCTCATTAATTTCTGTGTAGTAAGTCTCGTTTAAGAAAATTATATAATTGAATAACATTTTTTTGTATGGATGATAAAACGGATTCACTCCTTGTTAATTAAAAGATGAAAACGCTATAGACTTAGGGAAATCTCTTTTGTTAGATTTATATCTTGGGAGTCCAATAACGCCCCTTACTTACCAGGTAAATAAGATGAATTTCATTTGTTAGTTTTTTGTTTCATGTCCGCGATTTGTGACACCGAAGTTGCTATGGCTTAAAACTTTGGTAGACTTCTATAGAGTTCAATTTTCAAAGTGCGGCACTTGAATAACTCCTTGCATATAGGCCTATATATCAATACTTCTAAAGATAGAAAGGATACCTGAACTACCAAGAACATCAACCTTATATTAATAAAGATATTCTATTAACGATACCTTTCCTTTTTCAAATTCTGTTATAGATGTTGTCGTTGATTTTCTCCTTAGAAGCTATCCACTTTAAATTTGAAGAACATTTTATCTATCAAGCCCAATAAGGGTTATTATTATTCAAGGGTCCAAACAACTCTATATATTAAAGTTTTTCAAACCAACTATACCAAGTCCATAATTGGAAATTCCAAGACACCTTGCTTAATAAACATTTTTGGGGATATACAGAACTTTCACAAGTCATATTTATTCATCTAGATATTTCTAAAGCTTCCGTAAGATTCGATCTGACTATGTTTAAATGATGTCAGTATTTGCCGGTTTACTATACTACTAATGTACCTTTTAAATCGTACCATCCTGTCCCGTTCCAAAATATCGGCCTCCTCTCTTCGCTGTCCATTAGGTAGAAAACGTGGCCGATTTGGAGAGTGTACCCTTGTGGTCTATTTGCTTTCAGTCCAAAATCAAAATTAACTATTTTTGAACCAGGTACATAAGTGATTTCACTTTTAACTTGTGAAGCATTCACATATAATAAATTCCCACTACCTAATAGTGTGTTTTGTGAAACCCTAACTTTTAAAGCGGGATGGTTTATTTTTATATATTCCGTATAGGCACCATCAAATGTATTGCCGATAATATCAATTCCAGTAATACCAGTTGAAACGGTATCATCTATATACACAGCTCTTAGATCTGCACCTTTTTTCAGGCTGTTATTCGAGATTTTGTAGTTTTTGCTACTTAGTCCGTAGAAAGTTACACCAGATTGGAATACATTATCTCTTATAACACCGCCGTTTATATACGTATATTGCAACGATAGATCAGAAACACTTTTACATTTATTACCTAAAATACTCACTTCTTCATTTTGAAGTGTTGTGCTAATCGGACAGTAGGTGAAAAACCCAACATCATTACCCATACAATTAACAGTATTACGCTCAATAGAAAGGTTTTTTACATTTTTATAGCTAATGAACCTATTCATGTTTTTGATTTTTATAATATTGTCCCTTATATCAGTCTCAGCTACATGTGAAAGGTTTATAAGAGAATGCGTATTTCCTACCGCAGAACTACTCAGCATACGTACAGTATTGTTAGAGAAAGTCACTCCATTTACAATTTCTGCTAGCAACACCATCGGCGGAACTACAGCACTTACAATAATTTCATTATTGGAAATAGCTACATTTTCAGAGTTTTGGACACGCATAACCCCTGATCCGTACTGTGTATTTTGTACATAGAATTTGTTACTTTTAATTGTGACACCGCTACCCTGTACTTTAATATTTGACTTACTATCTTGATAAAAGGTGTTACTTTCAATCTTTACTTCTTTTTCGGAAAATTTACGATTCATGATATCCAAGGATTCCGTAAACGGCCAATAAACTGCTTCATTCAGAGTGTTTTGAACATGAATATAATCTCCATCCTCGTAACCTTTCATATTCTTAAAAGTGTTATGTGTGATAATGCAATCAGCATCGAGACAGTATATTGCCCTCGAAGCTCCAATGGCATCACCAATAATAGAATTTTCAGAATAAGGTTCAATTGTATCAAATAGGTTATTATCAACTAGTGTCCCATCTCCACTTACAGCTAAAACGACTGTGCTTCCTGCTGTTCTACTCTTGAAATTTTTGAATTTGTTGTTAAATATTATAGAGTCATTACCTACTGCAAGTATTCCACCGCAATTCATATTGCCATCAAACTCAATACCTTCTACTATAGCCCTTTCTCCAAAAGATAATGTTCCCCCCATAATGATTTTGGCATTCCTGCCTACTAGATTTACATAATTCGGAAAGTTTATATCTCTGTTAACTGTGATAGTCATATCCATTAAATGAAGATTAGCTCCGTAACCGTTTGGAATACTATTAATTATTTGTTGTAAGATAGCAGTCTGGTCGCCTGTTGGGGTTACTCCTTGTAATCCTGAACCAGGGCTACTTAGATTTATATTTACCCTCACAATATCCGACGAATGTTCTGTATAGACCATAATTTCATAAGCAATCGACTTCACTTCCTTATCTTTAGTCTCGGTTGTATCTATCCCTTCAACTGCAAATTAATTCCAACTCTTATTTTTTCTCCCTTTTTCTCAAGATTTACTCTTCCTACCAGAGACAATGTGAAGGCCAATTCGTTGTGATATTTCGCGTATGATGCAAACTAGGGTTCAAAGTTTGCTGAAGGATTCCCCCCCTTTTATTTACTAGTTATTAACATAGGAAAACCTCGCTATTTATACTTTGGACCCGCTCATTTCCTAAAGAAATTATTCCCCACTAGCTGAACATTGACCCTGTAGAATAAATAAACGATCTCCATCTTGAGAGATAGATACAAGGGATAAAAGGATAAAAGTGAGAATGATAAGAAAAGGGCCTGCTTTATTGTATTCAAAAAGAGCACACGAAGTATGAGTAAAATGTTTATGGGTGATAAATATCCTTAATTTTTTTATGGCTGGAGACTAAAATCTGAAGTTCATGAATAATAGATAGAAATGCAGTAGGGGTAAGCAAATCATATGATATATGAAGTTCCTTTTATGTATAGTTGAAGTCTACCAAAACACTAACTAACCGTGGGTGAGAATCCCCACTATGCTCTATAAAGATTTATGAGGGGCTATGCCCTGCTTTATTTTCTTGAAATGCTTTCAGCTTAAAAAATCTGGCTATAAGCTATAGATTTTAAAATACATGTGTTACATTTGGATTATTCTCTACTATCATTTGAATTTCATAAAATAAAATTTTACTCATTTTACTTCCTCCTCTCATATATTTTTATACGATGAAAAGCGGCTTTCTAGTATAAGAAATTAGAAAACCCCGAATAAAGAGACTTTTTTACAATGTCCTTTATTCGCGGTACAGTTTAGTGGCATTTATGGAAATAATCAAGTGATTTTTGTTGTTGTATTATTCTCATTCCATTTTTTAGAAAATTTACCCACTATCTTTCTCCAAACCCATAATAATGGGCGTAACGGAAAATATAAAAAGTGTAGGAGTTTAGGCAACTTTAAGGTTTTTTCATCGACTTTACTAGGATAAAATAAGATCAAGATGGAAAGGAATTTCTGTTTGTTTGATTTTAATGAATATAAATAACGCTTATAATCTTTAGTAGACATAATCTCTTCTAAAGATTCCGTTCCTTTGACAAAATATAATGCCTTTCGTGCCAACTTTTTTGAACCATTTCTTTCTGTAAATATTTGCATATCTCCTATAATTGGAGTATCTAATAACTGTGAAGCCAATATAATTGCTTGTCCCAACATATTATGGTTATGGTAATCCTTTAGTAATAAATTAATTTTTTCAATATTTATTCCTTTTCTTAAATTCCTATCAATATCTAACAACCAACGAAGACGAAACCAACCATGACGAGCACCGTGAGAAATAAGAAATAAAAACAGATCCTCTTCTCCCAAGAAATAGACAGGATAGGTTGTAAGTTTACTTAATCTTTTACGTTCCCACAATTCAAAAAAGTTAGGTTCCATAGATGGTCTACGTTGAAGTCTCCAATGAATTTCAAGATGGATATTCTTCTGCGGATGTATGTATGTTACATGATGGTCTCTATACTTCCACTCATTTAAGAAACTTGCCCTCTTCTCCCTCTCATATCCAAAATTCAAAAGAAGTTCATCTACTCTTTTTAAATCGGTTATCGGAATTAAAACGTCTAAATCTCTGGAAGTTCGCAGTGAAATATCTCCATATAGATCTGCTGCAATTACTGGGCCTTTTAAATATAGAAGAGGTATCTTATTCTCGGTAAACAATTTACTTATTTGTTCCATTTCTCCGGTTAGAAGAAGCATTCGAAAAGTATTTTCTTTGTATTCTTGGCGCAAAATTCGAATAACATATGAAGGAATCCATTCTTTATCTAACTTTTTTAACTTTGAATAAATTAATGAATAAACTCGATGATGCAACGCTAAATGAAGGAATTTTCCCCAATCAATCTCATTCATTGATATTGGTATCTGTATATTATCTTCGTCCGTCTTTAGTATTTCAAGTAACAAACTTAATTCCTTAGGTATTTGTGCCAAGTCACTGTCGAAAATGTTATCCATTGTCTTCTCCTTAAATATATTATTGATTTATTTTATTTCGAAAGTACATCAAGAACAGAACATCTAAATCATTTCTGATCCTTTATTAAGTGGAACAAGTCACCAGTAAAATTCAAGGGTATAAAAAAAATGAAAAAATAGTAGTTTACATTATCCTCTAAACCTTAAAACGACAACTCATATGGTGAATAGTAACCGAAACGCTTTCACAAGTAAAGACCTACCTGTAAGTAGATTTTTCACAGTTATTACTATATCCTTTCATTCGGTTACATGGATGCAAGACTTTTAAAGCAAAAAGGGACATTTTAAAAAGAAGCAAATAAAATAAAGCTGCACTTTATTATCATCATCCGTGCCAAAATTGTTCTTACGAAATTTTGGTGATGGGAGTTTGGCCTAATTATTGTAGGGATGCTTTGAAAATGGATTTTCGATTCTAGAAATTTGTTACTACTACAAAGAATGCGTTCAATCTATCCAACTTTACAACTGCTTTCCTTGCTGCAAAACTGTTTCATCTAAAATACACCTTCGATACTGGCAAACCTTAATAGAAAATTCTATTCAGTCACTCCAACTCTATTTTCATGTAAAAATCGAGAGAGTTTTTTTACGGTAATACAGACTTTATTCAGCGTATTTCCAATGAAAAACACACTGAATTATTTAGCCTAATACATGGCGACCCAATCGTTTGAACTCATTTTTGAAGGATATGACTTATTCATTAAACGCGGTAATAGTTAGTAAAATAACTATTTAATACGGAGCACCGCTTAGTGTCGATGCATTTTTTTTATATCTCCTCCCACTATCATTTATTAGCGGGCTCTCTTTACTATTTGAAAACTTCAAAGGGAAGAACTTATGAATAGGAAACAAACGACCAAAGATAATTGTCAAGTCTTCAAAATTATCTTTGGTCAAATCTTCACTGTAAACCATAAGAAGAAAAACCTTTTAACAAAAATTCAGTAATAAAAACTTGAAGGAACTCTTCGAGTCATTACAACGCATAATGAACGAGCAACGAAATGAATCAGCTTTGGAAGACTGCTTGTGGAGGTTGCAAAAAAGCGAATAAAGATAAACGATAGTTTTACATTCCCAGCAATAATGTTGGTGAGTTCTCTAAAATGGTTAATATTTTTCTAGAAAAATATTATTCGGGCTGGCATAGAATCTTCTTCCATTTCTAAAAAGACCAATATCAGACCCTCCATCATTTTAATCTTGAAAAGTAATTTAGTGTACTAATACTAAATAAAAACAAGTATCATAAAAGGAAATTGACCACACCCTTCCATTCCAATCCATGCATCTATGACACAAAGATAAAGGATACAGTAAATTATCACTGAAGTAGTTTCAAGGACCTTAGTTAATTCCTTCCTATGACTTTTGAAAGGATGTGTCCGTCTTGGCACTTTAGAATACAGGGTAGAAATATTATAATAAATTAAAGATGGCCATTGTAGATCTTTATCACTCTGATAATTCTGTCAATGATTTAATAGGCCTATATAGTATCAGAAATAATCATTCATAAATGGCTTAAAAAAGAATTTACTCCATTGGCTTCTTTAATGAGTAAGCATGGCAAATTTCGTTCTATCACTAAGAATAAGTACCGTCCCGTTCCATTTCCAAAGAAAAGGTTATTCTATGAGATAATTTGCTTAAACCAGACTTAACAATGCAAACCTTTTATGAGAAATGTTCAGCAGTTATTATCGTGTTATTTAACTTCTGTATTGGGTCTTCATTCTAAGAAAACCTTATTTATAAAACAGCAAAATTAGCGATTTTTCAATTTGGTAGTATGAAAGAAAAAGAATTCATAGCAGCTTTGTATATCAAAATAAATCAGCCATTGAAGATCGAATTAGAAATAGTGCTTAAGATATAACTTTCATTAATATCGACTCTAATCCACACCTTTGAGATATTAAATGATGAAGTAAAGATAAGTTAGTTACCAAGGTATTGAAAATAGTTATACATTACTTTAAGAAAAGTATGGATAATTTTCTATATGGCAGGAATCACTATCTATTATCAGGAGGGCTAATCATTGAAACGAAGAAACTTATTAAGAAATTTTATAATTTTTATTTTTGCTTTTATTTTTGGTTATACGATAAAAAAAGAAGGGCAAAATATGGTATTACAAAGAATCAATTCGACTAATTTTGAGGGTGAAAACGGTAAATCCATTATTAAAGAAATAAGGTTTTTAGCGAAACAGGCTGAGGCAATAGAGACAGAATTAGGAGACAGGGGTGTTAATGTTAAACAGTTTGGTGCTATAGGTGACGGTATTACAAATGATACTAAGGCCATTAAAAAGGCTCTGGCTTCTTTAAGAAAAGGGCAATTAATAATATTTCCTACCGGTGGTAAATATTTATTTAATGAAACTCTTATATTTGATGGTATAAACGTAATGGCGGTTGGTTGTGAGTTTATCTATAATGGTAATGTATCTCCAGCTATTCAAATAGGAAACAAAACTGAATATAATAATCGAGTTAAAGTTGAGGGTCTATTTGTAAGAAAATTCACCAGAGACTGGGCAAATAATATAATAGGAATACTTTTTATTAACAATATGGAAAGTAGTTTTTATGATATAGGAGCTGAAAACTTTTATAGAGGTATTGTCTTTAAAGGTAACGGCAAAGGAACTTCTTATAATAGACTTTTTCCTTCGAGGGTATATAACAATAGATATTCCCTCGTCTTTACTTCTGATGATAGGGGATGGGCAAATGAAAATACTGTTATTGGAGGTCGTTTTAGTTGGTCTTCTATACCTTTCAAAGACGGTGAATATGCTCATTTAGTTATTGAAAAAGCATCTGACGGATATGTTCAAAATAATATAAAATTTTATGGTTGTTCACTAGAAGATGGTGGGTTTGCGAATGGATTTGCCATAATTTGCGCTGGTAACTACAACTCCTTTCATGATTGCCGATTTGAAGGTGCCGAAAAAATTAAGTTTCTTCAATACTCTAAATTGAATATTGTATCCTCTGGCTATGGTTTAGATGTTTCTAAAGTAGAAGAAGAATTAGGGGCTAATAGTAACACTATAATATCAGGTAGTGGTTCTCAGATTAGAGGTGGAACTGCTAAAAACCCAACACTAACGATAAGTAATGACACAGGAAATACTAGTAAAGTATTTTCGGTAATTAACCCTATGGGTACTGAAACAGTTAATATTAATAATTCCGGTGATATAACTTCTAGAGGCGTAGCCTACTATGAAAAAGGCTTTCGTTTTTTCACTTCAGATGGTACCTGCAATGATAGAGGAATTTTCCAAGGTGCTGGAAGTCCAGAAGGCGTCGTGACTGCTAGAACAGGTTCTATTTACTTAAATAGAAGCGGAGGAGCCGGAACCACAATGTATGTGAAAGAAAAAGGAACCACCAACACTGGTTGGGTCGCTAAGTAAAGAAATAACCCGTTGATTATTATGAAAGGTATAGGCATTCAGACATTATATTCTGTAAATTCTATTCATACGACTCAAAAAGAAGATAAATTGAAGTTCAAGCCCTAGTTGGACAACAATTACATAATGTCTACACATGAAACTCATTCGAGAAAAAATAAGAATAGTATAAAAAGAAATATCCACATATCTAAGGGAAATCGGAGAAACAACTATTAAAAAAATTACCTGTTATTCTGTAAAAAGTCAGACCTCTCAATAAAATTACCATTTAAAAAACAGACAAGAAAAATAAGGAAACATTAAATGTACACTGGTGAATTTTCGAAGTAAACTTACTAACGAATTTATCCTAACGGCTAAGTTAGGTCTTCCAACAAATTTATGCTATTAATTTAGGAAAGATAATAGTGTCCAAATCAGCACACAAAGTAGATAAGAAATTACCTAAAGTCCTGTTCTTAAGATCAACTAATTTTTATACCAGGAGCAGGTGATTAGTACATTAGTGCTTCTCGATTATTTTACCTATTTTTAAAGAACGAGAGCCGATTCATGAACTGCCCCCCAATTGTTAGACAATCATCTAATAATTAGTGGTGCAGTTTTTTCAACTAAATATAAGATAGACGAAAAATCACATGCAGTTCTAGTGTACTTGGAAGGGGAAAAATCCTATTATTCCATTGCACAAGAAAGAAATGTAGGTTTATCCCCTCTGAAAAGATGGGTCGCTTGCTATCTAGAATATGGGACGGAAGGAATTGCTTCATCCTATACAAATTACACTCTGCCTACTTAAATATATGAACCTATATGGGGCATCGATCAGCAAGACCGCTGTACACTAAAACCTTCCTACAATTCTACACTTTTGAAATGGGCAAATAGACGCCCTTAAACCAAAGAAAAAAGCGTCAATCCATGAAAAAAGAAACCAAGAAAACATCGCCAGCTAAAGGCTCTCAAGAAAAACTTCTTACGTGCAGAGAATGCCTATCTAAAAAAGTAAAATGCCTTAGTTCAAAAAAAGGAAGCCTTACAAAGAAAGACAAAGCGAAAGTAATCCATGAACTAAGGAAACAATTTGATTTAAATCTGCATCTATCCGTTTCTATCATGGCACGGAGTAAATACTATTACCCTTCGGGCGTGAGGATAAATACACAGAAATTAAATCCCTTATCCAAGAGATTTTCCATACGCATAAAGGAGTTATGGGAATCTGCGTATCACCCTAGAATTAACTAACCGAGGTGATCCATCAATCATAAAACAGTTAGCCGATTGATGAATAAATAGGATTGATGTCTTTGGTTCGCATGAAGAAATATCGTTCGTACAAAGGGAAAATCGGCAAGATTTCATACAACATTCTAGCACGTGATGTAAAGACAGCAAAATCAAATGAAAAATGGGTGACAGACTTCACAGAATTCCAACTAGCTAGGGATAAACTATACTTATCGGCCATTCTTGATCTTTTTAATGGATAAATCATCGGCTATAATATCCATCTCGGCCTCGTTCCCAAAATGCAGGATAAAACCTTTGACCGCTTGGAATCGAAAGATTCACCCATTCTTCATTCAAATCAGGGCTAGCATTTCTAGATGAAACAATACTCGCATAATTTGAAAAGACATCACATTTGACAAAGAATGTCCCGCAAAGGAAATTGTCTCAATAATGCGGTCATTGAGAACTTCTTTGGCATATTAAAATCGAGTTACTCTATCATCAAGAATTTGAAAGCATGAAGCATTACAAATAAGAACTAGAGGAATATATCCATTACTACAATCATCAACGAATCAGGAAATTAAAAGGCATGAGTCCGGTAGATTACCGGGTTCATGCCCTCAAGGTTACCTAATTAAATAAAGTGTCTAACTTTTTGGGTTCACTTCACTGGTTCTCTATCACTTTTAACACGAGTTTAGACCAAAGTATCTGAACTAATACCTTTGATTTTTATGCCAATTCCAAGCACTCTCTATGATAGTCTCTAAATTCTTCTCTGCTTTCCATCTAAGCTCTTCATATACTTTTTTTATAAAACTAATTTCATCTTACTTCCTTTTATTTTTACTTATCATAATATACATAAATATACAACTAGATAAATATACAAGAGATACTGAACCACCAAGCAACTTAAAAAACATATCGATATCTAATTTATTGATTTGGCAATATAAAAATGCACCAAATACACAAACGATAGATCCTATATTTAAAATCAAATTAATATATTGCTTATTTAAAATAATAAAGCTATGGCCTAAAGAAACAACATAAAATTTCAAGACGTACATTGTTGCAAGATAGGAGGTATACACTCCTGCCGTTCTCCACTCTTCACCAAATATAATCCCAAATATATCTTCCGAGAAAAATCTCAAAACAATCCATATCGGAATAGTAGAACAAATAATCACAATTGAAAACTTTTTATATAATTCAAAAAAACTCCCTTTTTCATCATACATAAGAGACGCACTTCGAAAGAAAACTGTAGCAATATTTTGGCCTAAAACAACGGTGGGAAGAGCTAATAATCTATAAGACAATGAATACTGACCTGCCTGCTCAAATCCATATAGCTCAGTAACACAAAACGTAATTGCAGAAGTAGATAAAATTACAATTAATCCTATTGGCATAGAATAAAGGGGATATTGAATATAAGCTCTTAAAGTTACTTTAATGTCTTTCAGTTTAACAGTCCATATATCTGCTATATTACGTATTGAATATTTCATCTGTATAATAATAGTTAGAATACATGTAATGAGATGACTAAGGATCAAGCCCCAAGAATTGAATTTAATTAATCCGAACCCAACTTGCCCTAATGACTGAGATACTGAACGAACAATGTTATATCTAGCAATGATATTATAGTTTTGATACCTGTTATTCAAAGCAAGCAGCAAATTAGAGATTGCAGTAAAAATTGCTATAGGAACAGCTAAATAAATAATGAATCCAATTTCTTGAAATATGTTTTCATTAAAAGTCAAAATAACTGATAAAATAATTAATGATAATATTGTCACTATAGACAATATTCCCATACAAATTTTTATAAGTGCATTGACTTCCTTTTCTGTCTTGGCTTGAATCACAGCAATTTCATATTTCAACATAGATAATTGAACTATAATAGACGCAATAGAGATAATATAAGTATAGGTACCCATTGCAGAAGGTGTGTATATCCTAGTAATTATAGGAGATACAGCAATAATTATGATTTGTGCAATAGCAGAAGATCCTGCCATTACTGTTATATTTTTCAGGATTTTACCAACCTTTTTCTTCTTCATAAAAAAACCTCAAGTCGTCCTATAACTATCCTCTTGCTTATTCTTCATGTTTACAGCACACAATCCAAATGTAAACATTAGAGGATACATTAAATTAAGATATGTATCTGAAAAAAACAATTTAAAAAAAGTAGAAAATATCAATAGTAAAATAAGGTGTCTCTTTACAAAATCTTTCTGAATATACCCTTTATATAATCTAATTAATATAATGATTATAAGTATATTTCCTAAAATGACACCAAAATGTGCTAATAACTCAATATAAATATTGTGTGGAAAAGGTTGTCCTGTCATCAATCTATCTACTCCAATACCCACACCCTTATATAAATTATTTTCAATCAAATTCCAATAGATTTCTTTTATATAATTTCTCCCATTATCTGAAAAAAACATAGAAGCTTCCAATTTATCAATTACAGTACGTGAGGATGAGGTATTTGGAGCTACACTGCTTAAAGTATTTATAATAAATCCTGAAAAAGCGATAAAAAGTAGGGAAACTAATATTAAACCATATGCATTCTTAACTTTTTTTACCATAGAGTTATTTGTAAATAATAATACTAATAAATAACTTATCAGTATAATCAATGCTCCTCTTGATGAGAATAATATACACATTACAAAAAAGTATGCTACTACTAAGTAATGAAATTTAGATTTATGATAGAGGTTAGTATATAGCATGACTATTGATACCGATAACAGTACTTTATAACCATACATCATACCAATTTGATTAAAATCACCTACAAAAGGTTGATAAGCTAATAAAAGCATAGAGCAAATGGAAACATAATAAAGGTTTTTTAATAACTTTTCAGGTTGTTTTATCACAACTCCGCAAATATAACCAAGACTACCTAGAATTACGAATTTATATATATATTCATTAAAAACGAATCCATAATTAGGGAATAAAAAGTAACAATATACTATAAGGAACACGAGAAATGCTATTCCGCCGAATGTTCTTAAGATTAGATGCTTATTTATTACAAAAAATAGAAATAAGCAAAGTACTAATATGACATTAAGCAATAGATCCAATATATTTAATACCGATAAACCAAAAAAACGACCTATTTCTTCCATTATAGGTACACCACATAACTTTACTGAAATAATTAGATATATCCAATTTTCATAAAAATTTTTTTTACTAAATGTCATCTTAATTAATCAGCCCCCTTTTTAACTTTGGCTATAGTCATCAATTATTTTTTTATTCTGTATCGACCAATCAAAGTTATTTAGGGCATACCCTCTAAGTGTTTTGATAACTTGATCCATATCACCAATATTATTTAAGAAATTTAAAACTCCCTCAATATCAACTGGGCTTTCATCAGAGGGTACCTCATAAATATATTTCTGTACTTCACCTAAACTTCTTGTGCTTGAACATATAAAAGGTATTCCTTTAGCACAATATTCTTTTTCTTTTAAGCTAGAAACATTTTTCACCTTACCAATTCTATGCATACCCAGTAGATTAACCGCAACATTAGAATTGTCAAATATTGCATCTAATTCTTCCCCAACTTTATAACCATGAAATATAACGTAATCTTCAATATCTAATTTTTTGCATAACGTTTGTAAAGTTTCCTTTTCTCTTCCCTCTCCTATAACATCAAAAAATACCTTTGTATCAATATTATTTTTCAAACTATTTTTGTAGTATTCATGCAGGCCATACAAGACTCTATCATATCCATGCCAAACTGCAATATTAGCGACAGCAACGATTCTAATTTCGGTAGATTGGTTAATTTTCTTAATTTTCAAAGAATTAATAGAAACCCCATTAGACAATGGTATAGCTTTTATTCCCCAAACTCTGTCGTATCCATTGAAATTAATAATCCTATCCACACCAAATCGCACAAAAGGTATAGATGAAGCATCGATTATATATCTTATGGTAGATTTACTTAGACTAGAGTAATCTCCAGCTTTGAACAAATCTCTTAATGTTTTCATGCGTTGTGGGTAAATTGGAAAAGTTGGTATTTCTAAATAAATTTTTATAGTACGCCTTAAAGAGGCTAATGATAAATAGGTATAAAAATTTAAATATTCCCATCTAGCATGAATCAACTTTACATTATATTCTTTGCAGATTTCAAATACTTTTTTAAATATTACTTTTTGTTTATTAAACACACCCTTTTGTAATAAATTAATTTCAATTTTTCTATCATTAGAAAATTCAAATACGAATTTATCACTGAGCATGTATCCAAAGATTGTTTCATATCCTAAATCTTTATAAGCATTAACTTGCCCTATATTTTTTTTATAAACGCCAACACCCATTTTACTATCTGCTTTATTAGAACTCAAAAGCAAAATCATTTTATTCACTCCCATATAGGATATTTATTTCGCAATATCCTATATTATTATCTTTCTATAATTCTAGCGGGTACTCCAATTGCAGTGGCATTAGATGGGATATCTTTTACCACAACAGCATTAGCCCCAATTTGGACATTATCTCCAATTTTAATTTCACCTAACAAACATGCACCTGCTCCTATTAAAACATTATTCCCTATTGTTGGTGGACCTTGTCCTTTTAAACCACCTATAGTGACATTTTGATAGATAATTGTATTTTCTCCGATTTTAGCATCAGAGTGGATAACCACACCTGTTCCATTATGTGGAAAGCGAGTTCCCATGCCTATTTCACTTGTATAAAAAATATCGCATCCGTATACAGTTCTTATGTATTTACGGATGAGATTTGGTAATACAGGAATTCTTTTTAGATATAATTTTTTCATCAAAACATAATTTTTATATACCCTATCCATAACAACACCCTTATTCATTTATTAAATCATATACTTTTTCAAGTTCATCAATATTATCATGTACTTTTTGCTTTAAAATTTGTGAAAAAGCTTCCCCCAAACTTCTATCGTTTATATACTTTTCCAACCCTTCTGCAATTGCTTCAGGAGATTTTTCTGTAATAATTCCATTTATTCCGTTATCAATTTGATCACTAGCAGTTGAAAAATTTGTAAGAAGTATAGGTTTTGTCAAAATCATTGCCTCATCTACCGCTATGGGTTTTCCTTCATGTCTTGAGGTTTGAGCATATATGTTTGCTTGACGCATATATGTATATGGATTTTTAGTAATTCCAGAGAAAATAAATACTTCTTCTACTCCATATTGTTTCACCATTTTTTTTAATTTGTATTCATCTGGACCTTCTCCAAAAATATGCCATCGAATATTATATGTTTTAGCTAAGATGGCACAAGCCTGAATTGCCAAATCAAGGCCTTTTTGTGACTCTAATCTTGCTAAAGAAATTATTCTTATTCCATTAAATTCATCATCAAAACCTTTATTTTCGATTGACATTTTATGGATCAAGTTAGGGGAAACTATATTATGAATAATATTTATTTTTTCTTCAAACTCCGGAAAAGCACAAACAAAACCTTTTCCACAAAGATCTGAAACGGTTACTATTTCATCTAATAAATTGAAATAAGATTTATCTATTTCTGTATTTCTCTGAACGGTTCCATAATCATTATGAATCCAGCCAATTTTCTTTTTTGCATTAACTTTATCTATTACCATATATGATGTGGTAATACTATGGTATCCAATGGCCACATCATATTCTTTTTCCATATTTTTAATAATATAATTACATTTAGTCCATAAAGATTGTCTTTGCATTTCCATATTTTTAGTAAACAAACCTTTGACAACACTAGAAAATATATTAAAAGCGACTTTCTTATCAAAGAATCTAAAGCTATTAAATAAGTCTTTAAATATCGCGTTTTTTCTTAATAAAAGGTATTTTATGTCCTTATTAATTGGTAATACATTCACTTGACTAGGTATCATATCTAAAAAGAGGCCATTATGTTTAAAAATAAATAAATCCACGTCATATTTACAATAATCAATGTTCAAAAGCAATGAAATCAAACTTTTTTCAACACCACCAACGTTCATTGAATCCATAACAAATAATATTTTTTTCTTTTCATTTTCATACATTTTATATACTTCCCCATAATTCTTTATATTTTTTCATAAAAAAACCAGGAACTAGACCAATTATCAAGGGTTTTAAGACATACACATATCCCCATAAAGGGATTTTCAATTTTCTATAGTTTTTAAATCGAATTACTGCTTCTGCTATACGATATTTGTATTTTCTCCTAGAATATGCTTCTTGGTCTTCTCTAACTTCGTATAAAATATCTGAAATATTCATTCCCTTTTTTCCTATTGACATCATTCTCATGAACATATCGTAATCCTGACCTCTTTTAGTCTCCCAGGACACCCTGTATCCTCCAACTGCTTCTAAACAGGATTTGCGAAACATTGTTGAAGCGTGAATATAGCATAACCCTTTTATAGCATGTTCATTAACAGGTATTGGAATATATTTTTTAGAAGGTTTCCATTTTAAATCATTATCAAAATACATTACATTAGAGCTAATAAAATCAATATCTTTATATTTTTTAAAATTGGAAAGCAAAATTTCAATTCGATTAGGCAACGAAATATCGTCAGCATCTTGCAACAGAATAAATGTACCTTTTGCCACCGAGATACATTTGTTCCTTGTAGCTGCTGCCCTTAAATTGCTTTCATTTTTTAAAACTTTTATTCTAGTATCATTCCGAGAATAATCTTTTAGAATTTTAAAGCTAGAGTCGGTTGAGCAATCATCACAGCATATTAGCTCCCATTTATTATAGGATTGCTTTTTTATTGATTCAAATACTTCAGGTAAATATTTTTCAGCATTGTAGACTGGCATTACTATACTAACTAGTGGTAATTCTTCCATTTTTCTCTCCTTTAATAATTAAGATATTACATAAGTTTTCAAAAGTACGTTGAAAATAGGTTTATAAACGATAGTTATAATTAAATTACTTTCATAATTCCTTAAAGTATTAATTTCACCTACTTCATGGAACAATTAAATAGAATGATATATCAAGGAATTTAGATAAAACACTAAAATTTTTTTCGAGATTACTTAAATTTTTGTAATAATAAGAGTAATATTCATTATCTCCGAACTTTCATTCAATTATTCGGTATAGCCATATACCTTCCCTAGGATCCAGATCTATCCAAATTGATGGAAGGTATAATGACACATATAAAAAGGGAGAACCATTTTAACTATTGAAATTTTAAAGTAAAAAATAGTTCTGCCGGACTTCTTTAGACTAATATCTAGCTACTTTGAGAATGTGGACACTTTATATTAGTCATTGCATTATAATCATAAAATTCTTTACTACTTACTTGTTACAATAGACATTAAAGTCTCCAGTACAAATAACCCATTTTTTCTACTTCTGTCCTATTATAAATACCTTTGATATCTATTAAGACATTATCATTTTTCTTATTAACTACCTCAGTTGTAGCAGCGACTTCATTAATAGCTTGGAGATATTGATTGTTATTATTTTCTCTATACATATTTTTTATATCCTGTAATGGTATCTTTGTAAACTCTTCATGAGGTACAGCAAATACTACCGCATCTATACCTTTAATATCTTCCATCTTATGCAGTTGAATTTGATACTCATTCCATACCTCTTCTGCATCTGCTACTGGATCTACAACTTTTATTTCGATACCATACTCTAGTAGTTCATTAATAATATCTATTACTTTTGTATTTCTAGAATCTGGACAATTTTCTTTGAAAGTTATTCCCATTATCGCGACTTTTGCACCATTTACTTTTTTATCTGCTTGAATTAGTTTCTTTACCACATTTTCTGCAACAAATTTCCCCATGTCGTCATTGATTCTTCTGCCAGAAAGAATAATTTGTGAATGATAACCTAATTCTTCTGCCTTATAAACGAAATAATAAGGATCTACACCTATACAATGTCCTCCAACTAAACCTGGACTGAATTTCAGAAAGTTCCATTTTGTTCCCGCAGCCTCCAGCACTGACTTTGTATCGATACCCATTTTATTGAAAACAATAGAAAGCTCATTCATAAATGCAATGTTGATATCCCTTTGTGAGTTTTCAATTACCTTTGATGCTTCCGCTACTTTAATGCTTTCTGCCCTATGAACACCTGCTTCAATAACCAATTCATAAGTTTTAGCTATAACATCTAATGATTCTTCATCCATTCCAGAAACCACTTTTACAATTGTTTCCAATCTATTTATCTTATCTCCAGGATTAATACGTTCTGGAGAATATCCCACTTTAAAATCTACTCCACATTTTAAACCGGATTCCTTTTCAAGGATAGGTACACAAATATCTTCTGTTACTCCTGGATATACTGTCGATTCATAGACAACAATTGATCCCTTTACAAGATTTCTCCCTAAAGTTATACTTGCTCCTGTTACAGGTGTTAAATCTGGTGTTTTATCAGTTGATACCGGTGTTGGTACTGCTACAATATGAAATTTACAATTCCTAAGTTCCTCTTCATTTGATGTAAAATGTACTTTTGATTCTTGTAATAACTCATTCCCTACCTCTTTAGTAACATCAATTCCATTTATATAGTTTTGTACCTTTTCTTTATTAATATCGAAACCTACTACTTCTGCATGTCTTGCAAATGCCACAGCAATAGGCATACCAACATACCCTAATCCTATAATGGAAATTTTTTCTTTCCTGTTTTTAACTTCATTATACAAATTCAATTTCATCATCCTCATTTCTTAAGATTTTTCCAGTTCATTTCTCTTAAAAAAACCATAGAATTCAACCAAAAAATACATATTATTTTTTCTGTCCTTTAATAATCTTTGATTATAGAAAAAGTTATTTAACTAAGCGTGCAATATCTTAATCGCTTAGATAGTATTCATAAATATTTCCCATCTCTCTATTAGTTCAATAGAATAATTATTAATAATTTCAAGGTTATTTTGACTAAATCTTTTTCTGAGTTCTCCATTAGCATATAGCTCATAAATTTTGTCCGCAAAACCCTCAATATCATGTAACTTAATCACAAATCCATTATTAAAATCTTTAACTAAATCCCTATTCCCCCTACAGTCAGTTACGATTAGAGGTAATCCTGTAGCCATTGCTTCCATGATATTAACAGGTAAGCCCTCTTGCCTTGAAGAAGAAACTGCTATATCTGACATCAATAATAGGTCTTTAACATCATTTCGGTACCCTAATAAATGAATATTATCACTTAAGCCTAAGTTATTAACCATTTGTTTATATTTGTCCGATAAATCCCCCTCACCAGCGAGTAAAAGCTTAATATTAGGGATTTTTTCTTTCAGGATGCTTATCACACTTATAAGGAGTTCTTGATTTTTTCTAAAACTAAGCTCTCCAGCAAAAAATAAGATAAAATCACTATCGTTATATTTTTGCTCGCTACGGAGAAATGCCTTTTTTTCACTAGTTTGTGGTTGGAATTTATCTAAGTTTATACCAACACCATTAACTAATTTAATTTTTGAAGATTTAAAATTTTTTTCAACTAAGTTATAATCTTCTTCGTTAATTGTAATTAAACAGTCGGTAGATCTGGACATCCATTTTTCAATCGGATAGTAGAGTAACCAATTTATTAGAGGTGCACCTTTAAAAAAATGAAAGCCATGAGCTGTATAAATAACTGTTGTTCTTTTTTTACTAACATTTATAGCAGCTAATCTAGTTAATACACTTCCCATTGGAGTATGACAATGTATTAATTCATAATTATATTTTTTTATTAAATTTTTCATTTCTCTATAAGCCTTTATATTAGCTTTATTATATGGAGATCTGTTGAATGGAACGTTGTGCTTTATATCTACAAAAGGGATAGCCGAATTACCTTTACTTGCTACGTGAACCTCATAACCTTGATTTTTAAACCATTTAAGAAAGGGAATATGAAAGTTTAATATATGACTGTCAACAGTTGCAGTAAATAGAACCTTTTTCATTACAATAACACCTTTTCCTTATCTTTCGATTCACAAATGACAACAGACTTAGCAAGATCTGCTACACAATAATTAAAATTAAGGTAATTAGATAAGTTTGAATCAATTACTAAGTTTCCAAACACCTTATCAACTATATTTATTTGTTTTCTAAGTTGGAATATTCCGAAGGCCAATACTCTTGAAAAATATATTTTTTTTGAATTTTCTTTCGAAATGAGTTTAACCAGCTCGGTAGTATCAACAAATTCTTTGTTCTGTGGAAAAAACAAACCAAAATCTTTATTCTCAATTATCAACCTAATAAACTCAGAAAGATTATCAATAAATATCATACTTCTTTTATTGTTGATATTTGGGAAAATCGGTATCAGTTTCACTAATTTACGCAAACGAGCATAATTACCCGGGCAATTGGGTCCGTATATCATAGGAGCTCTCATGATAGCTACTTTAAAATTTTCATCATTTAGTTTACTTAATTCTATTTCCGCTTTCAATTTGCTTTTTCCGTATAATGTTGTTGGATTACAAGGTGTATATTTGTCAATCACTAGCTCTTTTCCAACGTTTCCACTTAGACCATATACAGAGATTGTACTCATGAAAATGAAATGATTGATTCCTGACCTTTTAGCCTTATCTGCTAATTCGATAGTTAAATCCCGATTCACTTTCATGTAACTACTTTCCATATCTAAATGTTCTTTTAAATGAACTAATGCAGCAGCATGAAAAAGAACATCATAAACAGAAAAGTCAACTTCCTTCCAATTATCATTCCTTAAAGAAATAAAATCTACTGTGTATTTATCCGGAAACTGGATGAGCCATTTTTTTAAATTTATCCCAACATAGCTCTTTTCACCTGTTATAAGTATTTTCATATTTATTCCTCAACTTTTTTTGAATTCACTAGGAGAATAGTTTAATTTATTTTTTTATATAACGTGCTCTCTGACCTTCTCTAACTCCCTCACTCCTAATTACACTCAAAACTGTCTTTATAAACACCTTCACATCAAATGCAATACTCAGGTTTTTAACATACTCACCATCAAGCTTTGCTTTTATATTTATAGGAAGTTCATCCCTTCCATTGATTTGGGCCCAACCTGTAAGTCCAGGTTTAATATCATTTGCCTTATATTTGTCACGCTCTTCAATTAAATCATATTGATTCCAAAGCGCGGGTCGAGGTCCAATTATGCTCATCTCACCCTTGATAATGTTTATTATTTGTGGAAATTCATCTAAACTCGTCTTACGTAAAAACTTACCTACACTTGTAATATAGCTCTCTGGATTTTTTAAAAGGTGTGTGGGCGTATCCTTTGGTGTATCAACCTTCATTGTTCTAAATTTTAAAATGTAAAACTCTTTTTTATTCATGGCTATTCGGCGTTGTTTAAATAATATTGGCCCTCTTGATTCTAGCTTAATAATAATAGCTAATGCTAAGAATACAGGTGATAAAATTAACAACCCGACTAAAGAGAGCAAAAAATCTATCATTCTTTTCACATATGTTTTATAAATCACTATCATCACCCTCCCAATATATGTTTAGACTTCTATCAAACTTTATTTATAGATACTAACATAATTGTACTTATTTAACTTTTTCGCAATCCAATATTTGTGTTACAAAGGACAGTATATCTTTCCTTAATGAGGGATTTTCCAAAGCAAACTCTATCGTTGTTTTCACAAACCCCAACTTTTCTCCAACATCATATCGTTTTCCTTCAAAATCATAAGCAAAAACTTGCTGTATTTGGTTTAACTGTTGAATTGCATCTGTTAACTGAATTTCTCCTCCAGCACCAACTTCCAGCTGATCAAGAATACTGAAGATTTCAGGAGTAAGAATATATCTTCCCATTATTGCCAAATTGGAAGGTGCTGTTCCTAAAGATGGTTTTTCTACAAAGTTTTCAACTTGATAAAGACGTCCATCTTGAAAAGCAGGGTCAATTATCCCATAGCGATTGGTTTCTTCTTTAGGTACAGTTTGAACTCCAATAATAGAATTGTTTGTTTCCTCAAACTGATTAATTAACTGCCTTAAGCAAGGAGTTTCACTCTGGACAATATCATCACCTAAAAGTACTGCAAATGGCTCGTTCCCAATAAATTTACGTGCACACCACACTGCGTGCCCTAATCCTTTTGGTTCCTTTTGTCTAATGTAATGGATATTAGCAAGATTTGTGGAGTATTGTACTTTATTGAGTAAATCCAGTTTTCCTTTTTCCATTAGATTTTGTTCGAGTTCTGGAGCGTAATCAAAGTGATCCTCAATCGCACGTTTCCCTTTTCCAGTTACAATTATTATATCTTTTATTCCTGATGCAACGGCTTCCTCAACTATGTACTGAATCGTTGGTTTATCAATGATCGGCAGCATCTCTTTTGGCATCGCTTTCGTGGCTGGCAAAAAACGAGTACCCAACCCTGCCGCGGGGATGATAGCTTTTGTGATTTTATTCACTTATTGGTCCTCCTTATGTCTATTTCACTACTGAGAAAGTTTTGTTCTTTCTTCGATTAGCAAGATTTATTACAAATTCTTTAAGTTCTGTTATAGAAAAATCATCATAAGCGTTTAATAGATACTGTATTTCCTCTTCCTGTTCCAGTACGGCTTTTCCTATAAAGATTTTAGGGAATACAGCTTCACTATGAACCTCTTTCTCCCCTAATAGTTCTTCATACATTTTCTCACCAGGACGGATTCCTGAAAATTCAATTCCAATTTCCTCTATGGAATAACCTGATAACTGAATAAGGTTTGTCGCTAATTCTACAATCTTAACAGGCTCCCCCATATCAAGAACGAAAATTTCTCCACCTCTAGCTAGAGAACTTGCCTGAATGACTAATCTGGATGCTTCGGGTATTGTCATAAAATACCTCGTCATGTCTGGATGGGTGACCGTTACTGGTCCACCTGCCTGGATTTGTTTTTTAAACAAAGGAATGACACTCCCTCTACTGCCTAAAACATTTCCAAAGCGAACTGCGACAAATTTTGTTGAGCTATTTTTTGCTAACTGCTGGATAATCATTTCAGCAATGCGCTTGGTCGATCCCATGACGTTTGTTGGGTTAACAGCCTTATCAGAAGAAATCATCACAAATGCACCCACACTAAAAGTATCTGCCGCTTCTGCAACATTCTTTGTACCAAAAACGTTATTCTTAATAGCTTCACGAGGATTGTATTCCATTAGTGGAACATGTTTGTGAGCAGCCGCATGGTAAACAACATCAGGTCGGTAGGTTTCCATTACTTCAAAAATCCTATCACGATCTTGAATATCTGCGATGACAGGTATGATCTCAATTTGATTGGCATATAACTTTTTCAGTTCCATATCAATTTGATAAATACTATTTTCTCCATGTCCTAATAGAATAAGTGTTCCAGGAGAGAATCTGCATATTTGACGACAAATCTCGGAACCAATAGATCCCCCAGCCCCAGTAACTAAAATGTTCTTGCCGGTTACGTATTTCGAGATACTATTAATATCTAACTCAATGGGTTCTCTGCCTAATAAATCTTCTACTTCCACTTCTTTAAATTGATTAACAGCTACTTTTCCTAACATAATATCTTCAATCATCGGCATGATCTGTGTTTTCGCATTTGTTTTCACACATTCATCAAAGATGACCTTTAATTCTTTTTTACTTAATGAAGGAATAGCAATGACAATATTATCAATATGATATTTTTCAACCATTTCAGGAATATGTTTAGAGGTGCCAACAACGGGTATTCCTAAGATGTCTAATTTGTCTTTATTCGGGTCATCATCAATGAAAGCTACTGGTTTAAGTGCTGTATCATGATTATTAAGAAGTTGACGAACAACCATGGTTCCTGCCGATCCCGCCCCAATAACCAATGTATTTTTGATTTCCATTTGATTATTTACTAAGCGGTCACGCAGCATTCTCCACGAAAAACGGGAACCACCAATAAGTATGACATGCATCATCCAAGTTAATGCCATTGCTCTTACATACACATCCTGAAAAACCAAAATTTGAATGATAACTACACTGATGACTGATAAGGTTACGGCTTTTACTATGGATAGTAACTCCCCTATACTTGCATACTCCCATGCTTTTTTATATAGCTTATAAATAGAAGCGAAAATATGATGGCTAATTAATAAAGCGACTGAGCTGACTAAAAGTGCTGTTAACTTAAATATTTCTAAATATGGATGTAGGACTAAATAACTTACATAAATGGCCGATAATACAATTAAGGAATCTAATAGTGCCAGTAGTGTTAGTCGATTTCGGTAGGCCAACCAAATTTCCCCCTTTAATAAATTGTTATGGATACTCACTTTTAAATTCAGGAAAAAGCAGTATCCTCTAATGTTTTAGGCCTTTACTTTTCAATGAAAACAGGTATTAATTTCATTTCAAAACATAACCTTGTATTAACATTAATATTTAAATGACTCTCATAGTTTCTTTTCCTTCTTTTGTAGAGTTTCTTTTCTTTTCTTGATAGACTTTGTGAGGCTCGTCTCTAATTGATTGAATAAGACTAAGGACGCATCTTGATGTATGTAACGTAGTGCTTTCTTTATAGATTTCGGATAATCATCAAACCTTTTCAAACGAATCTATCTCCTTATTAATTCCTTTTACACTGAAACCAATATTTCAAATGACCCCCAAAAAACTTTACACATAGACGAATATTATTTATACTAATGTAAGCGTTTCCTGATTAACTATTATTCTAAAAGATACCTAAAAATTTCTTATTGAACGGCAATGGTTTTTCTACAGAAGGACTTTGTCCCTTTATTAGCTGTTCAGCATTTTCTTTAAAATTAAATGTACGTTGTATTCCATATGCCTTTGTGATTGTTTCATAGGCTTGTTGTAACGATAAGCCTCTTGTACCTATATTATGAGCATCTGTTGCAACAAAATGAGCGAGATTATGTTCGATTATTTTTTTTGAAAATGATTGAACACTTTTCCCAAAGAGACCGATAATACTACCAGAGGTAAGTTGAGTTAACGCGCCCTCCTGGACCAATTCAAATAATAGTTTATGATTCCTAATCAATTCCTTATTTCTCTCAGGATGTACAATAATCGGTGTTATTCCTTTAAGCAGCAGCTCATAAATCACTTCTTGTGTGTATGTAGGGACTTTTCCCGACGGGAGCTCTAGCAGCAAATACATACCGTTATCGTCCAGAGTTAGGATTTCTTCCTTTTCAAGTGAAGTGAATATGTCCCGGTGTATTCTTACTTCTTGTCCGGGATGAATGGTAAGAGGAATATTTTCTTGTTGAAAACTCTCATTTAACCTCACAACACGATCCATGATGTCACTCTTAACATTTACATATTTCTCATTTAAGTGATGTGGCGTGGCAAATAAATGGGTGATCCCTGCTTCTACAGCTTTTTTTGCCATGTTGAAGCTCTCCTCCATGTCCGCGGATCCATCATCAACTCCCGGGAGAATGTGACAATGTATGTCGATCAAATTTCACACACTTCCTTTTTAAATAAATAGGATATTAGCCTTAATCACAGAGAAATCAGATAGGAATTAATACCCCGATTAATAGTAGCATATAAAACTCCCATTAAACAGGGTGTTATTTTGTCGAAAATTGTATTATTTCGATTAAGATTTATAGTAATAATAATTGCTGTTATCCGTCCCAACGCCATTCAAAACGACTCCCAGCAAGGATGTGTTAGCTTTCATTAAAAGGTCCTTTGCTTTTACTGCACTTTGTTTGTTTGTCTTGCCGCTTGCCACTACCATGATCACCCCATCACATTTATTAGCTACAATCTGGGAATCCGGCACTACCAGAACGGGCGGAGTATCAAAAATGATATAATCATAGATTTCTTTTAGTTCATCAATGGCTGTCTCTATCGCTTTAGAATTTAATAACTCTGAAGGATTAGGTGGTATCGGCCCACTTGTTAAAATGTCTAAATTTGAAACATTTGAATTCAAGATAGTTTTTCTTAAGTCCATTTTCTTTGTCAATACGCTTGTAAGTCCATGTATATTACTAAGGTTAAAAGCATAATGAACCGATGGTTTCCTTAAGTCCGCATCCACAAGTAATACTTTTTTCTCTTCTTGAGCAAGCACAATCGCTAGGTTGGCAGCTGTAGTCGATTTCCCATCATTAGGCTCTGATGAAGTAACCACAATGGTTTTGATTTCTTTATCTACTGAAGAGAACTGTATGTTTGTCCTAATTAATCGATATTGTTCAGTAATAGGCGATTTAGGATTATTCTGCGCAATTAAATTCACTTGTTTTTCATCTTTACTTCTCAAAAATCCCACTTCCTTTCTTAATGCCACTGAATGTTCTTTATTTATGTTGCGATATTTTTTGAATAGATCCAAGTAATGGTAAGTCAAGGAGTCTCTCTATATCATCCTCGTCCTTAATCGTATTGTCCAAATACTCTAGTAGGAATGCCAAGCCTATTCCAGCCATCAATCCCACCACAACTGCAATAGCGATATTCAATAATGGATTAGGTTTTACAGGCGAAGGATTCTCCTTAATTTCTGCCTTAGCAAGTATGCTAACATTGTCTACTTTCATAATATCTTTGATTTCCTTCTGAAAAATTGAAGAAACCGTGTTGGCAATCTTAACTGCCTTGGCCGGATTACTATCCTGAACCGTTAATGAGAAGACTTGCGAATTTTCTTGACTGTTAATCGTAATTTTTTGACTAAGTTGATCTACGCTTTGGTCTAGTTCAAGCTCATCAATGACCTTCTCCAATATGGCAGGGCTTTTTATGATCACACTGTATGTATTGATCATGTCGATATTAGATCGTATTTGATTCGAGTCCAATTGGTTCCCAGATTGTTTCTGATTAACGAGAATCTGTGTTGAAGATTGATAAACGGGTGTTAATAAGAAATAAGAAATTGTTCCACTAATCAGAGCGGCAATCAATGTCAGCAGCATGATTAGCTTCCAACGTTTCTTTAATGTTTTAAAAATATCTTTAATACTAATAGTTTCTTCCATTTCATCCTCCTGATATGTTAAAAATGACCTATTGCATTATACCATAATATTACCTAGTTTTTATGTATTTTCAAGGAAATTTACATGGAAATTACAATCAAAGAATACTTTTCAAATGCCAAAGTAATTTTACAAAAAAGAAAATAGTAATACAAAGGTAATAATTGTTAATTTTTATATTGTATTAATCACATTAAATACCCCGTTTTCCAGAATATTTTCACCAGCAATTTTATTAATCCTTAGTATACACCCATTGCCATAATTTGTTAGGTCTTTTTGTTATTTAACAATATTTTCTAGAAATAACCTAACTAAATGCCTACCAAAACCGGAAAATCCGTTTATACATATAATTGTGTCAAGTATTTTAGTGCCTAGTTATCATTAAAAATGAAAGGAAAATGTGTAAACTAAAAGTAATAGTTTAAATGAGTATATAATTTTCATATTAATGGTTAGGTGTGGTCTATATGATAGGTTACCGAGTTAAATTGCTTAGGGAAGAAAGGAATATGTCAATTAGTGAACTCTCCGCAAAATCCGGCGTTGCCAAATCCTATATAAGCTCACTGGAAAGAAACCTTCAAACAAACCCTACTATTTTAGTTTTGGAAAAAATCGCTAGAATCCTTTGTATTAAGGTCGATGCTCTATTGAATGAACAAGCAGACAAGGGCATGGATGAAGAGTGGATGGAAATTATGCAGGATATTATGGGTTCAGGAATATCGAAAGAGGAAATGCGCGAATTTATTCAAGATAGAAAGTGATGTCTTTAAGGATTGAGAAATTATGATACCGCTTTCTTTAGGTGCAAATGCAAAGAGTAAACTTTAAAAGGAGAAAAGTGGATATAGCTACTTTTCCCCCTTTTATTACTTTTTAAAATATTCCTCAATCGCCTCGAACCATATGTAATGCCCTTGGTAATTAGGATGGATGTTAACATTAGTCAGTATATCAGCCAATCTCCTATTCTTTCTCTTTAGCTTCTTTTCTATCCCTCTTTACTATTCATTTATGCCCATTTATTCGTTTTGATGACCTGCTCGAAAGCTTGAATATAATCCAAATAATTCAACCCTAAACTATACTCCATTTTACTATTTGGGTTTGGTGAAATGATTAGAATTTTTGCATTCGGCAGCTCTTTCTGTAACTTTGTCATGATATTTTCCAAATCTTTTTCCGTCTGTTCCAAGCTAAGTGATTGATAATGATTATTTATCAGCGAATTTTCAAAAATAATCAGATCCGGATTATCTTGTATTACCTCTTTATTTAGCTTTCCTTCCAGCAAATCCTCTATTGAATCCCCCCAAGTCCATGATTAATGAAACTTAGTGTTTCCAAGTCATCACGATCAACGCGAAAACTCTTCTCAAAGCGCCCTGTATAATATAGTAGAAATGCATCAAATGCCTCATACAAATAGAGCGTTTTTATTTATAATTATCACAAGAAAACCAAGCCGAGAGGTGTGTTCAATATGGTTGGTAAAAATGAAGGGAATTTCTTTAAAGGACTTTTGTTTGGTACATCTTTGAGCATACCGTTATGGATTTCTTTTATCGGATGGATAAAGTTGATCATTAATAGTTTATTTTAGAGCCCTGGGGCTCTTTTTATTTTGTAATAGTCAATATTACTTAGATTTATAGTGATCACTTAATTTTTATAGATTGTTCTCTATAACTTTAGTAAAATGAGAATGATAATTACTATCAATTGAGGAGAATAACTATTATGGGTGTACCCTTGTTAAAAGAAGAACTTCCGGTTTCTAATAGAATCTGGACACGTGATTTTATTATGATTTTCTTAGCTAACTTCTTTGTTTTTTTATCCTTTCAGATGACTTCCCCTACCCTCCCGCTTTTTGTAAAAGAGCTTGGCGGAAATGAACGGTATATTGGGTTAGTTGCTGGCATGTTTTTATTTTCTGCTCTGATTGTCCGCCCCTTTGCTGGACAGGCCTTGGAAACAAAAGGTAGACGTTTTGTTTTCCTGTTCGGTCTAGCCCTTTTGGCTGTAGCGATTGGCTCGTTTGGATTTATGATGAGTATTTTCCTTCTATGCGCTATGAGGATTGTACAAGGGATTGGCTGGGGATATACGACCACCGCATCAGGTACGATTGCCTCCGATCTTATCCCGGCAAAGCTTCGGGGTGAGGGAATGGGATACTTCACTTTATCGGGTAATTTGGCAATGGCTTTTGGTCCTTCATTTGGGCTTTTCTTAGCGGATGTTTTAACCTTTCAACATTTGTTTTTATTTTGCGGAGTATTAAGCCTGGCAGCTTGGATCATGGCTTCAACAATTACTTATAAAAAAGTAGATCATGCTTCTGTCCCAGTAAAAACTAATAGGTTTGACATTTATGAAAAAAGCGCTGTTGCTCCATCCGTTCTTGTTTTTTTCATCACGGTAACTTTTGGCGGGACTGCTACCTTCTTACCGCTCTATACAATCGAAAAAGGTCTGACAGGTATTCAAGGATACTTTTTTCTTTACGCTTTAGCCCTTATTTTCACACGTATGTTTGCTGGAAAAATCTATGATCAAAAAGGACATCAAGCTGTCTTCATTCCGTCTACTCTTTTTATCGTAGTAGCGATGCTATTGCTAGCCTGGATGCCAAGTAACATGATTCTGTATATGGCAGCTATTTTTTATGGCATTGGATTCGGTGCTGTCCAACCCGCTCTTCAAGCGTGGTCTCTTGAACACGCTGCCCGAAACCGAAAAGGTATGGCCAATGCCACTTTCTATTCCTTCTTTGATCTTGGAATCGGTTTCGGTGCCATCCTCTTCGGACAAATCGGCTATCTTTTCGGGTATATAAGCATTTACATAATGTCAGCAGTCTCTGTGGGGATTTCAATATTGGCTTACCTATGGATTTTAAGAAAAATGAATTAATTACACATTATAGGACATCTTTATGGATGTTCTTTTTTTGTGAAAACAGAAATGATCTTGTAGAACAGTTTTATACGAAGATCTAGAGCCCCAGAGAACCACAAGGTCTTTAATGAAATTGTTCCTGACACAAGCCTAATACACATGAATCAAATTAAGCATTTTTTAACCCCATGTAAACTATGTAATGGTTTTATTTGTTTTAAGTAATGTTATTGTATTTCCTGTTTCCTTCTCTCTTTTTCGTTGTATGATAGAAAAAAAAGGAGTTTTGGGAATGATTATTCTGCAGTATATTGGAAAAGTTTTTTCATTCATGCATAAGGATATACCGGAAACTCATGTTAAATGCCATGTTTGTGCAGGTACAGGTGCCTACGATATTTATACAGATTGTCTTACCTGTAATGCAAAGGGATTAATAAGTAAAATTGAGTATAATAGGAGGCTTGAAGAGGGTGAGATTTAAAGAATTTCATGAGGTCGATATATGTAATCAAAGAAGCAATATTGACTATTGCTTCTTTTTTTTGTCCAAAACGGTGCCGTTTGTCCCTCACCTTAAAAGGGTATTTTATTATCAGGGGGGATACATATGACAGCAATTACTAACATTGGATTGGCTGTACCTGATTTGGATACCGCGATTAAATGGTATGAGCAGGTATTGGGATTCAAATTTGTGCCCCATTTTTCGGACAGTATAAAAAAGCGCCTATGAAGCTAATAAGTGGTCCCCGTATTGTACCGTGGCTATTTTCTTTAGCCCCTATTGATAACGACACTCATTATATTCTTCAATAACTCGATCAACTTCTTTCTTCACATCCGTTAATGATTCTGCTATATCTTTAAAGTGGCCAAAAAACTTTCCATCGTCGCATCATTAACCCAACAGTTTCCCTTGCGGAACATGGATTGGGTAGCCCAAGTTCCTTCACTTTGTTTTGAAATTGCGGAATAAGTGTATTGGAAGCCTTAGTCAGAATGCAGGATTGCACTCCGATGGAACTCGTGATTCACAGCCTGCCTTAGCTTATTTATAGTCACATAAACGATATTCATATCTAATGATGTGGAATGATACATAACTATTTCTTTTTTTGGCCACATCTTTTACGCATGACAAATACGCCTTTTGATCCTTCCATAATAAAGGTAGGTAATGTCTGTATCGTACAACTTTAACTCTTTAAGTGCCTCTATCCAAAGACGTAGCATTTCATCGTCGTCTGTTAAAACTACAATAATCTTAATATCATCACCTATGTATACGAATTAGCCCGGGGTTCTTCCAATGACTAAAGCTATGTAACTCTCCTTCTTGATGTTATATAGGGAATATAGACAATTCAGAATAATTGTTTATTCCTTTTTTTAATTAATTGCTGATATAAATAAATATATTAGAGATACAAAAGAATTTTTAATTTATACAAACAATAATTAAGCCCCTCTCTTTTTAGAGAAGGGCTTTAACAATGGAGAAGTACCTTCGGGGTAGCACAATAATAGAAGAGTGATTAGTGAAAAGCGCTTAAGCCTATCACATATCAGATTGGCTACTTATAGATTTTGTTAGTTTAAAAAATGATAAGTCAAGGAGTGTTAAATTTGAAAGTGGAAGGTGTATATACTTATTTATGTAAAAATTGTCAAACACTGTTTGGCGTAGTATCTCGTCTTTCTGTTATGGAAGATAGAATTGATACTCTGACGTGTCCTAAGTGTTCTAAGAAAGTAGCAGTATGCATTGGAGAAGGGCATATAAATTACGTAACTCATGAAAGAAGGGAAAAAATAATAACGAACGAAACGGATGAGATATCACAACTACCAGAATTATTAACTGTAGAGCATTTGGCAGATTATTTAAATGTTAGTGAAAGAACTGCTGATGAATACATGGGAAGTCCCGATTTTCCTTTAATTCGTTTAAAAAGGTCCAAGAGGGTTTTCAGGGATGACTTTTTAGACTGGTTACAATCAAAGAAAAAATAAAACAAGAAGAAATCGTTTAGAAATTGTAAAGCTGGGGTGCTACGTAATGGCAGCACCTTATTTGTGTTTTTAAAATAAAACGAAGATAGCAGCAAGAACAGCCCCCAAATCGAATATTGGGGGCCGCCGTTTTCTTATCACTTTTTAACCGTGACTTTTCTGGATTCGCTTACGTTTTTCGCTTTGTCTTTGGCATAGGTATATAAGTTCTTCCCGGCTTTTTGCTTGGGAATTTTAACCGAGAATGTGCCTTTAGTCGTTGCTGTGGCAGAGCCGATCACTTTTCCTGATGCTTTGATGGAGATTGTGGAGTTGGCTTCTGCTTTGCCTGTTACTTTTGTCGTTTTTGTGGTTACTGTGTTGACCGTCGGTTTACTTGGTGCTGTTTTGTCTGCGACGGTCACGGTTTTGATCGAGCTTATATTTCCTGCTTTATCGGTTGCTGTAACGGATAGGACTTTTCCGGCCTTTTGTTTTTTTGACATCGTTACGGTGAAATTCCCTGCACTGTTGGAATTTGCTTTGCCAAGAACCGTACTGCCGGTTTTGACGGTGACGGAAGATCCCGCTTCTGCTTTGCCGGTTACTTTAACGGTATTGTCACCTACCGTATTTACGGACGGTCTTGCAGGAGCCGTTTTATCTGCCACTTTAAATGAAACCGGGATACTTTTATTTCCCGATTTATCGATGACCCTAGTAGAGATTGTCGTTCCGGCTGTTTGTTTTGCGATAGTCGCTGTAAACGTTTTTTCGCCGTTGATCTTCACTGTGGCGAGTTGTTTTTTATCGGTATAAATGGAGACGGTCCCCGTTTTGAAATCAGTCGGAATTTTCCCATTGATCTTGGTATCCTTATCGGAAATCGCGGTCACGGCCGGCTTGGTTAGCGTCTTCATCTCCAGTGCTTTTTTGGCATTGACCCGCCCGTTTCCATAGTATATGTCCTTCCCTTTTGTACCTAGGTCCACGGCTGAATCATAGAGGCGGTATTCTACCTCGGTTTTGTTAAGTTTGGGCTCATGTGACCAAATCAGTGCCGCTACACCCGCAACCATCGGCGTGGCCATCGATGTTCCGCTCATCCAGCCGTATTTACCATATGGCAAGGTTGAAAGGATATCATCTCCAGGGGCCGCAATATCGACTGTTGAATGGTAGTTGGAATAACTGGGACGCTTGTCCCTTGAGTCAGTGGCAGCAACGGAAATGACATGGCTGAATGCCGCTGGGTACACACGCTGTACATTTTTCCCCATATCCCCTTCATTCCCGGCAGCCGCGACGATCAGTACGCCTTTTTTATAGGCTTCCTGGACAGCCTTGTTCAAGGCCTCCGAATAACTGGTATCTCCTAAGCTCATATTGATAATGTTTGCCTTTTGCTGAACGGCATAATGTATCGCCTCAATGATATCAGCAGTATCGGCATACTCTCCATCAAAAACGTTAATCGGCAGTAGTTTAACATTCGGAGCAACACCCGTTCCGCCTAAGCCGTTGTTCGCAGAGCCGGCAATGATGCCAGCGATATGCGTTCCATGTGCCCCTTTTGGTATGATATGCTTCCGATTGTTTATCGTATCATAGGCATTGACGATCTTCCCTTTTAAATCTTCGTGGTTGCGATCGATGCCGTCGTCAATGATGGCCACTATTATTTCATTTGATCCCGTTGATTTTGTCCACGCTGCATTCGTACCAAGCTTTTTATGATGCCACTGGTCTATGTAGGCTGGATCGTTCGGGCTTTCCATCTTCTTGAAAAGATAGTTTGGTTCTGCATATTCCACATTCTTCTGTTCTTCAAGTTCCTCGATCAGGTTGTCGGTTGTTTCCCCTTTAGGGACCTCCACCTTTTCTATCAACTCTTTGATCGGCTCATCGTTCGTCTCTTTATATTTGACGATGACACCATCGGATTGCGGTGTCTCTTCTGCAGAAGCAGAATTCGGCTTGTAGATTGGAAGAATTATAAACAGCAATAATACCGGCAGTAAAACCTGAATAAGTTTGTGCATGAAATCACTCCAAAAAATATGATTAAGAATAGTTGTGGATGAAATTTAATTATGAACCCATTCTACTATTATCCTTAACTAGATTGTATACCGTGTGATTTGGTTTTACTAACCTTTTTATCTAGTTAAAATAGCTTATTTAAAAATCAAAAAACCGCTTTAAAGCGGACTCAGTTTGCCGGAAAAATTAGGTTCTGCCTAAATTTCATATGAACGGAAGGTACGAGACTCCTGCGGGAAAAGCTCGTCCAAGAGAGACCACGCAGACGTGAAGTGGCGAGGGCGATCCGCCCGCGGAAAGCGAGTCCAGAAGTGGAAATCAACAATCCCTCAAAAAGACTGTAGGCAAAAGGAGTTCTATCTTACTATTAAAACTAAGTTGATTGGAGCGGAAGGTACGAGACTCCTGAGGGAAAAGCGAGTCCAGGGGAGACCCCGCAGACGCGAAGCGGCGAGGGCGGACCGCCCGCGGAAAGCGAGTGCCTGGAGTGGAAATCAACAATCCCTCAAAAAGACTGTAGGCAAAAGGAGTTCTATCTTACTATTAAAACTAAGTTGATTGGAGTGGAAGGTACGAGACTCCTGCGGGAAAAGCGAGTCCAGGGGAGACCCCGCAGACGCGAAGCGGCGAGGGCGGACCGCCCGCGGAAAGCGAGTGCCCTACGTCCCAATCAACGTTCGAGTTACAAATAAAAAAACTGCAGGCAAACTCGAAATTCATCGAGTTTCTCTGCAGTCTGAAACGCTATAAAACGGTTTAATGTCCTCCTAAATAGGCATTCTTGATTTCTTCGCTTGCGGTCAGTTCCTCTGATTTGCCTGATAGGACAATTCGGCCGGTTTCGACAACATAGGCTCTGTCCGCGATGGATAGTGCTAAGTTGGCATTTTGTTCGACCAGCAGAATCGTTGTACCTGTTTTATTGATTTCTTCGATGATATGAAAGATTTGCTTCACCAATAATGGAGCAAGTCCCATGGATGGCTCGTCCAATAACAGAAGCCGGGGCTTGGCCATGAGTGCCCTGCCCATTGCGAGCATTTGCTGTTCCCCGCCGGAAAGGGTTCCGGATTGTTGTTTCAGGCGCTCTAGCAAACGCGGGAATAATTCATAGACTTTCTCCATATCCTGCTTGATGCCTGCCTTATCCTTACGTAAATAAGCACCAAGCTGAAGGTTTTCTTCTACGGTCATGTTGGCAAAGACCCGCCGGCCTTCAGGGACATGGGAGATGCCCATTTTCACGATGGATTGTGCTGCCTTTCCGCCGATGGATTGCCCTTCGTATATAATCTTCCCTTGTTTTGGTTTTAATAGGCCGGAAATGGTTTTCAGCATCGTGCTTTTCCCGGCTCCGTTTGCCCCGATCAGGGTTACGATTTCGCCTTCGTTAATAGAAAGCGAGATTCCTTTCAAGGCTTGAATGTTTCCGTAATAGACGTTGATGTCCTCGATTTTTAACATTATGAAACCTCCTCGCCCAGATAGGCCTCGATGACTTTTGGATTGTTACGGATTTCCTCAGGCTTTCCTTGAGCGATCAGTTGTCCGTGATCGAGTACGTATATGCGTTCGCAAACACCCATGACGAGTGGCATATCATGTTCTATCAATAATACGGTCAAATCAAATTTCTCACGGATGAGGGCAATAAGGTTCATGAGCTCATGCGTTTCCTGTGGGTTCATCCCCGCAGCCGGTTCATCCAGCAAAAGCAGTTTCGGGTTGGCTGCAAGTGCACGGGCGATTTCCAAACGTCTTTGTTTACCATATGGCAGGTTCTTCGCCTTTTCATCCTTATATTGATCAAGGTTGAAAATCTTCAGGAACTCAATCGCCTTTTCATCCATTTCCTTTTCGCCTTTAAAATGAATCGGCATACGGAAGATCGAACTTAAAATGCCATGCTTCGAAAGCGAATGATAGGCTACTTTTACATTATCGATCACGGATAGTTCACTGAATAAGCGAATGTTCTGGAATGTCCGGCTGATCCCTTTTTGCGTGATTTTATATGGAGGCAGTTTTCTTAAGTTCTCACCTTCTAAAGAAATCGTGCCTTCTGTCGGGACGTAAACTCCTGTCAGCAAGTTAAAGAAAGTTGTTTTTCCAGCGCCGTTCGGCCCAATCAAGCCAATTAGTTCTCCTGGATATAACTCGACGTTAACATCAGAAACGGCTTTGAGCCCTCCGAACTGGATGCCGACCGAATCGACTTTAAGCAGCGGTGTTTTTATTTTTTTCATGGCTGCTTCCTCCTTTACGTTTGAACATGGATGTTATTTCTTTTGTCCCCATTAAACCCTGTGGACGATATAGCATCATCACGATAAGCACAAGGCTGTAGATGATCATTCGTGTTTCCGGATAATCCTGCAGGAAAGTCGTGACAACCGTCAGTAATATCGCGGCCAATACGGCACCGGAAAGACTTCCAAGACCGCCAAGTACGACTAGGATCAAAATGTCGAAAGATTTCAGGAATCCGAAGTTCGATGGCTGGATGATATAGAAGTTATGAGCGTAAAGCCCTCCAGCAATACCGGCAAAAAAAGCACCGATCGCAAACGCGACAACTTTGTAATAAGTCGTATTGATTCCCATCGAATCGGCAGCCGTCTCGTCCTCGCGGATCGATATGCAGGCCCTGCCATGGGTCGAGCTAGTAAAGTTTCGGATGACGATGATCGTAACGATGACGGAAGCGAATACCCACGGCCAAGTGGTCAAATGGGAAACCTGTATGCCGCTCGCCCCGCCGACATAATCAATATTCAAAAGCATGATCCGGACGATTTCCCCAAAACCCAGGGTCGCAATCGCCAGGTAGTCACCTTTTAAGCGTAAGCTTGGAATTCCGATGATCAAACCTGCCACCGCTGACGCCAAACCGCCAACTATCAATGCCGCATAAAATGGCATTTCCAGCTTCATCGTCATAACGGCTGAAGCATAGGCACCGACTGCCAGGAATCCGGCATGTCCGATCGAGAATTGTCCGGTTATCCCGATGATCAAGTGCAGGCTCGCTGCCAGAATGATATTGATCCCGATGAACATGAGCGTATTTTGATAAAAAGGATTTAGCGATCCGCCGCCGATTAACACTTGAACTACGGCGAAAAAGATCAATGATAGTGAAATCGAGAGCCAAAAACCTTTTGCTCGCTTAATTGTAGTCATTGCTTTGTCTCCCCTATACTTTTTCTTTTTTGTTTTTACCGAATAAGCCTTGTGGCATGAAAATCAAGATAAGAATCAGTACGACGAAGGCTACAGCATCACGCCATAATGAGTAACCGGCGGCACTGACCAAAGCTTCGATGACACCTAGCAATAGTCCACCGACCATCGCGCCCGGTATAATCCCGATCCCTCCAAGTACGGCGGCAACGAATGCCTTCAATCCCGGAAGCACACCCATGAGCGGCTCGATCTTAATATAGTAAATACCGAAAATGACGCCTGCTGCCCCAGCCAAAGCGGAACCGATTGCAAAGGTGGCAGAAATCGTGTTATCAACATTTATCCCCATCAGCTTAGCAGCATCCGCGTCGAAGGAAACGGCACGCATCGCTTTTCCTATTTTTGATTTATGAACGATGATTTGAAGGATGATCATCAGGACTACAGCCACTCCAAAAATCAAAACCGATTGACTATTGATGGAAACTCCAAAAATATTGAACTTGTCTGTCGGCAATACATCATTCGGATAAGCTTCCGGCTGTGCACCGCGGACGTAGATGAATCCGTATTCGATTAAAAGGGAAACACCGATGGCAGTGATAAGTGCCGCAATACGTGTTGCGTTACGCAATGGCTTGTACGCGATACGCTCGATCAATACCCCAAACAGCGCACAGACCGTCATCGAGATTAATAGGGCTGGCACGAATGACAAATCCAGAACCGTTATCGAGTAAAACCCAACGAATGAGCCGACCATGAATACATCGCCATGTGCGAAGTTTATCAATTTAACAATCCCGTAAACCATCGTATATCCGAGAGCGATAAGGGCATAAATACTTCCTAGTGAAACCCCGTTTATTAACTGTTGTATCAATTCCATGTTCGACTCTCCTTGAAAATCTATATTTTATAAGTGATAAGTCCAGGCTCTTTGCATTCCTCTTAGGGGATGTTCAGCGAGCTGGTATGCTTGAAAAATGAGAATTCGCCAGCACCTTCTTTTTAATGAAGGGCCGGCGAAAGGGTTGGAGTTGTTCTCCGAAATTAAGGATTGATTTTTGTGTTAAATACTTGTTTTCCCTCTTTAAATTCAAGGATGGTAGCAGATTTGATTGGATTATGTTTTTCATCCAATGTGAATGTACCCGTTACAAGCTCAAGGTCAGCCGTTTTTTCCAGCGCTTCTTTGATTTTTTCTGAATCCGCTGAACCAGCACGTTTAATCGCGTCTGCAAGGAAGTATCCTGTGTCATATCCTAGAGCGTTAAATGCATCCGGGGATTTATCTTTGTACTTCGCTTTAAACGCTGACACAAAATTCTGAATTTTCTTATCAGGGTCACCTGAAGAATAATGGTTCGTGATGAACGTATTATTTAGAGCTTTTGCACCGGCAATTTCAATTAGCTTAGGAGAATCCCAGCCGTCGCCGCCCATGAATGGAACGTCAAGTCCAGTTTCCCGTGCCTGCTTCACGATCAGACCAGCTTCCTCATAGTAACCAGGAAGGAAAATGAAATCAGGTTTTGCCGATTTCAAACGAGTCAATGTGGAACGGAAGTCAGTATCCTTGGCAATGTAAGCTTCCTCAGCTACGATCTTTCCGCCATTTTTTTCGAATTGTTCTTTAAAGGCTGCGGCTAACCCTTTTGAATAATCACTTGCGCTGTCAATATAGATGGCTGCACTTTTCGCTTTGATTTCTTTACTGGCAAAGTTCGCAGCTACCGTCCCTTGGAACGGATCGATGAAGCTTGTCCTGAAAATGTAATCATTCAATTTATCCTTGCTGAAAGTGATTTCAGGGCTTGTACCAGAAGGTGAGATGACTGGCACTTTATTATCCTGTGCAATCTGTACTTGTGCAATTGAGTTCGTGCTTGTCGCTGCCCCTACGATCGCTGCAACCTGATCTTGTGATGTCAGCTTGATCGCTCCGCTTGTCGCTTCGGACGCTTCAGATTTATTATCGACTTTAATTAGTTTGATTTTTTTACCGTCAATGCCTTCTTTATTGATTTCTGCAGTTGCAAGCTCCAGGCCTTCTGCAATCGATTGTCCATATGAAGCGACACCGCCTGATAACTCAAGGTTGACACCGATCTTGATCGTATCTCCATCCCCGCTTGATTTTTCAGATGAACCAGAGCCGGAACAACCCGCTAGCACTCCTGCAGCAAGTGTTAGAGAAAGGAATGCACTTGCTAATTTTTTCTTTTTCATAAATAATCCCCCCATTTTGTAATCAAGCTCTGATGCATGAATATTTATTCATAATGCTTCAGAAAAAAATTGATTAGATGAAATGTTTCAAATTAAATTAATATTTCGAAAAATAGTTTACCGCATAATTTTCATTCCGTCTATACAATAATTGCGAGAAGATTCCGCTAAATAGGATATTTTTCACAGGGAGTCTATATCATTTTTATCTTTATATATTTTAAATATTGTGAAAATAGGCGGTATAATCAGAAAAAACTGATAATTAAATTATATTGATATTTTAAACTCCTTATTTACTGATCAAAAAATTTTATTCATTCTCTTATTTTTTTCATCCTATTAATTACATTTTTGCCAAAATACAAGTATATTGATAGGGAATTAAACCCAGTTTTTTCGTGCTTTTTTAGTCTTAATTCCTATATCAAAATTGAATAATACTATATTGGATGTATAAAATCATGCATGAATCTCCTGAGCCTTTTTATCTTCCTGTATATTTTGCATATCCCAATATCAATTAAAAAAACCGCCAAACGGCGGTTCAGTGGCCTCCTAAATAGGCCATTTTTATTTCTTCACTTGATGTTAGTTCCTCGGCATTGCCCGACAGGACGATTCGGCCCGTTTCAACAACATAGGCCCGATCTGCAATGGATAAAGCGAGGTTGGCGTTTTGCTCGACCAAAAGGATCGTTGTGCCGGACTCACTGATTTCCTGAATGATGTTGAATATTTGCTTCACCAGAAGTGGTGCAAGGCCCATCGAAGGTTCATCGAGCAGTAATAAACGTGGTTTCGCCATTAAAGCCCGGCCCATTGCAAGCATCTGCTGTTCTCCGCCGGATAGGGTGCCGGCCTGCTGCTTGATTCTCTCCAGCAGCCTCGGAAATAACTCATGGACCTTTTCCATATCTTTATTGATGCCCTCTTTGTCTTTTCGCAAATAAGCCCCAAGCTCCAGGTTTTCGGCAACCGTCATGTTGGCGAAGACACGCCGCCCTTCAGGTACATGGGATATGCCCATTTTCACGATGGACTGTGCAGCTTTTCCTCCGATCGGATTGCCTTCGAACAGGACTTTTCCTTGCTTTGGTTTTAACAGTCCGGAAATCGTTTTGAGCAGTGTGCTTTTTCCCGCTCCGTTCGCCCCGATCAAAGTCACGATCTCCCCTTCGTTTATCTCCATGGAAACCCCTTTTAACGCTTGGATATTGCCATAATAAACATTGATGTCCTCTATTTTCAGCATCAGGAAACCTCCTCCCCTAGATATGCCTCGATAACCTTTGGATCGTTCCGGATTTCTTCCGGCTTTCCGTGAGCGATAAGCTGTCCATGATCAAGGACATAAATCCGTTCGCATACCCCCATGACCAGTGACATATCATGTTCGATTAGCAAAACGGTAAGGTTGAATTCCTTCCGGATAAAAGCAATGAGGTTCATCAATTCTTTTGTTTCATGCGGGTTCATCCCAGCTGCGGGTTCGTCCAGTAAAAGAAGTTTCGGATTGGCGGCAAGAGCACGGGCGATTTCCAGCCGCCTTTGCTGTCCGTATGGGAGATTCTTCGCTTTTTCATCCTTAAAATGATCGAGGTTAAGTATCCTCAAGAATTCCAACGCCTTTTCATCCATTTCCTTTTCCCCGGAAAAATGTCCCGGCAGCCGGAATATGGAGCTTGGAATTCCATGCTTGGCAAGTGAGTGGTAAGCAACCTTCACGTTATCGATTACGGATAGCTCACTGAAAAGGCGGATATTTTGAAAGGTCCTCGATATCCCTTTTCTCGTAATTTTATAAGGCGGCTGCTTATTTAAATTTTCCCCGTTCAAGGCAATCGTCCCTTCTGTAGGGACATACACACCCGTCAATAAATTGAAGAAGGTCGTTTTCCCTGCCCCATTCGGTCCAATCAGGCCTACAAGTTCCCCTGGAAATAATTCCACGTTCACATCGGAAACGGCTTTCAATCCGCCAAAACGGATACCCACCGAATCTACTTTAAGCAACGGTATTGTGGCTTCCATCCTTTGGGCCCCCTTTCGTTTTTTTATGTGTGAACAATGATGTGATTTCTCTTGTTCCCATTAAACCCTGTGGGCGGAAGATCATCATCAGGATCAGGACAAGGCTGTAGATGATCATCCTCGTTTCCGGATAATCCTGAAGGAATGTCGTCACGATCGTCAGTAAAATGGCAGCCAAAACCGAACCTGAAAGACTTCCAAGACCGCCAAGTACGACGAAAATCAGTATATCGAAGGATTTTAGGAAACCGAAATTCGATGGCTGGATAATATAAAAATTATGGGCATAAAGCGATCCGGCAATTCCGGCAAAAAAAGCTCCGATGACAAAAGCCGCCACTTTATAATAGGTCGTATTGATTCCCATCGCATCAGCCGCCGTTTCATCTTCCCTTACGGATATGCATGCACGTCCATGAGTCGAATTGGTGAAATTCCTGATGACTAAGACGGTGATCATGACACAGGCAAAAACCCATGGCCAAGTAGTCAGGTGGGATACCTGCATCCCGCTTGCACCGCCTACATATTCAATATTCAAAAGGACGATCCGGACAATTTCCCCAAATCCAAGGGTAGCAATCGCCAGGTAATCCCCCTTCAGACGCAAGCTGGGTATCCCGATCACCATACCCGCAACAGCGGCTATTACGCCCCCAGCCAATATAGCTATGATGAAAGGAAGTTCCAGCTTCATTGTCATGACTGCGGAAGCATAGGCCCCGACCGCTAAAAAACCTGCATGCCCGATCGAGAACTGGCCGGTTATTCCAATGATTAAATGAAGGCTCGTCGCCAGCATTATATTGATGCCGATGAACATGAGCGTGTTGATATAAAAGGGATTGAGCATACCGTTTGAAATGGTGTACTGCATGATTCCGAAAAAAATAAGTGCGAGCACGATCGAGATCCAAAAACCCTTTGAATTCTTTAAAGTAGTCATCGCCATGTCTCCCCTATACTTTTTCTCTTTTATTTTTACCGAACAGTCCCTGCGGCAAGAAAATCAAAATCAAGATAAGTACTACGAAAGCCACACCATCACGCCATAATGAGTAACCGGCTGCACTGACCAAAGCCTCGATCACTCCAAGCAGTAGACCGCCGACCATCGCTCCCGGAATGATGCCGATTCCGCCCAAGACGGCTGCAACAAATGCTTTAAGGCCAGGAAGGACACCCATCAACGGCTCGATTTTAATATAGTAGATTCCAAAAATGACACCAGCCGCCCCTGCCAGGGCCGAACCTATGGCGAACGTAGCTGAAATCGTATTATTCACATTGATTCCCATCAGCTTAGCGGCTTCGGAATCGAATGAAACGGCACGCATCGCTTTGCCGATTTTGGTTTTATGGACAACGAATTGTAGGATGATCATTAAAATGATGGATACAGATAAGATCAATATCGATTGACTGCTGATGGAAACTCCAAATATATCGAGTTTATCCATCGGAAGGACGTTATTTGGATAGGCTTCCGGCTGGGCGCCCCGGATGTAAATCAGCCCATTTTCTATCAGAAGGGAAACACCGATGGCCGTTATCAAGGCCGCAATCCGTGTTGCATTACGAAGGGGTTTATAAGCAATGCGTTCAATTAAAACGCCAAAGATGGCACATGTGACCATCGAAATCAATAAAGCTGGGATGAAGGATAAGTCCATTACGGTAATGGCGTAAAACCCTACAAATGAACCGACCATGAATACGTCGCCATGGGCGAAGTTTATGAGCTTGACGATTCCATATACCATCGTATAACCAAGCGCGATCAAAGCATAAATGCTTCCGAGTGAAATGCCATTTACCAATTGCTGAATCAGTTCCATATTGCACTCTCCCCGTTAAGGTGTTTTTTAAGTGAATATAGAATAGGGGGGACTTGCCCCCTATCCACGTAAGGTATTATGGATTGATTTTTGTTTTGAATTTTTGTTTGCCATCTACATATTCCAAGATGGTCGCCGATTTGATCGGATCATGATTTTCATCAAGGTTCAGCGTTCCGGAAACTAATTGAAGATCTTTGACATCTTCCAACGCTTGTCTGATTTTTTCGGGAGAAGCATCTCCAGATCTCTTTATGGCATCAGCCAGGTAGTACCCAGTGTCATAGCCAAGTGCGGCAAAGGCATCCGGTGTTTTATCGTATTCCTTTTCGAAGGCTGCAACGAAATCCTGGATTTTTGCATCTTCATCTTCCGGTGAATAGTGATTCGTGATATAAGTATTTTTTAAAGCCTCCGCTCCGGCAATTTCAACGACCTTCGGGGAATCCCAGCCGTCTCCACCCATGAATGGAAGGTCTATGCCGTCTTCACGTGCCTGTTTTAAGATCAATCCGACTTCTTCATAATAACCAGGAAGGAATACGAACTCTGGTTTTGCGGATTTGATACGTGTCAATGTAGAGCGGAAATCAGTATCTTTAGTTACATAAGCTTCTTCCGCCACGATTTTACCGCCCTTGGCAGTGAACGCTTCTTTAAAAGCTGCGGCCAGTCCTTTAGAATAATCACTTGCGCTATCCACATAGATCGCAGCCGTCTTAGCCCCTATTTCGTCAGATGCGAAATTGGCTGCCACTGTACCTTGGAATGGATCGATAAAGCAAGTTCTGAATACATAATCATTTAATTTTCCAGCTTTGTTTGTAATGTCGGGATTTGTTGCAGTTGGTGTAAGTAGAGGAACTTTATTATCCTGTGCGACCTGAACCTGTGCCAATGTATTCGTGCTTGTCGCAGATCCGACTACAGCCACGACTTTGTCCTGGCTGACTAACTTGATCGAACCGCTTGTAGCTTCGGCTGCATCTGATTTATTATCAACCTTGACAATTTCCAGTTTTTTACCGTCGATGCCTTCTTTATTAATTTCATCGATGGCCAGTTTCAAACCATCTGCAGCCGATTGGCCGAATGATGCCGTACCTCCGGATAATTCAAGGTTTGCCCCAATTTTTATCGTGTCACCCGATTTTGATGAGCCCCCGCCTGAACTGCTAGTTTTTGAGTCGCCGCTACAACCTGCCAGCGCCCCTGCAACCAATGAAAGTGATAGAAACACTCCTGCTAGCTTTTTCTTCTTCATTTGAAACCCCCTTGTTTTGTATGTTCTTTTAAACAAATAGAATATCAGAATAAAAATAATATTCTGAAAACAGTTTATCTCATTCTTTCGACCCCGTCTATATGATATGGATAAAAAAGTTATTAAAAGGGAATATCTACTATTCGACAAAAAAAAACTGACCCTTTATAGAGTCAGTTACTTTTTATCAATCGTTTACACGGCGAACTTCAATGTCTTTTAATATATCATTGATTACCCAGCTTGCTGCAATTAAGCCAGCTACGGATGGTACGAAAGCATTCGAAGACGGAGGCATTTGGGCTTTACGGATTTTAGCCTCATCATTGCCGACTTCTTTTCGGACATCTTCACGAATGACAATAGGGCTCTCGTCGGAGAAAACAACGGGAATTCCCTTTGTTATGCCCTCTTTACGCAATCTAGTACGAATGACCTTTGCAAGCGGATCGGTATGCGTTTTGGAGATATCGGCAATTTGAAAACGCGTCGGATCCATCTTATTAGCGGCCCCCATGCTTGAAATCACCTTGATATTCCGTTTCAGGCATTCCTTCATCACATGTATCTTATAAATGACCGTATCCGATGCATCAATGACATAGTCCAGGCCATAACTGAAGAATTCCTCAAACGTTTCTTCTGTATAGAACATTTTAAGAGCGATCACTTCGCAGTCGGGATTGATGTCGTGAATGCGATTTTTCATCAATTCCGCTTTCGGTTGACCGACTGTTGATAATAGAGCATGGATCTGCCTGTTTACATTTGTGATGTCGACATCGTCTTTATCCACTAGAATAATACGGCCTACCCCCGTACGTGCCAATGCTTCGGCTGAAAAAGAACCAACGCCTCCTACACCCAGGACAGCAACGGTCGTGTTTTTCAGTATATCGATTCCTTCCTTGCCAATTGCCAATTCATTTCGTGAAAACTGATGCAGCATATATATTCAACTCCAATAAATTCTGTTCTTATTTAGCTTCCCAATTAACAATATATCATAAACATCATTTATGACAAGCGAAATATGAGCAGTCTAATCGGAATTAGTGCACTAGGTCATTTTTGATAATTTTTGAATGACGGTTGCCAATAGGAGTGTCCTTTCAGTCAGGCTTGGTATTTCCAAATACTCCTCTACACTATGTGCATTCCCTCCAATGGGCCCGAGTCCATCCACTGTCGCGATTCCCAAATCAGAAGTGATGGAAGCATCCGAACCCCCACCCGTGGCCGTATCCGTGATTTCGATGCCGATTTCCTTCCCAGCCTGACGGATCGTCTCTAGAAGAGAGTTCGTCTTCTCATTCTTTTCCATGGGAGACCGGTCCATTTTCCCGCTTAATGTCGTTTTCGTTCCTGAAATATAGGTTTCAGCACAGATTTTTTTCAGCTGCTTGAGGATGATGTCTTCCTGCTTTTTTTCCGAAATCCGCACATCCACAAAAGCAGCCGCATGGGAAGCTATCGTATTGACAGCGGAACCTCCTTCAATAATACCGACATTAACGCTGATTCCAGTCTTTTGATCATTCAATCGGTGTAAGGCGATGATCTTATGGGCCAATTCTTCAATTGCACTTCGTCCCTTTTCCGGTTCGATCCCTGAATGGGCGGCCACCCCCACGATATCCACTTTAAACTGACCGCAGCCCCTTCTTGCCGTGACAAGTGAACCGTCTGTCCTTGCCGGTTCAAGAATTAACGCGATCTTCTTATCGGCCGCTTTTTCCGATATGAGTGAAGCGGACGAAGGAGACCCGATCTCCTCATCACTATTAAGAATGATTTGGACATGCTTATAGCCTGTCTGCCCCGTCTGCTTCAAACAATAGATCGCATAAAAAAGCTCAACCAGACTAGCCTTCATATCAGCTACACCAGGACCGTATGCCCGATTTCCATTCACTTTAAAAGGACGTTTTTGCGCTGTGCCTTCCGGAAAAACCGTATCCATATGGGCGACGACCAGAATATGCGGTTGATGCGCTTCACGATGCTGGATGACAAGCTGATTGCCATAATTCTGCTGCTCAACGGTATTCACAATAAAATCCAGGCTTTCAAATTTCGTTTTTAAAATCGTACCAATTTCATCAATACCCTTTTTCGTATGAGAACCACTATCTATATTCACTAGCCGCTCCACTAATTGAAGCATTTCCATCCTCTTTGCATACAATAAATCTTTCAAAGCCCTCACTACTTTCTATCCTTGGCTGACTGTTGCTCAGCCTTACTATAATTTACGAATCTATATTGAGGAATGTTACTTAAATGGGGATATTTGAAGTTCATTCGATGTTTTTTTTGGTTTTTTCGTGAGTTTGGTGTCTTTACTCGGCTTTTCACCTAGATTAGCTATGAATCATAGGTGTTTTTTCAATTCAATATATATGGAGCACCAGGAACGTTTAGAAAAACGAATGGGTATCTCCTGTTTTTTTGAGCTTTTCTTTTAATAACCATTGAAAGGTTGTGATTAATGTAGTCAGTCAAAACTTAGATTAAATCGACTTTCCTTGATATTTCCTTTCGAGTCATCTGTGTGTTCCTTCCGTTAAGATGGATCACTTCCTTAAACCCTTCCTGCTCTAGCTTTTGGTGATGTTACCGAGTTTATCTCCACCAACAACTAACAATGATTACATATCCTAATTCCCCTCCTTTAAATAGAAAAAACTTTAACTCTTAGGCTTAAAAACTCCTAAGGGTTAAAGTCATTAAACCTTCCACTGACAATAAAAAAAGTTTACGCGTCCCAAAACAATTTCTAATGTAGCCGCACAAAGGAGCGATGATTCCCGTCGCCAGGGTGAACCCTGTCGTGAGCCATTGCACCGTAGTCAAATCCGTATCGAAAATATCCATGAAACCAGGTAATGAGCCATTCAAGGAAACAACGCATACTGCTGAAAGACAATCCCACGATCTAAACCAGGCCCCTCAATCGGTTTTCCATCCAGCAAAACCTGTCCCGAAGTGGGTTTTGTTAAACCACCTAGAAGATCAAGCAACGTCGATTTTCCGCATCCTGATGGCCCTACTAATGTAAGAAACTCTTCACTTTTCACGGAAAAATGAACATTTTTAATGGCCGTAAACTCTTTAACCGCTCCCTTTCTTTGATCTGAATCTCTTATTTTAAAAACTTTACTTACATATTCAAACTGAATTTTGTCTACCATACCATCACCTCATTATTTTCTTTTCAACTCATCTTTATAAGGATTAAATTCATTCGTATATAAATCATCCAATTTCACTTGACCTTCTTTAAACTCACCACTTTTCTCCAGCCAGTCGACCCACACTTGGAATTCTGGTTCCTGAATAAAGCCGCCTTTCTCCGCTATACCTGGGCTCTTCCAATATTGAATCGTTTCTGTATCTTCCTTACGACCCCTTTTCTCAATAATCGATTCAAAACGAGCAATGACTTCTTCTCGAGGCGTTGTCCGTGTCCATTCAATGGCTTTTGCTGTTGCTTCTACAAACTTGTTCACCGTGTTCGGATTTTCTTTAATAAATGCCTCTTTAAAGACAAGGCTACCTGCTGTAAAGGAGCCAAACAAATCATAATCACTAAAGAGCTTTCTGATTCCTCCTTTTTCTAATGCTCGATCACGCAACATTCCACTTAAAACCGCTACATCAATTTGTTTCTGACGAAGCGATTGTTCTGTATTCACTGGTGGCACAACAACTAAAGTAACTTGCTTAATTTCCTCATTCGTTAGCCCATTTTGTTTTAAATATTCTTTTAAAATGAATTCAGAATGTGCTCCCATCGTGTTCATACCGACTTTTTTACCAATTAAATCTCGAGCGTTTTTAATCGGGCTGCCATTCAATACATAATAACCACTAAACGTATCTTTATCACTGCCGTAATACCCAATGACCGATTTAATCGGTGCCCCGCTTGCTATCAATTTGGCAATCGCACCGTTAAAAGCACCGCCAAAATCAGTTTCACCCGTCGCTGCATTTTGAATAGACGATGGTCCACTAGTTGTATTTCCTATCCATTCCAATTTAATTGGATCAAGATACCCTAAATCTTGTGCTAACTCTGGATAAGTAACAGTTCCAACAGAGCCCTCATATTTTAAACTAAGAGTTTCATACTCCCCTTCACTTTCCGCTACCGTTTTCTCCTCCTGACATCCAACCGATAAAACGACTGATAATACAGCTATTAATACAATTCCTGTTGCTCGCCAACTCTTCAAAATCTTCAATTCCTTTCCCTCCATCTTCCCTCCAATAGAAAAAACCTTTACCACAAACGAATAACGCTCGCTGTAAAGGCCTCCAGAAGACTAGTCGGCTATTTCATCTACCAAAAAAACCGGAGACATCACTTTAAATTAAAGAGAAGTCTCCGGTTGTCCGGTCAATGAATTAATAATTCCTATTGAAATACTATGTATTTATTTTTCTTATACTAACAAGTTAATTTTCAATAGTCAACCCGAAATTCAGATAATTCTAAATTAACTATATGATCTCCTGTTCAATTGTCGATTAACTGTTCCCTAAAACTGAGAAGCTTTTTAATAAAGGATCTTCATTTATTTTTGGAAAGTTATCTTTATAATCAACGAGTCCATTTCAATTTGTAACCAACCAATTTGCCCATTTTTGAATTAACAAAAAATTCAAAATTATAATTGACATACTTATCCTACCAGTTTAATATTTTATCAAACCGATAGGAATTATATTATTTCGGATTCGTTTTGCTGACCAGTCACCTGGAAGCCAGAGCTCTTATGCTCTGGCTTTCTTTTGTATTATCGGTTTACCATAAATGCTCGCTATGCGGTCTAAAAACAAGGAGGCAATAAAATGAGTAATGTCAAACAAGTTCAAAATTCATCAACAATCGTTGTAAAACAAGTTGCTGCACGTATTGGTGCAGACATATCAGGGATTAAACTCTCTGAAGATCTGGATGCTAACACAGTTAAATCAATCCGCGAGGCGATCTTAAAGCATAAAGTTGTATTCTTCCGTAATCAGGATCATCTAGATGATAAGGGACAAGAAGCTTTTGCAGGACTACTTGGAAAACCAGTTGTTCATCCAACTGTTCCAGTAAAGAATGGCTCAAATTATATATTGGAATTGAATTCTGATCATGGTGGTGGTCGAGCTAACTCATGGCATACAGATGTTACGTTTGAAGCCGCATACCCGAAATTCTCCATTTTACGGGGAGTTGTGATACCGGAAGTAGGTGGCGATACCGTTTGGGCGAATACAACCACTGCTTATGAAAACCTGCCAGCAGAATTACGAAATCTTGCTGATCAATTATGGGCACTCCATACTAATGACTATGATTATGCTGCAAAACGCTCCAATGTCTCTTCTGAGACTAATAGTCACTATAAAGACGTATTTACTTCCACTCTATATGAAACCGAACATCCAGTTGTCCATGTACACCCTGAAACCGGAGAGCGTCATCTTTTACTCGGCCATTTTGTGAAGAAATTTGTCGGCCTTTCTTCCTTAGATTCAGCCCAATTGTTTTCCGTCCTCCAAGAACATGTTACACAAATAGAAAATACCGTTCGCTGGCGATGGAGTGCTGGAGATGTCGTCATCTGGGATAACCGTGCAACTCAGCATTATGCAGTAAATGACTATGATGATGCACAAAGAGTTGTTCGAAGAATTACAATTGACGGGGAGGAACCTATTAGTTTAGATGGTCGTCGTAGCATCACAAGAACGAAAGTTAAAAATAATTAATAGCAAGTATCATCATCACCATCAAGCTAAGGAAAATCATTACCCCAAGTATGAAAAGGACGCTATTCTTTCTATTTCTTGATGGAAAGGATGGTGTTTTTTTATGTGTCGCGAGTTTTCAGACGAACTTAACCCCCTTTTCACTCTGGCTTAAAAAGTTGTGAATTCTCGCCATTTACTCGTGGATTCGCTCTATTCACGCCCTTCGCTCGTAAGTTCACTATTTTAACGCACAAAAAAACCCATGTTATTTAACATGAGTTGCTTTGTAAGGTGTAAGAGTCCCAATTGTGCCGTTTACGCCTTTGTTTTGAACCCGCTCTCCGCAGGTGGGTGCTCGGTTCCTCGCGTTTGTAAGTCCTCTTCGAGGGAGGCTTTTACGCGGCCAGGAAACTAGTGCTCCCGGTAACTATAAGTGTTCGGTCAAAACTTATAGGTTAAAGAACGAACACATCAGGACTCTTACTTATTGAAGATATCATATCATAATGCTTAACTCTATTTCAAGAGAAAGCACCTAGGTATTTTTTCATATTTTTCCCAAATAAATTATTTTTTAAGTGCTGCTAGTCTTAGGTTAAGTTCGGCCAATTGCTTGTCACTTACAGTACTCGGTGCGTCAACGAGCAGGTCGCTTGCGCTTGCTGTTTTCGGGAACGCGATGGTGTCGCGAAGGTTCGTGCGGCCTGCAAGCAGCATGACCATGCGGTCCAGTCCAAGGGCGATTCCGCCGTGTGGAGGCGTTCCGTATTCGAATGCATCCATTAGGAAGCCGAATTGTGCGTTTGCTTCTTCTTCTGAGAATCCAAGTACTTTGAACATTTTTTCCTGAACGTCGCGTTCGAATATCCGCAGTGATCCACCGCCAAGTTCGTAGCCGTTCAAGACAAGGTCATATGCTTGTGCACGGACGCTTGCTGGGTCTGATTCCAATTTGTCCATGTCTTCACGGAATGGCATTGTGAATGGATGGTGTGCTGCATAGTAGCGTCCTTCTTCTTCGTCATATTCAAGTAATGGCCAATCCGTCACCCATAGGAAGTTGAATTTGCTTTGATCGATCAAGCCTCTTTCTTTACCAAGCTTGTTGCGAAGTGCTCCAAGTGCATCAGCGACTATGCCTTTCTTATCCGCCACGAATAAGATTAGATCGCCTACTTCAGCTTCCAATACAGATACTAATTGCTCTTGATCTTCTGCGAAGAATTTGGCGATTGGCCCTTTTACGCCGTCTTCTTCAACTTTCAGCCATGCAAGGCCTTTTGCACCGTAAATCGCTGCAAATTCAGCCAATCCATCAATATCTTTACGTGAATAATCCGCATTTCCGTCCTTAACGACGATCGCCTTAACTTGTCCGCCGTTCGCAACAGCGCCGGTGAACACTTTGAAATCACTGTCTTTGACGATTTCGGAAACATCTTTAAGTTCCATTCCGAAGCGTGTATCCGGTTTGTCGGAACCGTAACGGCTCATTGCTTCATTGTATGTCATTCTAGGGAATGGAAGTGTTACGTCCAGTCCTTTTACGTCTTTCATCACTTTAGCCATCATTTTTTCTGCGGTGTTAATGATATCTTCTTGGCTCATGAAGCTTGTTTCAATATCGATTTGCGTGAATTCAGGCTGTCTGTCAGCACGTAAGTCTTCATCACGGAAACAGCGGGCAATTTGATAATAACGTTCGAACCCGGATACCATCAATAGCTGCTTGAAGATTTGCGGTGACTGCGGAAGTGCATAGAACTCACCTTCGTGTACACGGCTAGGCACTAAATAATCACGTGCTCCTTCAGGTGTACTTTTTGTTAAGATAGGTGTTTCGATATCAAGGAAGCCTTCACCGTCCAAGTAATCACGGATTGCTTTTGTTGTTTGGTTACGCATTTTCAACGTTTCGAACATCGCTGGACGACGCAGGTCCAAATAACGATATTTCAAGCGGATGTCTTCTGATACATCCGTTCTTTCATCAATGATGAATGGAGGGGTCTTTGCTTCGTTTAAAATTGTAACGTTTTCGGCTTGAACTTCGACGGTCCCTGTTGTTACGTTCGGATTGAAGTTGGCTTCATCACGTTTGATTACTGTCCCTTGAATATCAAGGACGTATTCATTACGGATTTTTTCGGCTGTGGCCAGCGCGTCTGCCGAAATGTCTGGATTGAAAACGACCTGGACGACTCCGCTTCTGTCACGTAGGTCGATAAAGATGACCCCGCCTAAATCCCGGCGTTTTTGTACCCATCCTTTTAATGTTACTTTTTCACCAATAGCTGCTTCTGTCACTTCACCATTGAAGTATGTTCTGCCAAACATGGTATTTCCCCCTTAAGCCTGTAGCTTTTTGAATTGTTCAACGAATGTCGCAAGTTCCATTTGGACTTGTTCACCGGTTTCCATGAACTTCACATTGATTTTATTATTTGCCAATTCATCATCCCCGAGTGTCGCCACATATCTTGCTTCGAGACGGTCGGCTGATTTGAATTGTGCTTTCACTTTACGGTCTTGATAGTCTTTTTCGACGGTAATACCGGCATTCCGCAATTGATGGGCAAGTTTGACGGAATAATCCTTGGCTGTTTCGCCTAATGAGACAAGATAGCAGTCAATTCCCTTTTTGATCGGAAGCTCGATGTTTTCTGCTTGGAGGGCAGCAATCAGGCGTTCAATGCTAAGTGCAAAGCCGATTCCGGGTGTTTCCGGTCCGCCAAGTTCTTCAGACAGCCCGTTATAACGGCCGCCTCCGCAAAGGGTAGTGATGGCGCCAAAGCCTTCTGCATCACTCATGATTTCAAATGCGGTATGATTATAGTAATCCAAGCCCCGCACTAGAGTCGGATCTTCGACGAAATCGATTTCCAAATCGGTTAAATGCTGTTTCACCTTTTCGAAATATATGCGGGATTCATCATTTAAATATTCAATGATCGAAGGAGCCGTGTTCATCAATTCGTGATCGTGATCCTTTTTGCAATCCAGGATACGCAAAGGATTTTTTTCCAGACGGTTTTGACAATCGCCGCAAAACTCGCCGATGCGGGGTTCAAAATGTTTGATTAACGCATTGCGATGCGCTGTCCGGCTTTCCTTATCACCAAGGCTGTTGATCACAAGTTTCAGCTTTTTCAAACCAAGTTCCTTGTACAGGTTCATCGCAAGTGACAGAACCTCTGCATCGATTCCGGGATCCTTACTTCCTAAAGCTTCGATGCCGAATTGAACGAACTGGCGGAACCGACCTGCTTGCGGACGTTCGTAACGGAACATCGGCCCGATATAATAAAGCTTGACCGGTTGATTGGCCCACCCGAACATTTTGTTCTCGATATATGACCGTACAACCGATGCAGTGCCTTCCGGACGAAGGGTTAAGTTCCTTTCACCGCGATCTTGAAATGAATACATTTCTTTTTGTACGATATCGGTTGTATCCCCTACACCACGTAAAAATAATTCCGTGTGCTCAAAAATCGGAGTCCGGATTTCTTTATATTGGTAACGGTGACAAATCTCACGCGCTGTGTTTTCGATATACTGCCAAATTTCCGTTTGGCCAGGCAATAAATCCTGGGTACCTCTAGGAATCTGAATAGACATGTGTGTTTCCTCCTTTAAAGCAAGGCGCCCTTTCTGATACGGCGCTATACTGATTTTTTCCAAACAAAAAACTCCCGCCCCTTGTAACTTATATGTTACAAGGGACGAGAGTTTGGATATCCCGTGGTGCCACCCTAGTTGAAGCACAAAAAAAGTGCCCCCGCTCAAAAACAGTTAACGCCTGTTTTACGTCCATCTCCTATTAAGTAAATCCGTTCGGAGTGAAGCCTACGGAGGGTTCTTTCATTAAGTCATCATGTGGAATGCTTTCAGCCTCGGCATTTCCTCTCTTTTCATGTGTTTCTTAATTACTCTTCTCCATCATTGGTTATTGCAGTAATAAGTCTGATATTTTATAATCATACGGACGTTAACATCAAATGTCAAGGTAGACTGAGGATTTTGTCGCATTTTATTGGTTCAAATGCTTTTTCAGATTTTTGATCGTCCGGACATTGACTCCGAATTCGGATGCTAGTTCAACAAGGTTTGCGCTTTGTTCCTTTTGGATGAAATCGTGAAAGTCGACACCCAATACTTGATTGCCTCCGCTTAAGCTCGTTTGATCTTTTTCGCTGAATTTCATGTGGTTTCCCTCCTAGAGTTATATAAACTCTATTCTTTCCTAAAAAAAATGTTTTTTGCACGGGGAAAGAGGGAAATTTTCATTGAACGAGAATACATACATATAGACATTAAAAGGGAGAGACAACTTATGAAGAAGAAATCGGGTTTATTCGGCCTGACACTGATGCTGATATTATCAGCGATTTTCCCCATCAATCACGCTTTTGGAAAAGATGAAGGGGAAAATATCGTGACGACCCAAGTGGTCAATGTCCGTGAAGGTGCAGGTCTCAGTTTCCCTATCGTAAAAAAACTGGCAAAAGGGGAATCGTATCCCATTCTGAATGAAAATGGCGACTGGATCGAAATCCGGATTGGCGCCGGCAAAACGGGATGGGTTGCCAATTGGTTAGTTGAGAGACAAACAGGGGCTGATACCAATCAGGTCAAAAAGGAATCCGGACAAGGTATGATAACAGGCAGTTCGGTCCGCGTCCGTACAGGTCCCGGCACTACATTTCAAACGGTTGGGTCCTTGAGTAAAGGAACGGCTGTTGACATCATTGAAAAGAATGAAAATTGGATAAAGGTCAAAATGGCGGATATCGAAGGCTGGGTCTCTTCTGACTACCTTAAACTTCCCGCCGCATCTGGAAATGCAGCGAAGAAAGATTCTACTAAGGAAAAAGAAACGAATCAATCCGTAAAAACCGGAGTAACTTTGGTGGACCGGCTCAATGTCCGTTCGGAACCATCGAAAAACAGTGCCACGCTCGGAAAGCTGAATAAAAATACGTCAGTGACCGTTTACAGGGTAGAAAATGAATGGGCTGAAATTGATTTCCAAGGAGTCCGAGGTTGGGTAGCTGAACCTTACATACAAGTAAGCGAAGATCAAGATGATAGGAAAAATGATACGTCAGGCGCAACTGCAAGGGTGACCGCTACGGGTTTAAATGTCAGGAAAGAAGCCTCTCTCTCAAGCAAGGTCATCGGTTCGGTGAACAAGGATGAGACTTACGCCGTGCTGCAAACAAAGGGAAATATGACACAGATAAAGCTCTCCGGTTCAAAAAAGGGCTGGGTCGTGAGTTGGTACCTGGAAAAAGAGAATGTTGAACAAACGACGAAGGAAAAAAAGGTTGATGTAAAAGGAAACAAGATTACCATCATTCATGATGGTACGATCCTTAGAAGTAAGCCTGATGGCAACTCGGAGATTGTAGAGCAGGCCAATGCAGGTGATACGTTCTCCGCATCAGGTATGGAAGGCGACTGGTATTCCATTAAACTAAAGAGCGGAAAAACAGCTTATGTGGCCGGATGGATCGTGACGATCGAAGGGAATTCCGAGCAGATCCAACGACCTGGCGTTGAGAAATATTTAAAGGATAAAACCATTGTGATCGATCCCGGCCATGGCGGCAGGGACAGCGGTACAATCGGCGTCGGTGGAACACTTGAGAAAAACCTGACGATTCGGACGGCAGAATTGCTGCGGGACAAACTTCAGGCGGCAGGAGCTAAAGTGATCCTGACCAGAAGCGGAAATACCTATGTTCCACTCCCTTCCCGGGTCAGCACTTCACATATACATAACGCGGATGCTTTCATCAGCCTCCATTATGATAGCACCAAGGACCAAATCACCAGTGGGATAACCACATACTACTATCATGACTACCAGCGTGCATTGGCGGCAACACTGGCCAATTCACTCGGTTCGACCATGCAGGTGCCCAATCGCGGATCACGATACGGGAATTTTCATGTTACCCGTGAAAATAAACGGGTAGCTACACTTATTGAACTAGGTTATTTAAGTAATCCAGTGGAAGAATTAACGTTAACATCGAATGAGTATCAAGAAAAAGTCACATCGGCAATCTATAATGGATTGGCGCGGTATTTTAAATAAGAACTAGAAAAGCCAGCTTCGCATCGAAGCTGGCTTTTCTACTTTTACCCAAACAAAAAACCTGCCGGAGCAGGTCATTTTTTGCTTTCAAGTATTAATGTAACGGGACCGTCATTAGTAAGCTGAACATCCATCATGGCACCAAATTGACCTGTTTCCGTATGGACGCCTTTCTTGCGGAGTTCCTCGTTAAATGCTTCGTATATTTCATTCGCCTCTTCAGGACGGGCGGCGTCCATGAAGTTCGGTCGACGGCCTTTACGGCTATCTCCGTATAAGGTGAATTGTGAAACTGATAAAATCGAACCTCCTACATCCAATAGTGAGTGGTTCATCTTTTCATTTTCATCTTCAAATATTCTGAGATTGACAATCTTATCGGCCAAATAGGCGGCGTCATCGATGGTATCCCCATGAGTGACACCGACCAACAGGACGAGACCGCTATCGATTTGCCCGATTATTTGGTTTGCGACAACTACTTTTGCTGCTTTGGAACGTTGTAAAACAACACGCATGGCAATAAAAACTCCTTAGTTCATGATCCTTCTGACGGAATAAACATCTGAAATTTGTTTTATACGGTCGACGACCTTTTGTAAATGGGCAATGTTATGAATATAAATCGACATGTGAATGGTCGCCACCTTATTCCTGTCGGATTTACCCGAGACCGCTGATATGTTGGTCTTGGTTTCATTGACGGCTTGCAGCACTTCGTTTAATAAGCCGCGACGGTCATAGCCGCTGATTTCAATTTCAACGATGTATTCCTTGCGTTCGTTAATCGTACTTTCCCATTCAACAGGTACAAGGCGATGATCGGCATCCCCGCTATCCAGGTTCGGGCAGTCTTGTCTATGAACTGAAACTCCACGGCCTTTGGTTATATAACCGACGATTTCGTCCCCTGGTACTGGGTTGCAACAGCGTGATAAACGGATAAGCAGGTTATCAATCCCCGGTACCTGTACACCTGAGTCACGTTTTTTCGATGTATTGGAGAAGGTTTTCAGATCGGCTACCGCTTCAGAAATATCTGCTTCTTGCTCGACCATTTTCTGCTTACGCCATTTTTCGGTAAGGCGGTTAGCTACCTGAAGGGCCGTTATTCCGTTATAACCGACTGCTGCATACATATCCTCTTCATTCAGGAAGTTGAATTTATCCGCAACACGCCTGATATTCTCGGCAGTCAGGATTTCCTTCAGGTCGAACTCCATATCCTTGATTTCCTTTTCAACAAGCTCTTTGCCTTTTTCGATATTTTCTTCCCGGCGCTGCTTCTTGAAAAATTGGCGGATCTTATTTTTCGCCTGAGACGTTTGCGTTAGTTTAAGCCAATCTTGACTTGGACCATATGAATGCTTCGAAGTTAAGATTTCTATGATGTCGCCAGTTTTCAGTTTATAATCCAGCGGTACCATTTTCCCGTTCACTTTGGCACCAATCGTTTTGTTTCCGATTTCCGAGTGAATCCGGTAAGCGAAATCAATCGGGTTGGATCCTGATGGCAGTTCGATGACATCGCCTTTTGGTGTGAAAATGAATACCATATCAGAAAAAAGATCTATTTTAAGGGATTCCATGAATTCCTCTGCATTAGTTGCATCATCCTGGAATTCGAGAATTTCCCGGAACCATGTCAATTTTTCTTCCAATGAAGGCTGTTCACCGACATCTTTTCCCTCTTTATAAGCCCAGTGCGCGGCAACCCCGAACTCGGCAATGCGATGCATATCGGATGTACGGATCTGCACTTCCAGCGGATCGCCTTTCGGTCCGATCACTGTCGTATGGAGCGATTGATACATATTCGGCTTCGGCATCGCGATATAGTCTTTGAATCGGCCAGGCATCGGCTTCCAGCATGTATGGATGATCCCTAAAACGGCATAGCAATCTTTTATGCTATTGACGACGATCCGAACTGCAAGCAAATCATAAATTTCGCTGAACTGCTTATTCTGCAAAGCCATTTTGCGATAAATGCTGTATATATGTTTCGGTCTGCCGGAAAGGTCAGCCTTAATATTGACTTCCTCAACGTTTTTACGCACTTCATCGATGACTTCTTCCAGATACTTTTCACGTTCAGCACGTTTTTTCTTCATCAGGTTAACGATTCGGTAATATTGCTGAGGATTCAGATACCTTAGTGCAGTATCTTCAAGTTCCCATTTAATCGTGCTGATACCAAGACGATGAGCAAGCGGTGCGAAGATTTCCAACGTCTCGTTCGATATCCTTCTCTGCTTTTCCTGCGGCAGATGCTTCAAGGTCCGCATATTATGCAGTCTGTCCGCAAGCTTGATCAAGATGACCCGTATATCCTGAGCCATCGCCACGAACATTTTCCGATGGTTTTCCGCCTGTTGCTCCTGCTGTGATTTATACTTGATTTTCCCTAACTTGGTCACGCCATCCACAAGCATGGCGACTTCAGGACTGAAATTTTCTTCAATATCCTTCAGAGTGATCTCCGTGTCTTCAACAACATCATGTAAAAAACCTGCCGCAATGGTTGCAGGGTCCATTTCAAGATCAGCCAGAATGCCCGCCACTTGAATCGGATGAATAATATACGGCTCTCCCGATTTACGGAATTGTTCTCGGTGAGCATACTCTGCATACTTAAACGCTCTATGAATAAATTCAGCTTCTTCCGGCTGAAGATATAAGCTGGCCCGTTCTACAACCTGCTCGGCAGTCAATATTTGATCATTAGCCATTTAATCACCTTAACCCCACTTTAACTGCCACCGGATATCATCCGGATTGAGTATGATTGGTAGCACTTCCCTTTATTCTGCAAAACGTGACAATTTTTGCGAAAAAAAATAAATCCGCTTAAACGGATACAAGTGCAAATAAACTTATTAGCAGAAAAACTCTTTATTATTACTATTATCGAAAAAAAAGGCAAGGATGTAAAGAGTTAAACGTGTATTTTATTAAGAATAGTGCATTTTTTCACTGGAAATTCGACAAAATCCAGTTAAAACGAGTAAAACAGAAAGAGCACCCTGGTCAGAGTGCTCTTCTTTATTAAAAGCTCATTAATGTCAAGACATCATAGCCGTCTAATTTATCTTTTCCATCCAAGTCAGTCAATTCAATAAGGAATGCAATCCCGGCTACAATTCCGCCTAGCTGTTCAACCAATTTGATCGTCGCTTCGATTGTTCCCCCGGTAGCAAGCAAATCATCCGTAATCAGGATACGCTGTCCCGGTTTAATGGCATCTTTATGGATTGTCAATACATCCTTGCCATATTCTAATCCATATTCTACTTTTATCGTTTCACGTGGAAGTTTTCCTTCTTTTCTCACTGGCGCAAAGCCCACTTCCAATGAGTATGCGACTGGACATCCGATAATGAATCCGCGTGCTTCCGGCCCGACCACCAAGTCGATATTTTTATCGCGAGCGTACTCGACGATTTGGTCTGTTGCGTATTTATAAGCTGCGCCGTTATCCATTAATGTTGTAATATCTTTGAAGACAATACCCGGTTTTGGCCAGTCTTGCACAATTGTTACATATTGCTTTAAATCCATTGCTTTGTTTCCTCCTCAAGGTCTGTTGCCTCATGAACTAAATAATGATTGAACCAATCGAATAATTGCTGATAGGAAGAATAAACAAGCTCTTGTTCAAGCTCAAATTGCTCTTTCTTTCTTGTATACGATTCAGATTCACTGAGATCGCGTTTTTTCGCATTGGTTGTGAGCATAATTAACCCATTCTCTATTGTAACAAAATCAAGCTCAAAAAACACCTTAGAAATGAAATCCACGGTATCTCTTGACCAGCCACGATATTTGGCTAGGTCATCACCATATCTTTTCACGTCGAGCGGCCCCTTTTTGGCAAGGAAGGCATAAAACCATTTAAAATGATCCCTTGTTGGCATCGTACTTAAGAAATGGTCCTGTTCATGGGAAAGGTGAGCGTAGATACGCGAAGGGTTCTTATTGGCAATCACCCGTTTCAAATATTCCCTGGACGGCGGCATGTCCATAAATACCAAATGACCTTCGAAGCAGTCGAGCTGCTCTGCATCCAGTTCATTCTGGATATGAACGAGATCTGGATGGTTTTGCAAAAATGGATATCTGCCATAAATATCTTCCGAAAAAATGACGATCTTCCGGTTTTGTACTGGAATGTCGGCAAGCCACTTCTCTGCCTGTCCCTTACCGCGGTAATCAAATAACTGCCAATGGTTTACCGAAACATCTTGGACAAAGATCTGAGGCTTTTTCATATTATTCCACTCATTGATGGAAAGCTCACCAATAACCGAGACTTCAGCGTGCGGAGCTATTTCATCGACAAAATGACCGAGACCGAAGCCCACACCGTCAAGTTTGTGATTTTCACCATCTTCCAGCTGGACCTTCAAGTGATTTTGGTTGGCACCAATTTTGCGGACACTTGAAAGCTGGACGGAATCTATCAAGATCTTCGGTTTGGGATTCGTCACCCCAAATGGCGCCAGCAAGCTCATCTCCTGAATCGTTTGAATAGAAACTTCAGCTAATGTAGTAGACCCGTCCAAATTGGTAATGGGTGTGAAGTCTTCTTCGCTAAGTTGTTCCCTCGCAATCAAGTTCATGCGGTCCCTAAGCTCCTGAACATCTTCAATTTTCAATGTCATTCCAGCAGCCATTGGATGTCCGCCAAAATGCGGCAGTAATTCACGGCAGGTGGAAAGACTTTCGAAAAGATCGAAACCGGCTATGCTCCGAGCAGAACCTTTAGCTAATCCCTTTTCCCGGTCAAAGCTCAATACAATCGTGGGCCGGTAAAAGCGTTCAACAAGTTTAGAGGCCACAATCCCTACAACTCCGGCGTTCCAGCCTTCCCTGCCGATGATGAGCACGCCATTGGAATCCGGCGGGAAGTTTTCCTCGACTTCAGCAATCGCTTCTTCCGCCATTGCTGCAACCATTTCCTGCCGCTCTTTATTGATATCATTGATTTCATTGGCAAGTTCCGTTGCTTCTTCCAGGTTAGTGGACATCAATAAATCGACAGCGGGGTCGGCATCTCCAAGGCGCCCGACAGCATTGATCCGCGGTGCCATCGCAAAGCCGATCGATTCTTCATTCAATGCTTCCTGCTGAACATTCGCCACTTTCATTAAGGCAACAAGTCCCGGGCGGCGAGTCAAACGTAACTGCTCGATGCCTTTTGCAGCAATGACGCGGTTTTCCCCTTGTAAAGGCACTAAATCCGCTATCGTGCCGATTGCCGCTATTTCAAGCAAATCCTCAGGCAATTCCCCAAGCAGGGCGTGTGCCAGCTTAAATGCAACCCCTACTCCGGCAAGGTCTTTAAATGGATAGGAACTGTCCTCAAGTTTAGGATGGATGATTGCCAATGCCTCAGGCAGTTCCGGTCCCGGTTCATGGTGGTCGGTCAAAATATAATCCATGCCAAGCTCGCCGGCAAGTTTCGCTTCATCGACTGCAGAAATTCCGGTATCCACGGTTATTAATACCTTCACCCCTTGCTCAGCTGCAAGGCGGAATGCCATCGGATTCGGACCATATCCTTCTGTAAACCGATTCGGGATATAAAAGTCAACATCGGCACCCAATCTCGTCAGCGCCGTCATCATCACTGTGGTCGATGTCACGCCATCCGCATCATAATCACCGAATATACGTATTTTTTCTCCATTTTGTATGGCTTCTCTTATTCTATATACCGCTTTATCCATATCCTTCAATAAAAATGGATCATGAAAAGTTTGATTTTTTACAAATAAAAATGATCGGGCACTTTCAATCGTATCCAGGCCTCGATTCACAAGCAGGGCTGCAACCAAAGGTGTGATATGAAGCTCTTCAGCTAGTACAGCAACTTTGTTTTCATCGGCAGTTCGTAAGTTCCACCGGGTTTTTGGCTTTAACATTTATTCACCCCTCAACTTACTCATTATACAAAACGAATATACCAGATTCAATTTTATTTTAAACTCATAATTGGCTGTAATTCCCTATTCAATAAACTTGGTTCAACAAAAAGAAGGCTGGCATCATGCCAGCCCCCTCTCCCCTATTAAACTTGTCCTTCAAGACTTTGTTTCTTTTCTTTTGCGGTATTCAGCGGACCTTTCTTCTTCAATTCCCTGATTTTCAAATCAAGCCAGAATTGGGAAGCGATCAATAGCGATGAATACACGCCGCATATTAAACCGATAAACAGGGCGATGGAGAAGTTACGGATAGCTTCACTACCGAAGATCATCAACGCGATAACCGTAATGAGAACGGTCAGAACCGTGTTAATGGATCTCGTCAAAGTTTGCCTGATACTGATGTTCACAATGTTCTCAAGTTCTTCGACGGTTTTGATTTTACGGCTGAAGCGCAGGTTTTCACGTATACGGTCAAAGGTTACGATCGTATCATTGATCGAATAACCGACGATCGTCAGAACCGCAGCAATGAAGGTGATATCCACTTCGAGCCGGAGTAAGCTAAAAATCGTGATGATGAAGAATGCATCATGTATAAGCGCGACCACGGCAGGAACAGCCATTCGCCATTCAAATCGTATCGATACATACAAAATGATACCGATTGATGCAATCGCTAACGCAAACATGGCATTTTTCGCAAGCTCTTTTCCTACAGTCGGTGATACGGTGCTGACATTTGGTTCTGCTCCGTAATCCTCCTTGAAATGGTCCTTCAATTCAGCGATTTCCTGTTTATCGAGGACACCGACTGTCCGAACGACAGCATTTTTATTTTCTTTTCCAGCGAGCCTGACATCCTTGATATCCTTCTCATCAATACCGACCTTGCCCATTTCGGTTTTGACTTGCTGAGTCGTCAAGACATCTTTGGACGCAATCTCGATTCGGGTGCCGCTCGTGAAATCAATCCCTAGATTCAATCTGAAGACGAGCAGGAAAATGATCCCAATAATGGTGACACCGATTGAAATGCCATAAAAAACTTTCCGATGTTTGACGAAATCGATTTTATCAAAGCGCGTTGGCAATGACATTAAATCAATTTTATCGGATAAATCGTGAATGTATTTCTTCTTCACGCCAAACCATGTTGTACGTTTGTCAAGGAACCCGCTATTCACCCACAGGCTCATGAAAAGGCGTGTACCATAGACAGCTGTTATGAAACTCATTAAAATCGAAATGATCAAAGTGGTGGCAAACCCTTTAACCGAGCTAGTTCCATAATAGAACAGAACGGCCGCAGCAAGTAAGGTCGTTAAGTTCGCATCCGTAATTGTAGAAAGTGAATTTTTCGTACCTTCTTTATAAGCCGCTTTAACAGATCTACCAAGTTTCAATTCATCCCTGATTCGCTCGTAGGTTATGATATTGGCGTCGACAGCCATCCCGACCCCGAGTACCAATGCCGCAATACCAGGCAGCGTAAGGACCGCATTCATCCAATCAAACACTAATAGCGTCAAGAAAATGTATATGCTTAAAGTGACGACTGCAATGAACCCCGGGAAGCGGTAATACACAAGCATGAAGATAAAAACAAGTGCAATTCCGATGATTCCCGCAAAAATAGTATCATTCAGTGCACCTGCACCAAATTGGGCACCTACAGAAGTGGAATACTTTTCTTTTAAATCTACAGGCAGGGCACCTGCATCCAGAAGGGCTGCAAGCTCTTTCGCTTCTTCAACCGTGAATTGACCGGTAATATACACCTTCTTCGTATTGAAAACCTCACTGACAGCTGGAGCGGATATCATATTGTCCTGTGAGGCTGTATCCTTAATGGAATCTTTTCCTTCCTCGAAATCCAGCCAGATTGCAAGTACATTAGTCGGACTTTCCATCGAGGATATTTTTTGGGTGATATCCTTAAACTTATTTACATCTTTCAATGTGACTTCGACAACCGGTTTATTATCTTGGAACGTTTGTTTCGCGCCGCCTTCTTTCAAGTCGGCACCGGTCATCATTTCCTTATCGTTGTAGTCACGGAAAGATAATTTTGCTTGTGTCGAGAGAATCTCCCGTGCGTTATTTTGGTCTTTGACTCCAGCCAATTGAACGCGGATCCGGTCTTTCCCTTCGATTTGAATGTTAGGTTCGCTAACGCCCAAAACATTGACACGCCGCTCAAGTGAGCTTACTGTAGCCCGTAAAACATCCGGGGTGATCTTTTCCCCAGACAGCGGTTTTACTTCATACAACACTTCAAAACCGCCTTGAAGATCAAGACCCAGCTTGATATCCTTTAGGATTCCTTTTGAAGTCGTCCCCATCGCTGCGAAAATCAATAGTGCGATTAGAAAAAACGCAACGATCCTGCTTCTTTTTACCATTATGTAGTAGGCCCCTTTCTATAATACGCCTGTTCCTGAAGTTAAAAAAACTGTCATTTTTAGTTTATATGATTACTGCATACCCTTTGTTTCTTGAGAAAAAAAGACACAGCTTCTCATGCTTTTTCCAAAAAAAGCATAACCATATCTATTATGAGACATATACAAACAGCTGTCAATTTTAGTATATCTTTGCATCATTCTTTCAAAAGTTCCTTCAGTTCCTCTTCAGAAAGCGGCTCAAATAGGTTTGGTGATTTATAAGCTTCGACCATTTGGAAGGTCATGAACTGGTTGCTTGAAAATGTCACGATATCTGCGACAAGTTCATGAAGGTGAATATTTTCCTGCGGACGCTTCCATTTATTTTTGGTTAAGGTTCCCCATATGTCTTCCTCTGTTACGGCATTCAATCCGATCATTTGAAATTCCTCACGCTTGCTCTTCAAAAATGGACGTACCTTTAGATAATACCTTTGATAGGGATGATTCTTTTTTACCATCACTTTGCCTCCAGTAAAAATGATTCTCAAATGAATGCTTATTTTCTTAGAAGGATTTCGATCATTTGTAAGAACGCAAACAAACACTTTTGTCATGCTTTGTCCAAGTACAAGCATATAGATAATTGTATAGCATAACCGCTTTTTTGAGAAGGCAGGGAGGGAGTTCAATGTCCAAATTTTTAAAAGGGACGCTGATTTTATTAATCGCAAGCCTGATTACAAGGGTTCTTGGTTTCATTAACCGCATTGTCATCGCCCGCTTCATCGGCGAAGAAGGCGTTGGTTTATATATGATGGCTTTACCGACCCTCTTTCTCGTCGTGAACATAACCCAGTTAGGCCTGCCAATCGCCATTTCGAAATACGTGGCTGAGGCCAATGCCAGAGGCGATGAGCGGAAAATCAAGAAAATCCTTGTCGTCTCTTTGGCCTGCACCTTTACTCTATCGATGATTTTCACTCCTGCGATGCTGCTTTTCGCACCGGCTCTCTCAGAATACCTATTCACTGACGAACGGACGGTATGGCCTCTAATGGCGATTGCCCCTATCGTACCGATCATCGCCATTTCATCCGTACTGCGAGGTTATTTCCAAGGCAAGCAAAATATGAAGCCCTTCGCTTTCTCACAAGTTATCGAACAGGTGGCCCGAATCACTTTCATAGCCGTCCTGACGAAGGCCTTTTTGCCATATGGAATCGAATATGCTGCAGCCGGGGCGATGTTCGCATCGATTATCGGTGAGCTTGTATCTCTCATCTACTTATTGACCAGCTTTAAATTAAAGAAACATTTTAAGTTCAGAAAGGGTTTTTTCAAGAATGTCAAATCCGGAAAAGGAACGTTCACCGAATTGATGGGGATTGCCCTTCCTTCCACCGGAAGCAGGATGATTGGATCGGTTTCGTGGTTTTTCGAACCGATAGTGGTCGCCCAGAGTTTGGCACTTGCCGGAGTCACCGCGGCCGCAGCCACAAGTCAATACGGAGAGTTAACAGGGTACGCCCTGCCTTTACTCATGCTACCTTCCTTCGTTACATCATCATTGGCGACGGCACTTGTCCCGGCAGTGAGTGAAGCCCGTACGACCGGAAACTTTTTACTCGTTGAACACAGGCTTCAGCAGGCCCTGAAAATCACCTTTATCACAGGCTGTTTAGCTATCGTCATTCTGTTCATCTTTGCCGAACCGATTTTACAAGTCATGTATGGCTCTTCGCATGCTGCTGTTTTCATTAAATTCCTGGCACCTTTTTTCATCCTTTATTACTTTCAATATCCGCTGCAATCCATGCTGCAAGCACTGGATCTTGCAAAGGCAGCAATGTTCAACAGCCTGGCTGGGAACATCCTTAAAATCGGTGTGATCTGGCTGCTGGCGTCAAAGGAAAGTTTCGGGATCATGGGAGCCGCAATTGGGATAGCTGTCGGTACGATGCTCGTTACCTTCCTGCATTTTTCAACCGTGCTGAAGGTCGTCCCTTTCACGCTTCATTTCCGCAGCTATATGTCAGCTTTGGTCCTTGCTTTAATTTCCGGATGGGGCGGTTATTATCTTTATCAATTCCCGCTCTCCTCACAGCCTCTTGGCATACGGCTTTTGCTTTCCGTGACGGTCGTTATCCTGCTGTTCACATTTTTCCTGCTCATGACCGGCAGCATAAAAAAGGCGGATTTGATCAGGATTCCTGTAGTGGGCGGCTTTTTATCAAAATTCGCTTGGAAATAAAATGAACCGAAGCATTAAAAGGCTTCGGTCATTTCTTCGTTTCATTTTTATCAATGTAAAATTGGCCATCTATGTACCCGCAAATCGAAATCTCTTTAATATTCGTTTCTCCCAATTTTTTCAACTGGTGCCGGAGCCAAAAATGGTTTTTCCCAATTTTATCAAGATTTTCTTCCTGTATCTCTCCGTCGACAATTAGTGGGAATGGTACCTGACTTTCCGACCTTTCTTCGTCGCATTTTTTAATCACTGAGAGCCTTCCTGAAGTTTCAAGGATGGCAAATTGAACTTCGTTTATATCAATAATTCCTTGTTCACGAAGCTGGGTCAATAAGTCATCAAAATTATATCGTTGTCTGCGCATCGCTTTTTCATCTATTTTCCCCTGATTAATGATGATCTGCGGCTTACCGTCCATGAAATAGCGGAATTTGACACTTTTCAATGAGGCAAATGCCAATGTAATTTGGAGGATCGCGAGGACAAACATTGGGATGGTCTGCCGGATAAACGGTTTTTCCAAATCTTCAAAGGATAGCACAGCAATGTCCCCTATCATGATGGATACCACTAAATCAAGAACGCTCAGTTCCCCAACTTCCCGCTTACCCATCATTCGAAAAAGGAACCAGATGACTAGATAGATTACCGTCGTTCGAAAAATAACCCCTAGATAGATATCCACTTCAATAACACTTCCTTCATCCATAGCATGGCTTGTGAACTGAAAAATTACTCCATAATCTTTTCTAATTTTACGGGAAGCTTCTTAAACCTGGTCTAAAGGTTCGATACGGGGAATATGCTTGTACAAACACATAAACAGGCTATACGTATCAGCCTTTTAAAAAGGAGGAATACCCATCGAAACTAAAAAAATGAGTGTCGCCGTAATTTATGGCGTAGGCTCCATCTTTGCGATAGCGATGATTGCAAGTTTAATCGTTTCCATCCTTCTTCGTTTTACTTCACTGACGGAATCATCCCTGACATACGTGATCATGATCGTGTCCTTTTTATCGCTGTTCATTGGTGGATTCATTTCAGGAGGCAAAGGGAAAAAGCAAGGACTATTCTTGGGCGGAAGCACTGGGCTGCTTTATCTGTTGGTCGTGTTCCTTTTTCAATATTTAGGTCACGATGCACTTTTCACGATCAAGCAATGGATATACTATGGCTGTTTTGTGATTACGGCCATGATGGGTGGCGTACTTGGGGTCAACATGAGCTCCGACTCCCGAACCGATTAAAAAACACAGCAAAAAACCGGGCAAATGGCCCGGTTTTCGTTTGTTTTATAGAGTTGCTTCTTTATTCGGTGCGCTTTCCGTAATTTCACGGATTGCAGCACGGTCAAAAGTTAGTTTTGTACCGTCTGATGATTTAATGACGATTTGCAGTTCATCGATTGCATCGATTGTTCCGTGCATGCCGCCGATAGTCGCAACCTTATCACCTTTTTTCAAGCTGCTTTGCATGTTTCGCGTAGCTTTTTGGCGTTTTTGCTGAGGGCGGATCAATAAGAAATAGAACAATACGAACATTAAAATCAACGGAAGTATTTGTGTTAAAGAACCCATTTTGTATATTCACTCCTTTCGTTCATTAAAATATGTATGGAATTAGAAGTTTCTCGCATTTGGTTCATTGAAACCATACTGCTCAAAAAACTCTTCCCTAAAGTCTCCAAGACGATCTTCTCGAATAGCTTGTCTGACCTGTTCCATCAAGTTTAACAGAAAATGAAGATTATGGTAAGTCGTAAGACGAATCCCAAAGGTTTCTTCACATTTAATCAAATGGCGGATATATGCCCGGCTATAATTCTTGCAAACATGGCAATCGCAATTTTCATCGATTGGACCGAAATCGCGTGCATACTTCGCATTTTTCACAACCAGCCGCCCATTGCTCGTCATGAGCGTACCATTACGCGCAATTCGCGTCGGCAGTACACAGTCAAACATATCGACACCGCGGAGTGCCCCATCGATCAAAGAGTCCGGTGAACCGACCCCCATCAGATAACGCGGTTTGTCAGTTGGCAGCAGCGGACTTGTAAATTCAAGGACGCGGTTCATGATATCCTTCGGTTCCCCTACGGATAGTCCTCCAATAGCATAACCCGGGAAGTCAAGGGAGACAAGGTCTTTTGCACTTTGTTTGCGAAGATTTTCAAACTCCCCGCCTTGAACGATTCCGAACAGCCCTTGGTCATTTGGACGCTCATGTGCATTTAAACAGCGTTCCGCCCAGCGCGATGTCCGTTCAACCGACTTCTTCATATACTCTTCAGTCGCTGGAAATGGCGGACATTCATCAAATGCCATCATAATATCAGAGCCAAGCGCATTTTGTATTTCCATCGCTTTTTCCGGAGATAAAAATAATTTATCGCCATTCAGATGGTTCCTGAAATGTACACCCTCTTCTTCAATTTTGCGGAACTCGCTTAAACTAAAGACTTGAAAGCCGCCTGAGTCGGTCAAAATCGGCCGATCCCAGTTCATGAACTTATGCAATCCGCCAGCTTCCTTGATGATTTCATGCCCCGGACGCAGCCATAGGTGGTATGTATTGCTCAGGATGATACCTGCCCCCATTTGTTTCAAATCTTCCGGGGACATCGTTTTGACAGTAGCCATCGTTCCAACCGGCATAAATGCCGGCGTTTCAAAAGAACCATGCGGCGTATGGACCCGGCCTAGCCGTGCCCCTGTCTGTTTACATGTTTTGATTAACTCATATCGTATTGCAGTCAACGCAATAACTCCCTTCAAGAGCTTCTCACTCTTATATATTACTTAATTAACATTGCATCTCCAAAACTAAAGAACCTGTATTTTTCTTCCACTGCCGTTTCATATGCATGAAGGACATGCTCCCTGCCTGCAAGTGCAGAAATAAGCATGATTAAAGTCGATTTAGGCAAATGGAAGTTCGTTATCATCGCATCTATCCCTTTGAACTCATAACCAGGATAAATGAAGATGCTAGTCCAGCCATTCTCTTCCTTGAAAACCCCATCATTTCGGGACGCAATCGTTTCCAATGTCCTTGTGGACGTAGTGCCGACCGTAATGATTTTCCCGCCTTTTTCTTTCACATCATTCAGTAATCTGGCAGTGCCTTCCGTCATTTGATAAAATTCCGAATGCATTTCGTGGCTGTCAATATCGTCGACACTTACTGGACGGAACGTACCAAGCCCAACATGCAGCGTGATGAAAGCGATGTGGACACCCATCCCTTTAAGTTTCTCGAGCAAATCCTCTGTAAAATGCAGGCCAGCGGTAGGTGCCGCTGCAGATCCCCGTTCACGCGCATAAACCGTTTGATAACGGTCCTGGTCGTCGAGCTGTTCCTTGATATATGGAGGTAATGGCATTTCGCCAAGCTTCTCTAGTATTTCATAAAATATGCCTTCATATTTAAATTCAAGGATACGGCCGCCATGCTCGAGTACTCCTGTACAGACGGCACTCAGCTTACCATCGCCAAAAACGATTGTCGAGCCTTCTTTAATCCTTTTGGCTGGCTTCACAAGCGTTTCCCATACATCATCATGGTCTTGCTTAAGCAGCAATACTTCGATTTTTGCACCCGTTCCTTCTTTACTGCCGTATAGTCGTGCCGGCAGCACCTTCGTATCATTCAACACTAGGCAATCTCCCGGTTTGATATATTCCGTGATATGGCTGAATACATCATGCTGGAGCTTACCAGTTTCTTTGTCCAGCACCATCAATCTACTCGCTTCTCTATCCTCCAAAGGAACTTGGGCAATCAGTTCCTCCGGTAAATGAAAATCAAACATATCCAATTTCATCTGTTCCACTTCCTTACGTGTCTATCAAGCTGTAATCATTATTTAAAACGGCCGATCAAATAAAAAATCGCGGACAACACAACACTGACGATGATTGATGTAACGATAGGGAAGTAAAACGTCGTATTCCCCTTTTTCAGTAATATATCTCCCGGCAGCCTGCCGAGATGAATATATTTCATCGCAAAACCAATCACGAATATAATCACACCCAGAATCATGACCATCTTTGGTATATTCATCATTCAGGCATCTCCATGCCGAAATGCTCATAAACCAGCTGTGTTGCCATCCGGCCTCTTGGGGTCCGCTGAAGAAAACCGACCTGTAACAGATATGGTTCATACACATCTTCGATCGTATGTGCCTCTTCGCCAATCGTTGCAGCAATCGTTTCCAGTCCCACGGGTCCGCCACGGAATTTTTCAATGATCCCTTTAAGTAATTTATGGTCAATATGATCGAGTCCTAAACGGTCGACCTGCATTAATTCAAGCGCATAATCGGCAAGTTCGGCCGTTATCGTACCATCACCGCGTACCTGGGCGAAATCCCTGACCCTCCGTAAAAGCCGATTAGCGATTCTCGGGGTGCCCCTAGACCTTCTTGCCAGCTCAGCCGCTGCTTGGTCATCCATTTCCGTATCCATGATTCTTGCTGTACGGATGATGATATCGGTCAAATGGTTTTCCGTATAATATTCAAGACGGCTCAAGACGCCAAAACGGTCCCTGAGCGGTGCAGACAGTGAGCCTGCACGTGTCGTGGCACCTACGAGTGTGAACGGCGGCAAGTCGATCCTGATCGAACGGGCTTCCGGCCCCTTACCGACTACAATATCCAGACAGAAGTCCTCCATAGCCGGGTATAGCACTTCTTCAACGACACGTGGAAGACGGTGAATCTCATCAATGAACAATACATCACCCGGTTCAAGTGCACTCAAAATGGCCGCCAGATCTCCCGGCCGCTCAATGGCGGGACCGGAAGTCGTGCGGATATTCACACCCATTTCATTGGCGATGATGACGGCAAGCGTCGTCTTTCCAAGGCCAGGAGGTCCATATAAAAGTACATGATCGAGCGTTTCTTCACGCATCCTTGCCGCTTCGATGTATACACTCAAATTCGCTTTCACTTTATCCTGTCCGATATATTGCTTTAAGTTTTGCGGCCGCAGGCTTTGTTCAAAGGACAGTTCGTTCAAATCGGCTTCCTGATTGAATATTCTCTCCTCCATTGCGCCACTCCTTATCTTAACATCATTTGCAATGCTTTCTTAATATATTGCTCGGTCGTCATATCTTCAGCTTGCAATTTCTTGGCAACCTTTTGGACTTCCTTTTCAGAATAACCAAGAGCCTTCAAGGCAAGAATGGCTTCATCCAATTCCTCCGTATAACCATTTGGACTGAGTGCAGCCGTGACGCCTTCGTTAAACAAGCTTGGAAACGCATCCGGAATAATGTTCTCAAGTTTCCCTTTTAAATCGAGAATCATCTGCCGTGCCGTTTTCTTTCCGACTCCCGGGAATTTCACCAAGAACGATTCATCTTCATTTTCGATTGCCTGCACCACCTGATCAACTTGGCCTGATGCCAATATGGCTAGAGCACCCTTCGGCCCGATTCCGGTTACATTCAATAATTTTGTGAATAACGCCTTTTCTTGACGAGTCTGAAATCCGTATAATGCAGCCATATCCTCACGAACATAATGATACAAAAAAACTTGGACTTCCTTCTGGTATTGAGCGGAAAAAATAAAAGGATTCGGCGTCATCACTTGATATCCGATCCCCCCATTTTCCACAACTATGTATTCAGGCCCAATATAATCGACCTTGCCTTTTATATAATCATACAAATTAATTCTCTCCCTGATTTTGCTGTACCTCTCATTTTATCATAAAAAGGGTAGGTTGTTCATTAAAAGTTATTTAGTTGGCGCAATGACTTTTACAATGGAGGATATCCCATTTTATTGCATATGGGGATTTTGGTTTTTCGTTGAAAAACAAAAGAGGATGGGTGTCATCCCATCCTAATTTACCGAATATGGCTCATATTCTTTAATGAGCTGTTTATATTGGTCTTTATTCATGATCGGAATCCCTTTTTGCAGTTCCTCCTGCTTGTATACTTCAAGTTTACCAATGTCTATTTGGTAGAAAGTATGAATGATCTTGGCGTGCTCTGGCCTTCCGATAAAAATGGATAACGTACCATCTTTCCTCATCCCAAGGTAACCATTCGCTTTTAAAAGCGGAGATATGTCATTTTCAATTTTCTTCATGACAATCTGCTCTTCATTTTGATCGACTACTTTCCATCCTTCATATTTTGACCAAAAGTCCTCCATCGACCAAATTGTTTCTGTCAATTTCTCTTCACTTAACTCGCCATCCAAATACATACGCTGAAGAATGACCTTCCTTTCAATTGGATCATTTTCCTTTTGAACGGTTTCTTCGGCAAAAACGGTTAAGCAAAATGGCAATATGAAAAGTGTCATGAAAAATTGGATTCTAAGTTGATTAGTCAATATACTCACCTCTTAAGGCGTTTACTTTTTATGTAGTTTGACCCCAAATAAGGATTATTAACCAGAAAAAAATCAAAAAGAGCTGACTCCATATCGGGTCAGCCCACTAATTATTTCAAGTGATTTTCGTGAATGTTAAGGTTATCGAACATGTCATTGGCATCCAAAATGATCATTTCCCTCGTATCGCCATCCCGAAGATCGTTATCCAGTGTCATCGTCCTGAAATAGACACCTTTATCGGTGGTGACATATAGGGTCCGGCCATTGGTAAGCGGCCCGATTTCCTTCTTGATTCTTTCTTTAACATCTTTTGCTTGGCTGTAATCATCAAGCAGCAAGGCTACCAGCATTTCGTCTTTCATGATAATTGTCCTGGCATCGGTAACCGGCTCGACTTTATTGGCGGCACCATTGACTTTGTCGGCTAAATCGCCTTCATAAGAATTATAATAAGATGATCGTGCCTTAAGCGGTTTACTTTCATGTCCATGGTAGTTACGATCACTCTTACTGTACGAACCATCTTTATCGTATAGACCTTGCACCATATTCTTATAATTGATGTTGCGTACCAATGCATCTTTTTCATGGTACCCTGTTTCATTTGTGATATTTTCATTTTCCGCTGTATCATTATTAGCACATCCAACCAAACTGACGGCGGCCAATACCGTACAAAGCGGCAGTGCCCATTTTATTTTCTGCACCAATAACCCTCCCATTGCAATAGAATGAGCTATATTCCGCTCATAATTAGCATGGGTGTCGAACTGGAAATGTACTCTGTAAGTTACGGCCAAAAACCCGTTTTAATTCCTATTTAGGGAAGAAATCCTTTTCGCCAATTTTTCATTCATCTCCATTCGCTCCGAAAAACCTTCCACGGACATTTTCCAGACCGAATGAAGCTGAGAAGAACTTTTATTAAGACGATTCCATTCACGGAAAATATCGGTAGGATAAGTTAAAGCATATAAAAAGGCCAGGTCTGACTGATATCTTTGCAATTGCGGCACTTCCCACAGCTCGGTGGCCGCATCTTCCAAATGATGCGAAATTCGATTTGCATATTGTAAATAATCAATGCACCTCGGGGCATTTGCCATTAAGTCAAAATCGATTATAGTCAAAGTGCCGTCCGCTCTCCGCAAGAAATTATGGTGGGCACAATCACCATGAATGATGACTTTCTTTTCCTTATTCCATAAAGACTGATTTTTATCAAACCCCTCTAGCGACCATTCACCCCATCTGATCCATTCCTTGATAATATCCTCGGAAACATATTGGCGAACATAAGAAAAGTTCTTTTTAAATAGTGATAAGCGTTCTTTCCACTTTTTTGATTGATTGAACGCAGGAGCGTTAATGGAGAGATGTTCCGACACATCATGGAAGCTTTCCAGTAACTGAATGCCCTCTAAGCGGTCCTTATGATTGGAAAATTTAAATTTTTTCTTATTCGGCGGAAAATAGTCCATACTGCCATACCATTTCCCTTTAAATTGAAAGGGCATTAAATTCTGATGAATATAATACGTTTGATGAAATCCCTTTTGTTTTAACAAAGAAGTCAATTCTCTTTGCCGATCCCATTTTTCAAAACTGTCAAATCCTTTAAGGATCATTGGATGACCCTTTTCAAAAGATATTAAATAGACACTGCTTTGAATATGGTGGACTTTCTTAGGCTTACGATTTAAATAAGACAGGAGACGAGTGTTAAAAACACTATCTCCTTGATAATTAGTAGTCATTGCTTTCATCTGCATATGTCGGTATCCCAAATGTTTCAGGCGCACGTACGCCCCCGAATTGGCCTGGCTGGCCTCCCATTTGTCCTGGTAACATAGCTTCCGGCTGACCACCAAACTGTTCCGGCATCATCCACGGCTGACCACCAAACTGTCCCGGCATCATCCGTGGCTGGCCTCCATTTTGACCGCCCATCATGCCTGGAGGACCTCCTATTTGAATCTCCTTTATGCTTGGTAGGCCTCCGTTTTGACCACCCATCATCATACCTGGCTGACCACCGTTTTGGCCGCCCATCATCCCTGGCTGACCTCCGTTTTGGCCGCCCATCATCCCTGGCTGACCTCCGTTTTGACCGCCCATCATCATACCTGGCTGGCCTCCGTTTTGGCCGCCCATCATCATACCTGGCTGACCTCCGTTTTGGCCGCCCATCATCATGCCTGGCTGGCCTCCGTTTTGGCCGCCCATCATACCTGGCTGACCTCCGTTTTGACCGCCCATCATCATACCTGGATGGCCTCCGTTTTGGCCGCCCATCATCATGCCTGGCTGGCCTCCGTTTTGGCCGCCCATCATACCTGGCTGACCTCCGTTTTGACCGCCCATCATCATACCTGGCTGGCCTCCGTTTTGGCCGCCCATCATCATGCCTGGCTGGCCTCCGTTTTGGCCACCCATCATCATACCTGGCTGGCCTCCGTTTTGGCCGCCCATCATCCCTGGCTGGCCTCCGTTTTGACCGCCCATCATCATACCTGGCTGGCCTCCGTTTTGGCCGCCCATCATCATGCCTGGCTGGCCTCCGTTTTGGCCACCCATCATACCTGGCTGACCTCCGTTTTGGCCGCCCATCATCATACCTGGCTGGCCTCCGTTTTGACCGCCCATCATCATACCTGGCTGACCTCCGTATTGGCCGCCCATCATCATGCCTGGCTGGCCTCCGTTTTGGCCGCCCATCATCATGCCTGGCTGGCCTCCGTTTTGACCGCCCATCATCATGCCCGGCTGGCCTCCGTTTTGACCGCTCATCATCATGCCAGGTAAGTCTCCGTTTTGGCCGCCCATCATCATGCCTGGCTGGCCTCCGTTTTGACCGCCCATCATCATGCCCGGCTGGCCTCCGTTTTGACCGCTCATCATCATGCCAGGTAAGTCTCCGTTTTGGCCGCCCATCATCATGCCTGGCTGGCCTCCGTTTTGACCGCCCATCATCATGCCCGGCTGACCTCCGTTTTGACCACTCATCATCATGCCAGGTAAGTCTCCGTTTTGGCCGCCCATCATCATGCCTGGCTGGCCTCCGTTTTGACCGCCCATCATCATGAATTCATCATACGATTCTACTGACTCATCTTCATATTGATATTGGTGATAGTCTGGATGGTGTTGTGCATTTGCATCCATTTTTTGGTTTCCTTGATACTGCCCCTTCACTTCCGGCCCATAAGTTCCAAGTAATCCCTTATTACAGCCGCAATCTTCTTCTTCTTCACCGGCAGTCTGGTTATACTGCTGAGGGAAGTTATAGTTATTGTTATTGTATGAAGATGGCGATTCGTCTGGTGACTCAAAATCTTGTGGCATATATGAACCTGCTACTTGAGCTTGTTGATTCATCCCTCCATAATAATGGTGCGGAACCGGTGCGGAGGCTTGATATGGATAATGTTGCTGGCTTGGTGTATTCATGCTCGCCCCTTGGACGAATCCTTGATCCATCATTTGCATGTCAGGAGATTCTCCCCAAACACCGGAGCTCTCTTCCATCATTTGATAACCATGTGTTTCCGGAGCCGCCTGATACCCTTGAGCGCCTTGATATGGGGCTTGCATGGGCATATGCGCCCACGGTGGCGGCTGAATACAATAACCGCTTCCTGGAAAAATTGGCGTTACCGGGATACAATCATCCACCGGCTCAAAATCTTCCTGAGCTGGCTGTACAGCTGGCTTTTTCTTCTTCTTTTTAGTGACTGCAGGTTCTTCTTTTTTCTTTGGTAAAGGTGGTGGTGCAGGAGGCTTTTGCACACTCATATTGGTCATGTTGACCATATAATAATTATTGATATCGATTTCCGGTATCACTGGCATGGGCACCGGCACTTCTTTTGGAACGATTATTTGCTTTTCTTTAATGATTGGCTTTGGCTGAACGATCTGCTGCTCTTTCTTAGGCTGTTGAACGATCTGCTGCTCTTTGACTGGTTTCTGAACAATTGGCTGTTCTTTTATCGGTTGTTGAAATTTCGGTTGCTCTTTTATCGGCTGTTGAAATTTAGGCTGTTCTTTTACGGGCTGTTGAAATTTAGGCTGTTCTTTAATAGCCGGTTTTTGCATAACTTGTTGCTCTTTCATAGGTGCAGGCTGAGCCTGGTACGGTAGAATTTGGGATTCTTTCATTCCCGGCTGAATATTCACGTTTGGTTTACCCGTTTCTTTTATTACTGCTCCGGATGTCCCTGGTATTTTAATTTTCATTCCGGGCATCATCATGTCCGGGTTGCTCAATTGCGCGTTAACTTTTTTAAGTTCTTCAAAACTGACGCCGTATTTTTTGGCGAGTTTCCAAAGTGTATCGCCTTTTTGGACTATATGAATTTTCACGCTGTTAACCCCTCCTGTGCATATGTCCATATATTCTATGAAGCAGTGGGTGAATTGCTATTATTTTTATCATGAAAACTTATGCGTGAAAAATGACTTTTATGATTGGATCAATGATTTAGGGAAATGGAAAGTACTTTTTGGAGAGGAAATAAATGATTTGATATCTCTCTAATAAGGAAATCCACCACTTTGGATTTCATCTATATAACTAAAACCATTGCATTCATCTAATAAAAAGAAGCAATGGTTTTTAGGTTAGTAAGCCATCATGTATGATGCTCTGTCTAAATCAAGGGAAATCCGGGTATAAGAAAGTAAATGACCTAAGGCTTGTCTTCAGGTACTTATCTTATATCCTGGGAGGAATAATAATGAAATGGAAAGGTAGACAGGGCAGCTCGAATGTCGAGGACAAAAGAGGCATGAGCGGAAAAGGCATGGCCGGAATCGGCGGAGGGGTCGGATTGGTAATCGTATTGATCGTGACGCTCCTTGGCGGTAATCCAAGCGAATTGCTAGGCAGCTTGAATTCTACTGAATCTAACAATGGCAGCACTTATGTCGAAACTGATGAAGAGAAGGAACTTGCGCAGTTCGTATCTGTCGTCCTTGCAGAAACGGAGCAGGTCTGGACAGAAGAGTTCCGTAAAAATGGCATGGAATATAAGGAACCGACCCTTGTCTTGTATTCAGGTAGTGTCGAATCTGCTTGCGGGATGGCAGCTTCTTCAGTAGGGCCATTTTATTGTCCGGGTGACATGAAACTATATATTGATCTCAGCTTTTATCAAGAGTTGAAGCAAGAATTCCAGGCACCCGGAGATTTCGCCATGGCCTATGTCATTGCCCACGAAGTCGGACATCACGTTCAGACACTTATAGGGACAACGGAAAAGGAAATGCCCGATCGTTCAAAGGTCAGCGAGACCGAATATAATAGGTACTCTGTCCGTCTTGAATTACAGGCCGATTATTTGGCTGGAGTTTGGGCACATCATGTCCAAGGAGAGAATTTGCTTGAAAAAGGTGATCTTGAGGAGGCCTTGAATGCAGCAAGTGGTGTGGGGGATGACCGTATCCAAGAAAAGGCACAGGGGTACGTGGTGCCAGACAGCTTCACGCACGGTACATCCGAACAGAGGAAACGGTGGTTCAATAAAGGATTTAAATCCGGAGATATGAATGAAGGCAATACTTTTAAAGCGAATAACCTTTAAAAGTTCTTACCTGTTTCGATTACATAAAAAAAAAGGGGGGGCCTTGCCCCCCTTTTTCTTATGATCCCAAAGTCTTTTTAAGATGGAAGGCACTTACTCAAACGCGTTCCAGCATTCTGTTTAAAGCTAGGATGGCATTATCCGCAATGCCCTTCTCCACTTTTATCGGATTGATGATTATACCTTCTTCAATGGATTCAAGCGCCCACAGCAGGTGAGGCAGATCAATCCGGTTCATTGTAAGACATGGACACATATTCGGATTTAACGAGATGATGTTCTTATCAGGATTATTGGCAATAAGTCGCTTGACAAGGTTCATTTCCGTGCCGATTGCCCAAGAACTACCTGGTTCGGCTCTTTCGATCATATTTATGATGTACGATGTCGAACCCGCATAATCTGACAGTGCGACTACCTCACGGCGACATTCGGGATGAACGATGATATTCATTTCTGGCTGCTCCGCTCGAAGCGTTTCAATATTCGCCGTAGTGAAATTTTCATGGACCGAACAATGTCCTTTCCAAAGAAGTACCTTCAGATCATCAAGTTCCCCTTCATAGATCAATTCATCATTATGCGGATCCCAGACAGCCATTTCATTCAATGGAATTCCAAGGTCAAAGGCTGTATTCCTCCCAAGATGCTGATCGGGAAGAAAAAGAATCCTTTCTTTTTGCGAGAGGGCCCACGAGACCATCCCTTGTGCATTGGAAGACGTCACGGTCGCCCCGCCATTTTTCCCTACAAAAGCTTTGATGGCCGCGGTCGAATTAACATAAGTAAGCGGTAGGATCGTATCGCCAAATACATCCTGAAGCTTTGTCCACGCCCGTTCCGTTTGTTCAATATCCGCCATATCTGCCATGGAACAGCCTGCACGCATGTCAGGAAGGATAACCGTCTGCCCTTCTTCCGTCAGAATATCGGCTGTTTCAGCCATGAAATGCACGCCACAAAACACGATATAATCCGCTTCGCGATTTTGCGCGGAAAGCTGAGCCAATTGAAGTGAATCTCCCGTTGAATCCGAAAATTGAATGACTTCCTCCCGTTGATAATGATGACCTGGGATATAAAGACGGTTCCCCAGTCGTTTCTTGATGTCATGGACCCGATTCTCCATATCTTCCTTTGTCATCGTTTTATACTTTTCAGGCAATGCATTTCCTGCTGTACTAGCCATCTCCAATATGTTCATTTCATTATCCCCTCACGTTCTTTGACCTTCGCGCTAATATCAAGTGCCCTGACACTGTGCGTCAAGCTGCCCAACGAAATATAATCTACCCCTGTTTCCCGATATGAGGCTAGATTTCCTAAATGGATCCCTCCAGAAGCTTCAGTTATGATGTGGGCGGGAACCAGTTTAATCAGTTGCTTGATTTCTTCGGGGCTCCGGTTATCGAACATGATGATATCTGCACCGGCTTCCACTGCTTCAAGCACCTGTTGTATTGATTCCGTTTCCACTTCCACTTTAGTGGTATGTCCCAGTTTGGATTTTACCGTTTGAACCGCTTTCGTTATGGACCCAGCGAAAGAAATATGGTTGTCCTTTATCATGACTGCATCATACAGACCATATCGGTGATTGAATGCCCCGCCGGAACGGACCGCATATTTTTCAAGCATCCGCAGGCCTGGTGTAGTTTTCCTCGTATCACAAGCTCTCGTCTTCGTCCCCGCTAAAATCATGGCAGCTTTATGAGCCTGCGTGGCGATGCCGGACATACGCTGCACTAAATTCAAAACAACCCGTTCCCCTTTTAAAAGAGAGGCCATATCGCCGGTCATTTTTGCAAGCTGCTGTCCTTCTGCAAAAACTTCGCCATCTTGAACAAAAAGGAAAACCTCGATTTGCTCATCCAACAATGCAAATCCCGTCTTGATGACGTCCCCTCCACTAAAGACCCCGCCTTCTTTTGCGATGAAAGTCAAAGTTCCTTGTTCACCTTGATCAAAAATCGTATCACTCGTTACATCGCATTCCCCTATATCTTCCATTAAAAATTGTTGCAGCATCTGCTTAAGCTTCAATATATTCATATAGTCGTCTCCCTTTCACTCGGTTTTTCACATCCGTGCAAGCAAGGATAACCGAATTTTCAAGCCATTGGGCGTCATTTTCGCTTGGATGGTCACTGCGGAAATGACCGCCCCTGCTTTCCGTTCTGGTCAATGCGGATTCGGCAATCAGCCACGCCACGATTATGGCATTGATTTTCGTTATTTCTTGTATCGGTAATGCCGTTACTTCCATATGCAGCAATTTTTCGATATTGAATGTCTCAAGATAATCCTTCAGTCGAGTTAAACCCGCTTCATTTCGAACGATTCCCGCTTCATTCATTAATTTTTCCTGCAATGTCGTGAGATCAGGTAAAAAGGAAAATTGACTGGAACTCTTGGACTGCTCTTTTTCTTCCGGTATCGACCTTGCCGGCACTTTAGCAAGCAAACGGCCAAGCGTATTTCCAAAAACCAGCCCTTCGAGAAGGGAGTTGCTTGCCAATCGGTTCGCACCGTGTACACCCGTGCATGCCACTTCACCAACTGCATACAAAGATGGGACAGAGGTTTGCCCCGATTCATCCACTTCAATCCCTCCCATTAGAAAATGGTTTCCAGGTGCAACGGGAATTTTTCCCAATTGAAGGTCCAGCCCGCTTTTTTCACATAATGAGCTCACTGTCGGAAAACGATTTTTAAAATCCTTAATCATCGAAATATCCAAAAATACCTTTTCACCGCGCTGCAAATAAGAAAAAATCGTCTGTGCAACAATATGCCTTGGTGCTAGATCTTTCAAGCTATGGACATCCTCCATGATCGGCCTTCCCATTTCCGTCACTAATCTCGCACCATCCCCGCGAACAGCTTCTGAGACCAGCCCTTTCGCTTTGCCATTTACAAAAAGCAGGGTCGGATGGAACTGTATGAATTCCATGTCACGAACTTTTGCACCGGCCTTGAATGCAAGTGCGATTCCATCACCTGAAACCGTTTGTGAATTTGAAGTGAAATGGTATAGGGAACCACAGCCGCCTGTCGCCAAAACCGTCTGTTCAGCATGATAGGTAACAAGTTCCCCTGCCTTATCAAGTGTGTTGACGCCTATGCAAGAATCATCTTTCCCGATGATCAACTCCACTGCAGCAACATTCTCCATTACAGTAATCGATGATTTTTTCAAGCACCCTATAAGATGTTCCATGATGTACTTTCCTGTAGCATCCCCGTGACTATGAAGGATTCTTCGTTCACTGTGGGCGCCCTCCATGCCAAGTAATAGAGTTCCGTCATGATCATGGTCAAATCGCATACCCGATTCAATAAGTTCAGCTATAACCGAAGGTGCCTCTTCGACGAGTTTTTCCACTGCCTTCACCTTGTTATATCGCTGACCAGCCGCCAGCGTATCTTTTTTATGTAAAGATACTCTGTCACGATCAGATATTGCAGCAGCAATCCCGCCCTGAGCTAAATAAGAATTACCATGACGGATATTTGATTTTGTGATGAGTATCACATGCTTATGTTCACTTGCTTCCAATGCCGTTTTCAAGGCAGCAATCCCGCTGCCTATCACGATGATTTCCGCTTTTACCATTTTTTCATTCCTCCTGTTTATGACAGGTGTCTTGACAACTATATTTACATATTATTAAACTATAATCAAGAGTTTTTTAAGTTTAAAGGATGGAAGTGATTTCTTGATTTATTTGGATTACGCCGCTACAACTCCGATTGATGAGGAGGCTCTCGACGTATTCAGCCAAGCATCCCGGAAGTTTTTCGGGAATGCGAGCAGTTTGCATGATATTGGCTCTGAAGCGGCACGTTTATTGGATATGTCACGGCAGCAACTAGCAGAAATGCTGAACATAAAAAAGGAAGGAATCATCTTTACGAGCGGCGGATCAGAAAGCAACATGCTTGCCATAGATACATTCATCGCTTCGAAACCATCCTGGCAGAACCACTTGATTGTAAGCCGAACTGAACATGCATCACTTGGCAATTTCGTGGCAAAGCTTGAACAAGAAGGTTTCGAGGTTACTTATTTACGGCATTTGGAAGATGGCCGTGTTGATATTGAACATCTGCAGGAATGTATGTCGGAGAAAACATGCTTGGTCATTGTCCAGCATGTGAATTCGGAAATCGGGGTCATTCAACCCATTGAGCAAATAAGTGAAATCGTTCGAAAACACCAGGCTTTTTTTCATGTGGATTGTGTCCAATCATTTGCTAAATTACCGCTTGGGAAGATTGCTGCCTCATGTGATGGACTATCCATTTCCAGTCATAAAGTTTATGGTCCAAAAGGGACTGGGGCCGTCATTTTCCCGGCCATCCATCAGTTGAAGCCTTCGGTACCGAATATCACTCATGAATATGGTTTCCGACCAGGAACAGTGGACGTCCCCGGAATAGCTTCCTTTGTAACCGCTGCTAAGAAATTGGGGGATATCATGGAAGATGAACGAAAAAGGATTTCCACACTTAGGATGCAATTGATTCAACGGCTAACGGAAAGGAAAATCGATTTTCAAATCATCGAAGCAAAAAACGAGCAATTGCCTCACATTCTGGCGCTGACCTTCGCTGGATTGCAAGGACAGTACATCATGCTGGAATTAAACCAGAAAGGATTCGCTGTTTCGACGGGAAGCGCCTGTCAAATCGGTAAACAGGATCCTTCAAAAACGATGATGGCCATTGGGAAAAGCGAAGATGAAGCCCATCAATTCGTCCGCTTTTCCTTTGGCAAAAACACGACGGCCGACGACATTCAGAAGTTGGCAGACTGCATCGAAGGAATAGCTGCCATTCGATAAAACCGTCCATTCTGTGTTAGAATGATTGTAATTAAAGAGGTGAATGTTTATGGAAAGAAAGAAATTACTCGGGGAAGAAAGACGGACGAAACTCTTACATTTATTGCAAAAAAGCACGGAGCCAGTAACAGGCAGCGAGCTTTCGCAGATAACGAATGTAAGCCGGCAGGTTATCGTTGGTGACATAACCCTCCTGAAAGCGCGGAATGAACCTATCATTGCCACGAGCCAAGGCTATCTGTACTTACAAACGGGGAGCACTCAAAAGCCGGAAAGGATCATTGCTTGCCAGCACGATCCTTCCCGGACCCAGGAAGAGCTATATTTACTCGTGGATATCGGCATCACGGTGAAGGATGTCAAAATCGAGCACCCCGTATACGGCGACCTAACTGCTTCCATCATGGTCAGCAGCCGTAAAGAAGTCCAGCAATTCCTTTCAAGGGTGACGGCAACGAACGCATCTTTTTTATCGGAACTAACGAGCGGCATCCATCTTCATACACTGAGCGCATCATCTGAAGAACTGCTCGACGAAGCGGAGTGTGCTTTGAGGGATGCAGGCATTTTAGTCGATTGAATTAACGAAAAACCCTCAAAAGCCTAAATTTTGAGGGTTTTTTTATTGGCCTTATGCTCACTCATCATTGGCATTGCTATCATTTGAGCTGTCATCCCCGGAGTTTTCTTCGTTACTTCTCAACTGCCCTATAAGACTGATGACGGAGCCGACTGCCTGAATCCAGCCTCCCATCACTTGAACCAATTCAGCATCAGATGGCTTCTCTTCCAAATCAGGATATTGATATTTTTGTAGCTCCTGCTCCTCCTTATCTTGTTCTTCTTGCTCTTGATCCTTTTCTTGGTCTTTATCTTGAACACTATTTTTAAGTTCGGCAATTCCACCTATCGCTTGCATCGAATTCCCAATCGCCTGCAACAAATTTCCCGTAACATTGAAAGCCTGCTCCGGTTCATCTGGATTTTCGAATGCCCCCGCCAAAGCGGTACCTCCGCCCAACGCTTGAATCAGATTGCCTTTAATGATCAATTCCTGTTTGGTTACTTCATCGAAATCAATGACTAATCCTAAGATAACCGTCGAATTCCCGATCGCCTGTAATACATTACCGAATTTATCCAGCGACCAGGTTTCTTCTGCGTCCGCCAATAGGGCATTTCCTGTTGCTTGAAGTTCATTTCCAATCAAATCCAACTTTTCACGAAATTCTTCGTCCAAGACATTGGATGGTGTACCCGCAACAGCAGAAATGACAGTTCCTATCGCTTGAGTCCAAGAACCGAAAGTTTCTTTGAATTGACTATCCATCTCTGCTGACCACCACCCTCTCTCTGCATTTTTGATTAAAAAAAGGTGCATCCACTGATTTAGTCATCAACGTATGTATTACTGTTCCTATTTCCACAGGCGGCCTACCGGGATTTACTTATTGTATTTGCGTTCATTACAATAGGTGTTTGTTTTTCATCCAGAATCATGTGCTCTATTTATAATGAAAAACTTTCGCCCATCATCCTCAAAATTAAAAAATGAATGCCTTCCTTCCTGCCCTTTACCTGCCTATTTCTATATTCATAAAATGACAGCCAACCGTTTTAGGAACTTGTACAAGGTAAATATAAACCACACAAAAAAACGCCCCGGAAATACTCCCGGGGCACCCTTCTTATTCATTGTATAAAACTCAGCTGAAGTTCAAAAATGATAAATCATCGTTGCGGTACTCCAGTTTGGACTTTAAAGCATGAATAGCTTCCCATGATCGAAACCGTACACCCTAAGGCCTCAAGCTCAGATATCGCTCCTGGGATGAGAACATCATCAAGGGGCATTTCAATGTCGATGATGAAAAAGTAATTGCCTAATCCTGTTTTCATGGGTCTTGATTCAATCTTTGAAAGGTTAAGTTTCCTCCAGGAAAACGCGGAAAGGACTTGGTGCAACTGCCCTGAGTGGTCGGCAGGCAGCTGAATCATCAAGGTCGTTTTCTTGTCCCCTTCAACGGTCAAATGCCCTTCATAGTCGACTTCACTGTTGGATACGACGATAAACTTGGTGTGATTATGTTCGTAATCGTGAATATTTTGTTTTACAATCGTCAATCCGTACTCCTCTGCAGCCATATCATTTGCAATCGCAGCAATATTGATATCGGGATTCTCCATCACCATCTTCGCAGCGGCTGCAGTGGATGTAACATACTCATAAGGAATGCCCCTTAGCTCATTATGTAGAAATTTGCGGCATTGAGCGATGGCATGGGAATGCGAATAAACCATGTCAGGTTTGAAACCAGGATATGCATGATCCGGATGTACCATATAATGCTGTTGGATTGGAATCGTCACTTCGCCTTTCATCGGTAATGTGACTTCATGAACTAAGTAATCCATCGTTATATTTACCGAACCCTCCAAAGCATTCTCGATCGGCACGAGCGCGTGATTCACTTCCCCGTCCCGAACAGCATCAAGGCAGTCCGGAATCGTGTTCATCGGTATTTTTATATCATTAGGAAATAGTCGCGATACAGCTAAATCCGTGAACGTTGCTTTTGGTCCAAGAAATGCAATTTTTGATGTCATATTATAAACTCCTTCTCACGGAAAATCTACTGTTTATGTTATGCCATTTTCTGATTTTTTACAATAGTTAATCGTTAATTTCCTCTTACAAATAAAAACAGCCTGTACATGTGAAATGTACAGGCTGTTTTCATGCGCCGTTACCAATGATTTCGACTTTTTCGACGAACTCCATTTTACGCAGTTTAGTAAGCAGTTCATCAATATTCATCGTCATCCCACCTGTATTCAGGGATAGGGTGACATTTGCACGTCCTTGCAAAGGAATCGTTTGGTGGATGGTCATGATGTTGCATCCGGATGAGGCGACGAGCCGTAAGAGCTCCGATAGAGTACCAGAACGATCTTCGAGATAGAAGAACAGTGTAATCAGCTTTTCCTTAACAACTGTATGAAACGGAAAAACCGTGTCACGGTATTTGTAAAAAGCACTCCTGCTTAGATCCACTCGCTGTACCGCTTCCCAAACTGATTCTGCTTTTCCCCGTTCAATCATTTCTTTTGCATCCAGCGTTTTTTTCATCGCTTCGGGAAGGACATCCTCTCGAACGAGGAAAAACTTCTGATCGGCCTTATTCAAACTCCGCACGCCTCCTTTTGCCTGCCATCATGGTTTACAATCAATCAACAAATTCAAATTCATATTCAAGGATACGGACGATGTCGCCATTTGTCGCACCTTTTTGGCGAAGGCCTTCGTCGACTCCGAATGAACGAAGCTGTCTGGCGAAACGACGTATTGACTCTTCACGGGTGAAGTCAGTCATTTTGAATAGACGCTCGATCTTGAATCCTGATACGGCAAAGCTGCCATCGGACTCGCGTTCAATGTTAAATTCATCAGTCTGTGATGTATGTTTATATAGAACCCGGTGGATTCCAGTATTCTCTTCTTCATGTTCAAGAGGGAACTCAGGCGTCTCTTCGATTTTATCGGCAATTGCATAAAGAAGCTCACGGATCCCTTCACGCGTCACGGCAGAAATAGGGAAGACAGGATAGTCTTCTTCCAGCTTTTCTTTGAATGCCGCTAAGTTATCTTCTGAGTCCGGCATATCCATTTTACTTGCTACAATGATTTGCGGACGTTCAGTCAAGCGCAGGTTATACTCTTCCAACTCTTTATTGATTGTTTGATAGTCTTCATATGGATCTCGGCCTTCAAGACCCGACATATCGATTACATGAACGATTACCCTCGTTCTTTCAATATGGCGCAGGAATTGATGTCCAAGGCCCACACCTTCTGAAGCGCCTTCGATCAGACCAGGTAAATCGGCCATGACGAAGCTGCGGTGATCTTCCGTTTCCACCATTCCCAGGTTCGGTACGATCGTCGTAAAATGGTATTCGGCAATTTTAGGCCTTGCTGCGGATACGACAGAAAGCAACGTGGATTTCCCTACACTTGGGAAACCAACCAAACCGACATCAGCCAATAGTTTCAATTCCATGACTATATCGCGTTCTTGGCCCGGTTCCCCGTTCTCCGCGATTTCAGGTGCAGGATTGGCAGGTGTGGCAAAACGGGAATTTCCCCGGCCTCCGCGGCCACCTTTGGCGATAATGGCGCGTTGCCCGTGCTCAACTAAATCAGCAATGACTTCCTTCGTTTTATCATCAATGACAACCGTGCCAGGTGGAACCTTGATGACCATATCCTTTGCGGCCGCACCATGCATGTTTTTGGACATGCCATGTTCTCCGCGAGGTGCCTTAAAGTGACGTTGATAACGGAAATCCATTAATGTACGCAAGCCCTCTTCCACTTCAAAAACGACATTGGCCCCATTACCGCCATCTCCGCCGGCAGGTCCGCCTTTAGGTATGAATTTCTCACGACGATAAGCAACTATCCCGTTACCACCGTCTCCGCCTTTTACATAGACTTTCGTTTGATCGACAAACATGCTATCACTTCCTTGTTTTCTGCAAGTCATTTCTTGCTGTATACTTCTCTAAAAGTTAATATCCATCTTAAAAAATATTTCATCCTCATTACATTCAAGAATTTCAATTGATTGCTCAGCCGTTAATGAACTTCCCAAAAACTCGATCACTGGTGATTGATCAATGAACCTGCCTTGCATATGAAATGAACAGTGCATATCGCTCACTTCTTTTTTACACAAGGAAACAGCCAGTATATTTTCAAAAAACGGGTCCAGATTCTTATCCAGAATTTTGAAGAAATCGTTTGTCCAGCGATACATCAGCCCGTCCATTTCAGTTGAGCCTTCAAAAACATCAATGATTTCATATTCGCAATAAAATGATCCATTATTCCAATTCGACGTCAACAACATCTCGGTGAACTTAGGTAAATTCAAACTGGAGAGGCGTGCTTCATTCTGGGTTTCAACAATGATTTCATCAATGATTTCATCAATGATGCCCTTGACACGATCGATTCTGTTCAACTCCAGATTCCCTTTGATGATTTGAATTTTATTCAGCCAGTCATGCCTGGTTTGACGCAGAGTTTCAATAGTCGTCCAATTTTTATCCATTATTAACACCTTCAATTATGATAAAGAAACTTTTTTTCAGCTCTATCATGTTGAATACTTCCATTTGTACAGTATATCAAAAAAACAACAAACAGGAAATGAAGCTCGATTCACATGCCTTCACATGAAAGCCCCCGTCCAAAAAATACAGCCGCACACCCTGAGTTCTTTGGACGATGGTAGAGCCATTTGAACTAAAAAAGAGAATGGGCCTTATTTATGCACCAATTGGAGATATTATAGTTGAATTGGAGTGTCTATGTGGTTTAACCAAATCGGATGGATGAGTAATCTTGGATTTCTCCCCCTGAAAGTTTAAGAAAGCCCGCCGATTGGCGAGCCTTTTGTAAGTCAGAGGTTGTTTTCCTTATACTAATGACTAAAGTCTCCTGCAAACTGCTGGTTCGTTCCTATAGTATAAATAAAGGGCCGGACCCCTTCATCACTATATAGCATACCATTATTAAAAATGACGCGGTATATAGTGTCTTGTAGAAGGAATCAGACCCTTTTGAGTCAGCCTCTGTTCAAAGATGCCAATTATGCTTCTTGTGCAACTGGATATACGCTTACTTTTTTACGGTCACGTCCGAAACGTTCGAATTTAACAACACCGTCTACTTTAGCGTATAGAGTATCGTCTCCACCACGGCCTACGTTCTCACCTGGATAGATTTTTGTTCCGCGTTGACGGTAAAGGATAGAACCACCAGAAACGAATTGACCATCTGCACGTTTAGCGCCAAGACGCTTAGATTGAGAGTCACGTCCGTTCTTTGTAGAACCTACTCCTTTTTTCGAAGCGAAGAACTGAAGATTTAATCTTAACATTTGTTCCACCTCCTATTGGTTGAGGATAATTTTCATGTATTTACCATAATCACGTTCGATAGTTTGCAGCGATATGAGCATACTGTTCAAGAGCAGCTGAACCTTCTCTTCCGATTCCAATGAAAGATTCCCCGGAATGACGCAGCGAAGATAGCCGCCTTCTCTCCCTTGCTCAATCTCAGGCTCTACGTCCGTTAAGGACATGATCGCATTGACTGCCCCGAAGGAAACAGCCGATACACCTGCACAAACGATATCAGAACCTTTTTTAGCAAAATTAGCATGTCCGCTTAAGGTGAACGAAGCAATCCGTTCCTGCGGAGCATCAAATACAACTTTAATCATCTAGAATCAGCCCTTACGCGTTGATTGCTTCGATAACAACTTTTGTGTATGGTTGACGATGACCTTGTTTTTTACGATTGTTCTTTTTCGCTTTGTATTTGAAAACAGTGATTTTCTTTTGCTTACCTTGTTTTTCGACAGTACCTGTTACAGTAGCGCCTTCAACTAGTGGAGCACCGACTTTCACGTCTTCGCCACCTACGAATAAAACTTTGTCAAATGTAACAGTTTCGCCTGCTTCTGCGTTTAATTTTTCAATGTAAACCGCTTCGCCAGCTGCTACTTTAATTTGTTTACCGCCAGTTTCGATAATTGCGTACATACTTGCACCTCCTTAAATGTCTCAGACTCGCCAATCACAGGCGTTTTACCAGAAAGGCAAAAGCTTAAAACCTGTTGTTGAGCGGTTGTAGCACGGGTGCTACAAACATAACATTAAAATCCTAACATGAAACAGGAAAGGCTGTCAATATATTTATAAGAATTCCTGCTCTTCACCCGAAAGCCCGCCCGATTTCCTGAATGCTCCCGAAGCGCTTGATGGAATAGGCATTCCTCGAACCTGGGATAAAAGATAGGAATATCTTTTTAGCGATCAATTCCTCCAGTGTAGGCCGATATGATTCCTTTTCACCCAGCAGCACGTCCGCCACCGCTTTACTGACCTCCACCCAGACCGCTTCTTCATCCGTCTTCCTGTGTTCCAGCAGTTCCCGTTCCAACCGGAAGGCCACCGTTTCCGGGCTCTCGATTTTACCGCTTCCACTGCACACGGGGCAAGGCACCGACATCATTTCACTTAAAGACGGGGAGGTTCGCTTTCTCGTCATTTGTAAAATGCCCAATTCCGTAAAGCCGATGACCTGGATTCGCTTCTCATCCCTCACCGCTTCCTTTTTCACGATTTCGATGATTTCCTGCTCATGCCGTGAATTGTCCATATTGATGAAATCTATCAAGATGATTCCGCTGATATTCCTCAATCTCAGTTGACGGGCTACCTCTTTCGCAGCAGCCTGATTAACCGCAAACAATGTTGCTTCCTTCGCCACCTTGCCGGTGAACTTACCTGAATTGACATCGATTACGGTGAAAGCTTCCGTTTCTTCAAAAATTAAATATCCGCCATTCTCAAGCCAAACGATTTTCTTGGCCATTTTCTCAACTTGCGCTTCCACATTCCATTCGGAAAAAACATTCTTCGGACCAGATACATGGGATATTACCCACTCCTTACGGTTTTCCTGTATCCACTTTTTCAACTCCCGATAAGCCTCGAAATCATCGATGGTAAGTTCCCCGGTCGCCGTTCCCGACATTTCTGAAATGATCATGTCAAGGTATGCGTCCCTCTCATAGAGAAGGGACGGGGCCTTGAGGGAAGCAGCCTTTACTTCAAACCCTTTATAGAGCTCCCGCAATCCAGTTAACCTGTCAAGGAAGACCGATTCACTTTCGTTCTCCATCGAGGTGCGGACAATCAATCCCTCATCAGGATTTTTATATTGCAGGGCCGTTTCCCGCCACTGCTTATGAAGATCATCGTTTTTGAATTTCTTTGAAACACCAACATAATCTATTCCATGTATGTATACGAGGGAATCTGTTGAAAACTCGATCAACCCAGTCAATTTAGCTCCTTTGGTGCCCGTTTCATCCCGAGTCACCTGAACTAGCAGCTTTTCTCCTTGACGGACAAGTTGACCGATGGATGCTTTCCCATCACTTTTTTTTGTCAGCTGGAAAGAGGGAATCTCGTCACGGTGTAAAAAACCATTCTTCTCTGCACCATAATCTATGAAGACGGCATCCATTCCCGGTAACACCTTCGTCACCTTCCCAAGATAAATATTACCGACCGTACTGCGCTTTTGAGGCGGCATGATTTCAAGTTTACGTAAAACACCATTCTCAAGTACGGCCACTCTTTTTTCGCGTGAAGCTAGGTTCGCGATCATTTTTTTCATCAAAAAAAATCCTCTCCTCAATTTGAAGAAAGGATAACATATTTAATAAGAATATAATAGGTCGCCGATTTTCCCGTTTGTCATTTTCTCTGAAAAATATGCATGAAGGATTTCCGTTTCATCCAACGAGCCGCTCTCTTTCCCGTTTTTCATGATGATGACGGGGTGTTTACAGCCGCGTTGAAACAGTTCCAGCACTTTATAAATCGGTTCTTGTGAATCCACCGAAATCGGCTTCAGTTTCGCCAAATCATTCGTATGCCCGTAATGGCGCTGCAAAAGAAAGCGGATGAACGCATAATATCTCTGCCGCCATTCCATTACGAGTGAGAGACTTATGAAAAAGATGATGAGCCAGATGTTCAAATTGAGCGGATCCAGAATGAGCCAGGTCAAAAAAGCCAGGACAGCGAATACTGCAGAAAAGTGAAGTGTATGTTTCTGCGCTTCCAGAAAGGTGCAGTATAGGGATACACCGATGAATAGCAGCCGTCCCCCGTCCAAGGGCCAAATTGGCAGCAGATTAAAAATCAGCAGCATAAGATTCATATACAAAAAGGGTTGATACAGCTCATATGGGATAATGGTAAAGAAATAGAGCAAAAAAGCTGCACCAATGAGCCAAACATGTTGAAGCGGACCGGCAAGCACCACCGCCAAATCCTCCTTCAAACTCTTATTTCCGTACTCCTCAGTCTCGACAGCCCCACCAAAAGGAAGCAGCTGGATTGACTTTATCCGCCATTTGAAGTGCTGGGCACAGACAGCATGCCCCATTTCATGAATGAAGACGATGAGCAACAGCATCATCACTTCAATGAAATGGGCAGTGAGGATGGCGATGCCAATTACAAACCACAATGTCGGGTGCACCCTGATTTTAAACAGCAATTTCCCATATTCACTCAAAGGAAATCACCTTTTTAGGATCGACGAAAGCATCATTTTCTTTTATCGCTAAATAAAATCTGCCCTTGGATCCATCTTCACTTAGTGTAACCTGTCCCACTTCATTGCCCTTTTTAACGAACTCATACAATTTCACATCAATTCCTTCCAGCTGCCCATACCAAGATTCACTTTTATTGGCATGCTGTATGACGACAGTCTTTCCAATCCCCTCCTTTTCACCAGCAAAAATGACTACTCCTTCATTGACGGCCTCGACCTTTGAGCCTTTGCTCGTTTCCAATATGATTCCCTCACCGTTCGTCTCGAAGGTTTGGGTAATCTTCGCAGAAGCTGGCATTGCATATTCTTCATTCGAATCAACAGTTTCCGTATTGGCTTCATTCGGTAAAAAAGCGATCGGTTTACCAAACGCACTTTCATACCAGTTGGAGATTGAAGCGAACTGAAATTCCTTGTTCATGTTCTCCGTGACAAAACTTCTGGCAGGGTCCAGCCGCACAGAAGGGTGTTTGAACATCACCGCGATAATCAGGAAAAGGCATACACTGGCAAGGATTTTAAAGAAAAAATATTCTTTCTTGAAGAGCGGATGATCTTTCTCGGAATACCCGTTATATGAATCAATCCCATATGGTTCCTCATTGTTGATCTCCGTCCAACTACTGCTTCCTGCCGGTTTATCATTAAACTTACGTCTCTTGGCAATACGATTGCGGATATCTTTCCTGCGATCATCCATTCCAGATTTCCCCCCCCTGCTCATGTCAAAGCGCTATATTACAACGTATGAGCAACTTGTCCGGACTATGACGGAGAAAATATTTTCTTTCTACACATCCCTGAAAAAATTTTTTCCAATGAAAAATTCACCGGAAACTTATGAATTTCCAAGGAGATTCGGACATCGATTCAGAAAATCGAATAATTGAGATTGATATTGTTCCCTAGAATTTGTTATAATAAAGTGGTTTTAACATTATTGAGGGGGAACATTTTTTTATGTCAATCGAAATAGGCAGCAAAGTACAAGGTAAAGTAACAGGTATCACTAATTTTGGAGCATTCGTAGAATTACCAGGAGGCTCAACAGGTCTTGTGCATATCAGTGAGGTAGCAGATAGCTATGTAAAAGACGTAAATGACCATCTTAAAGTAGGCGACCAAATTGAAGTAAAAGTGATTAGTGAGAAAGACGGAAAAACTGCCTTGTCCATCAAAAAGGCTATAGATAGACCCGAAGGGCAAACCTCTTCTTATACCAAACGCCCACCACGCCAAGGGGATAGCCGTTCTAAAGATTTTCGTTCAAAAGGTAATTTCCAACCAAAGGAAAATTTCGAAGATAAAATGGTTCGCTTTTTAAAGACTAGTGAAGAAAATTTATCGACTCTTAAACGCAGCACTGAATCAAAACGCGGCGGCAGAGGCGGAAGACGCGGATAACCCGCTGGATTTTAGCATATTGAACAGGCAAGCCAATATATGGCTTGCCTTTTTTATTTACATGAAGTTCCGTGCGCAAAAAAAAGCGAGGGCATCAAATGCTCCCCGCTTCTTGATATGAAATATAGATTTACCGCACGCTAAAGAATTTTTTCAATTTGGACATGAATCCCTTTGGTTCGCTGCCAATTGGAGTCAAGGGCACAGATTCACCAAGGATCCTTCTGGCAATGTTCCGATAGGCAAGCGAAACTCTATTGTCCGGATTATAGGCAATGGGTTCCTTTTTATTCGCTGCCACTATGACTTGGTCATCATCAGGAATGACGCCGATCAAATCAATCTTAAGAAAATCGGCAACTCCATCGATATCCATTTCTTCATCCTCATGAAGCAAATGGCCACGTATCCGGTTAATGATCAATTGAGGCGGTTCAATATGCTCTTCTTTTTCAAGCAGGCCAATAATACGGTCAGCATCCCTTACAGCCGGTCTCTCTGCAGTCGTAACTATGATCGCCTTGTCTGCCCCAGCTATGGCATTCCTGAAGCCCTGTTCAATGCCTGCAGGGCAATCAATGATGACATAATCATAGTCAGGCTTCATATCGCTTATGAGTTTCCTCATCTGCTCTTCATTCACCACTGTTTTATCACTATTTTGCGGAGCTGGAAGCAGATAAAGCAAATCCTCGAAATGCTTATCTTTAATAAGCGCTTGATGTATCTTACAGCGCCCTTCGACCACATCGACCAAATCATAGATGATGCGATTCTCCAATCCCATGATCACATCCAAATTCCGAAGACCAATATCCGTATCAATCAAGCAAACCTTTTTGCCTAGAAGAGCTAAAGATGTTCCTAAATTGGCGGAGGTGGTCGTTTTCCCGACACCACCCTTACCGGATGTTATAACTATTGCCTCTCCCACGATTAGAGACCCCCTTCTAATCTATTTAAATTAGGTCTATATTTCTTTAAGACTTGCAGTTTTTCTATTATGATATTTTCTTCTTCATCCATGAAGGCACATTCCAGGTCATGTCCCCATTTCGTATATTGGTCAGGAGATAAATTCACTTGTCCGGCAATGCGCAGCTGTGCAGGCTTCATGACGGAGGCAGCTATAATGGCCTCATTATTCCCTTTATATCCGGCATGGGCTATTCCCTTGAGCTGTCCCATGATATATATGTTGCCACCCGCACGAACCGTTCCGTCGGGATTGACATCCCCAATTAGAAGTAAGTCTCCAGGAACTTCAAAAACCTGTCCCGACCTTATCACCTTGGTCACGGTCGTCACTTGGTTTTCATCTTTCCATCGTTTCGCTTCATCCTTCGTCAGGACATTCGAAATCATCTCATCTACGAAAAGCTTCTTCTTTTTATGGATGACCTCTTTAATCTTTTCTTCTTGTTGTTCATCAAGATAGCGGTTCCCTGTATGTACTTTTACGGAAATGGACGGGTCATTTTCTTGAAACTGATAGTTTGCCGAAAGCTTCACTTCTAACTCTTTCAATAATTCGGAAAATGAGCAAGAATCATCGAGATGAAGCATAAACCCGTCTTTTGTTCCCTTAATCATGACATTTTGCTGAATTCTTTTATTCATGACGTTTGTTTCACCTCAATGAAATATAATTCGACATAGGAAAACAAATTTCCTTTTTCTACGTACACGGAAAAGAGAAAATACATTTCTCACCTGCTTCTTAAGACACAGGAACGTTATTCCGTTTCACCTTGCAAATCAAGCTTTTCAATCATTCTCTTTAAAGGATAGCAGCTGATAATAATGAATGCGAGATTCAATAATAATGTCGGAATCAATCTCCGTTCCGCAAATTCACCAAATCCCATATCTGCAAATGATAGGATGATATTCATCTGAAAGATGACAACCTCTAAAACTGCCGTGGATAAAAGCGCAGTAAGGCAGGCAATCAATATATTATTTTGCAGGATTTTCATGCTTTTCGAGATCAGATAGGCAAGAAAAGGCAGCAGGAACATGTAAATCCCAAGGATTTCCGTATATACAACATCATAAGTCAACCCAAGAATCGCCCCATAAAACATACCCATTTTCCTGGACCCGTACATGGTCAGGAAAAAAACGAAAATCATCATGAAATGGGGCACGAGGATTTTATCGGCCCCGAATGCGTCGCCAGCGAACATCTGGGCGAAGATGCTTTCAAAAACAAAAAAAACCAAGGCTATAAAAGAAAGGATGAAATATCTCACTCAGCTTCATCCTCCCCTTCACTTTCTTTCGGTACACCGTCCACTTCGCGCTGAACGACCATAACATTATTAATATCATAAAAATCCGTCGAAGGTTCAATATATGCGGTCTGGTTCAATCCATATTGATCCACTTTGACATCGACAACTTTACCGATCAGCAGACCTTTCGGAAAGATCCCTCCATAACCGGATGTGATGACCAATGAATTTTTCTTGATCTTTTTATCATATGGAATCCGTTTCATCAGCAAAAGGTTCTTCTTATCATCGAATCCTTCAATCAAGCCATATGCTTTATCATCACCTTGAACGATCGCCGAGACACGGTTGGCTTTATCGATCGAACTTAAAAGTTGAACCGAGGCCGTGAAATCCGTCGCTGATTTCACCTTACCGACTAGCCCATTGGACGTGATGACAGCCATGTTTTTTTCTACCCCATTACGCTTCCCTTTATTAATCGTCAGCATTTCATGCCAGCGGTCGGGATTACGTCCAATGACCGTCGCCTGGGTGGGCGAATACTTCCGCAGGTCATCTTCTTTTTTGAGGTTATCGCGAAGTTCTTCATTTTCTTCCTTTAAATCTTGGACTTGGGTTTTCAATAATACATATTCATCCAAGCGGGCTTTTAATTTTTTGTTTTCATCGTATGTATGTTGAAGGTCTTTTAAGCCCCCTACAAAACCTGTTATACCCGATACTGGCTTATTAAACACATTTCCGACCCAGCCTGTCGTATCTTTCAGGAATTGCTCCGGCCAAGTCAACTCTTCTCTCTCCCTTAATGAAAAACCGATCAATGCCACGAGAACGATAATACTAACGAGCAAGAGAAGGAGCTTTTTATTAAAAAACTGTGGCATGGTGATTACACCTCTATCTAAAATTTACTCTATGGTCTTAAACTTACACTATGGATTTAATTAAACAGCAAAACATAAGAAAAACCGGCTCAAAATTGCACCTTTTGTTGAGCCGGCCCTATTTGAGAAGTAATGCTTATCGCGAATCTCTTGATTTAGTCTTGAATAAATGAATGTGGTCCAGCGCTTTTCCCGTTCCGATTGCAACACAATCCAGTGGATTTTCAGCGATGATCACCGGCATTTGCGTTTCTTCACTGATGACTTTATCCAAATTGCGCAGCAAAGCACCCCCGCCTGTCAATACAATGCCTCTGTCCATGATGTCAGCGGCTAATTCAGGTGGTGTTTTCTCTAAAGTGTTTTTCACGGAATCCACAATTGCAGAAACTGTGTCGCTTAATGCTTTGGATATTTCCTCAGCTGTAATTTCGATCGTTTTCGGTAATCCTGTCAATAGGTCACGGCCGCGAATTTCCATGTTTTCTACGCCTTCCGTGTCTCCAGCAGAACCAATTTCCATTTTGATCGCTTCAGCAGTACGCTCACCGATCATCAAATTGTAGTTCTTACGGATGTAAACGATAATGGCATCATCCATTTCGTCACCGGCAATTCGGATCGATTGGCTTGTAACGATACCGCCAAGGGAAATGATTGCCACTTCCGTCGTTCCTCCGCCGATATCAACGACCATGCTGCCTGTAGGCTCCCAAACAGGAAGGTCCGCACCGATCGCTGCTGCAAACGGTTCTTCGATAGGATATGCGTCACGGGCTCCAGCTTGTCTAGCTGCAGCGATGACTGCACGCTGCTCAACTGCCGTAATTCCAGAAGGCACACAAATCATGACATATGGCTTGTTGCCGAATACGCCCTTCTTTTGAGCTTCCTTCATATAGTACTTCATCATGGTAGCCGTCGTTTCATAATCGGCAATTACTCCATCCTTCATCGGGCGAAGGGCAACCACGTTACCAGGTGTACGGCCGATCATGTTTTTCGCATCGTTTCCTACTGCAACGATTTGCTTTGTATCTGTTTGCACAGCTACAACCGATGGTTCACGTACTGCGATACCTTTTCCTTTCACATAGACAAGCGTATTCGCCGTCCCTAAATCAATCCCTATATCTCTAGCGCCAATTCCAAACATTATGGTATCTCCCTTTCGTAAACAAAAATGCCTTTTTTTATAAGTTCAAATAATAATTTGTCGTTTTTTGACAATAAGAGTTTTGAAAAAGTTTCCTCTTTTAAAAATCATAAACAATATTATATCGTATCGTCAAAAATTTTGATAGTGTCATAAATAACCTTTTTCCTTCAAACTAACATATTTATGCTCCCCGATGATGATATGGTCCAATACTTCAATCCCGATTATTTTACCACATTCGACTAGCCTTTTCGTCACTTCAATATCTTCTCTGCTGGGAGAGGGGTCTCCGGAGGGGTGGTTATGAAGACAGATGATAGAGGCAGCGGACCTTTTGAAAGCCTCTTTAAAGACCTCGCGCGGATGCACGATCGAGGCATTGAGGCTGCCGATGAATACCGTAGTTTTTTGAAGCACTTGATTTTTCGTATTTAAATAGAGACAGACGAAATGTTCCTGTGATAAAAACCGCATTTCTTCCATGCAATAATTGGCTCCATCTTCAGGAGATCGAATCACATAACGGTCTTGATCATTCAAATTGTTAATTCTCCTGCCAAGTTCGACAGAGGCAAGGATTTGAATCGCTTTTGCTTCACCAATCCCTTTAATAACTGTCAGTTCTTCCACTGAGGCTTCTTTTAGTAGGCGCAGGCCCTTGAAGGAATTGATGAGTCTGCCAGATAGTTGCAGGACTGATTCTTCCCTTGATCCCGTCCTCAATAGCAAAGCGAGCAATTCCTGATTGGAGAGACTTTGCGGTCCGTCCTGCAGAAACCTTTCGCGCGGCCTCTCTTCTTTCGGGTAATCCCGTATTAACATTTTTTCGCTCAAAAAATCAACCCTTCCTTAGAAAAGGGAAGATGCCAGAGGAAATCAGATTATCCTAACTCTTCCTGCATCGCTTTAAGTTCCCGGGCCAGTCTTGAGACCGGAAGCCCGACGACTGAGAAATAGTCACCTTTGATTTGTTCGACAAGAAGAGATCCGTATCCTTGAATCCCATAGCCGCCAGCTTTGTCAAAAGGTTCCCCGCTATCCAGATAACGTTCGATTTCATTTTCTGGCAGCTCCCAAAATGTCACTTCCGTTTTTTCTGCAAATACTCTGCGATGCTTGCCGAATAGGATGGCGACACCTGTGTATACTTCATGTGTCCGTCCTGATAACATTTCCAGCATTCTTTTTCCATCCGCCCGGCTTGTCGGCTTACCCAATATCTCACCATCAAGGACAACAACGGTATCCGAGCCGATTACCCAGCTTTCCTGAAATTTTGCTGCGATGGCTTCCGCTTTACGGGTGGCCAGTTCTTTCACCGCTGCATCAGGAAACATGTTTTCATCAATACTTTCATCGACATTGGAATTCATGCTTTCAAAGGGGATTTGAAGAAATTGTAGAAGTTCTTTACGACGTGGTGATGAAGAAGCTAAAATCAATGGCTGCATAATATAAAAGTCACCTTTCTTTACATAGGGAGATACATATCTATCCTATCAAATTATGATGCAATCCACAATTATTGTTTACTAGGAATCGACAAATGCCTGTAAGTATTTCCCGGAAAATAAAAAAGGTGTCACAGATGACTTCATATTGGGGAGCTTATCCCATTAGGCAGCCCCCCTTTTTTTTCTCTACTTAACTCGATATATTTTGGAAATTCAATAAAAAATCAAGAAGACTTTCCTGAGCCAGGAATAGCTTTTCTTCATTTTTGGAAGTCTCATATTCGTCAATCGACTTAGCGGCAGCAGTCAGGTCATCGTTCATATTCGAAAACTCCGGCGATAATTTCCCCGCCTTCAGTTCATCCATGTTTTTTTTCAGGGTTTCTTCGCTTACCGTCCCTTCCTTTCCACGAAGCTTTGTTGCGGATGTTTCTGCCAACGAAGCATATACTGCCTTCATCTTGTCGAGGGTTTTCTCATCTTCTTGGCTTGTCCCAGCAGCTTCAAAATTGATTTCCTTCCAATATACGTCCACATCATAGGACTTTAAGAACAAGGCCAGCTCCTTACTTGCAGCTAGACTCTCTGCCGATCCCAAGAATAGATAATAGCTGTCTTCCAATTTGAAAATTTCAGCAGGAACCTGCTTTTCAATGATTTTCTTTTGTACTTGCCTTGCCGCATCCTCGCTGCTGAATACTCCTCCCTGTACAAGGAATGTCTTCAGCTGGTTTCCTGGTTCAGTCACTGCCGCTTTTTTATCCTCAACAGTAGCTTCCGTTGGAATCGAGGTCTCGACTGAAGATACTTCGGCTTTTTCCTTTGTTATCGTTTTAACGGCGATCAAGCCAAGAATCGACCCAAAAAAAACAGCACAAATGACAGCGATCATGAATGTCTTGAACGGTCTTTTATCCAAACTTTTCAGCGAACTGGTACCAAAACCGATGAGCTTAGGCATTTTCTTCTTTGGCGGTGTGGGAACCAAAACGATTTTGTTTTCGTTTGAATCCTCAGGGAGTATCCATTCGAAACTCTCATCTGTGTGTTCCTGTTCCTGCTCCTTACTCGCCGCCTCTTGACTTTCAATCTTTTTATCGGCAAATATTTTTTCTTCCCCATTTATTTTAATCGTTACACCCTTGCTTTGTTCCGGCTTGCCCAATTTTTTTCCTCCCCTCCAGATCATTTTTTTCATCCTAACATAGAGGTAAAAAAAAATAACAAGACTTTTGTCGTCTTGTCATTAATAGGTTTCGTCAAATTTCCCTATTCATATATGGGTAACCAAAAGGGAACTCCAGGTACTGGTACTTCTGGTTCATGAACCATTCAATATCGCCTCTCACCAATTACATGCATTCCTCTTTCATGTCATCTTCACTTGCGGTCAATTGGGGATAGTTCCCTACTGCACTATTGTTCAGGTGATTTGTGACAAATTCCTCTTGGATTAGGATGGTCCTTTAAGCTCATCTTAAAAAAGTTACATACCAATGTAATAGGGAATCGCCCCAAAAATAAGCAGTCAATGTCCCAAAAACGATATACGGTCCGAAAGGAATAAGTGTTTTCTTTTTTAGGATTCCGGTCAACAACCCGATGATGCCAAAGAATGCCCCATAAAAGCACGCAATAAGGAACGATAACAGCACCATCTTCATTCCCAGTACAAAGCCAATCACTGCAAATAGCTTGATATCACCGCCACCCATGCCACCCTTACTTATGACAGCGATTAATAACAGCAGGCTAAAGCCAACCGCTGCTCCGAAAATTGAATCCCACCAGGGCGACAGCGGAAATGAGACTCTTAGAACGATAAAAATCACTGTAAAGAAAAGCAGAATTTTATCAGGTATGAGCATATAGGCGACATCAGTCACGAAGATGATCATAAATAATGAAATCAATGTCCAGCCAATCAAGAGTTCGTTCGACCAGCCAAGGAATATGGGAGCAGAGGCAAACAAAACACCGGTCAGCATTTCCACTACCGGATAAAGGGGGGAAATCCTTGTTTTACAGCCCCGGCATTTTCCGTCTTGCAACATATAAGAAATAACCGGTATCAACTCGAAGAATGTCAATGTACGCCCGCAAGAAGGACAGGCGGAGCGACGATTCGCAAATGAATGACTGGCTGGGACACTTAAACCGACAACGTTAAAGAATGAGCCTAAAATTAAGCCCAAGACGAAGAGATAGATATGGATAACCATCATTTATACAAAGTGCATGAGGATTCGATTGCCTTGCTTTGAAACCCTAATATAAAAGTCCCTTCCGCTATGTAATGAACACTTGGGTTCTTCATGATTATTCATTCCTCCCGTCTTTTTATTAAGTAGATCCTACTATTCATCCGTCATATAGAATCAATATATAAACATATTTTAACAAATATACTTGGTGAATTGTTATCAATCACTCTATTAGAGTTTTTTCTTTTCAAGAGACTCTGTTAACAAGAGAAAAAGGACCTTTTAAAAGATCCTTTATCAGGTTACTCATTAAGTTGATCATTCACTAGTTCTCTCTGCATAGTAGAAGGAAAGATAATTAATCCACAAGTAAGGCACATCCCTCACCACTCTAGAAAAACGTCAATCATTCCCTCTGATTAGGAATTCCCTCACAAGTGAAAGGAAATGAAGGGACCCTGTGATGACAAGAATCTCTTTTTCCCCTGTTTTACTTCTGCCTTCCGTTATCGCCGCCTGCCAATCCTTGTTTATACTTTTATTTGGATGACTGCATTTTTCATATAGCGTTTTCGCATCCGCCGCCCGTTCATGGTCGAATTCGGTAATGATGATTTCCATCGCTTCCGTTTCCAATCCATGAAGCATCTCGGAATAATTTTTATCTTTAAATGAACTGAATACGAATCGGTACTTATAGTCGGGGTAATGCACTTTTAGTGTTTCCTTCAGTACGTCGATGCCGGCAGGATTATGGGCACCATCAATGATCACCAACGGCTCATCCGATATTTTTTCAAAGCGGCCATCCCATTTCGCTTCCCCTATTCCTTTACGTATGTTTTTTTCATCGATATATTCCATTCCTAGTGTGACAGCAGCAATGGCCAGTGCCGCATTCTCCATTTGATGACGGCCTAACATCCGCATTTCCACATTTTCGATGGATCTATCGGCAAGAGAAAATGAGAAACTTTGCCCTCGTTCACTTTGCTTTATATTGCCTACATGAAAGTCTTTCCCTAATTGGTAATACGGTACGCCTAATGATGACGCTTTTTCTTCAATTACTTTTGCTGGTTCCCCGGCTGTGACTCCGCTGATGATCGGTGCCCCACTTTTAATGATGCCCGCCTTCTCAAAAGCAATTTCCCCAAGCGTGTTACCCAGGATGTTCGTATGTTCCAAAGAAATCGAGGTAATGATCGAAAGAAACGGCTGGATGACATTTGTTGTATCAAGCCTGCCTCCCAAACCGGTTTCCATCAAAACCAAATCCACTTCCTTTTTGCTAAAATAAGAGAATGCCATCGCAGTCAAAATTTCGAACTGAGTGGGACCATTCCCCTTACTGTCCATCTCTTGGATGATCGGCCAAAGCTTCCGGAAGACAGCGATAAAATCCTTATCACTGATTTCATCCTCATTTATCTTCAGCTGTTCATTCATCCTTATTAAATAAGGCGAAGTGAAGGAAGCGACCCGAATCCCTTGGGCAAGTAAGATTTCTTTAATATATTGCAGTGTTGATCCTTTCCCGTTGGATCCTGCAATGTGAATATACTTTAGCGCCTTGTGCGGATCACCTAATTCAGTTAACAATGCTTCCATCCGTGATAAGCCAAAATTCATGCCCAATTGAACTTGGCGCCGTTCAAAAAAATGATTGATTTCTTTCATGGTTGTTACCATTATCGTAGAGCCTCCTCTTTCTTTATACCGCTCTTATGCGTTAAGATTATTTTATCAATATATGAACGATTAACCTAGATGAAAGGTAGTGTTTTACCATGAAACCTTCAGATTTCCACTGTTGGATTGTCGTTAACGGCTATTTACAGCATGATAAGTTTTCCAGTTTAGCTTTGTTCATTAAAGAGGCGGCTGAAAGGAAAGATATCACGGCAACCCTTATCCGTAATTCAGATCTCATTCCCATAATCGAAAAAGGAGTGCCACTGCTTAAAGGAACCTTTGATAAGCTGCCTGATTTTGTTCTGTTCATGGATAAAGACATTCATTTGGCACGCCATTTGGAATTGCTCGGCATTCCCGTATATAACAGCAGTACAGCGATCGATATTTGCGACAGCAAAGCAAAAACACATCAAGCATTAACCGGACATGGCATACCGATGCCGAAAACCTTATTTCCCCCTTTTACGTACGAAGGGATTGAAAGGGTCAACATGGATGCTTTTATACAAATCGGCAATGAACTTGGTTATCCTCTTATCGTTAAGGAAGCATACGGTTCTTTTGGGGAACAAGTATATTTAATCCAAACAGAGGATGAGTTACTAAAGACGATCCGTAATCTTGGCCACAAACCATTTATCATCCAGGAATTCATCGAGCACAGTAAAGGTCGGGATATTCGTGTGAATGTCGTGGGCAATCAAGTCATAGCAGCGATGCAACGCCATTCCGAACAAGACTTCCGAGCTAATATGACTGCCGGGGGGCAGGCTGCACCATATATACCCACCAGTGAAGAAGCACAACTTGCCATCCGCTGTGCGCAAATTCTGGGTGCCGACTTCGCTGGCGTCGATTTGTTGTTCGGTGAAGAAGGTCCTCTTTTGTGCGAAGTGAATTCGAATTCGCATTTACTAAATATTTATGAATGTACAGGCATCAACATCGCTGATAGCATGTTCGATTATATCTTGAAAGAATTAGGAAAAGGAAGTGCATCTGATGAAAAAACAAGCAGGCTGGTTGATTTATAACCGTGAGGATGCCTTGAAAAATAAGGGATACATAGATTGGATGCTTGACGAAGCCAGTAAGCTTGATCTTGATTTACACTTTCACTTTCGGGAAGACATTAGGATTGGTCATCGTTTCAACGAGTTATACGTGGAACATGGGACACAGCCAATTTCATTGCCAGACTTTGCTATCGTCCGGACCATCGACCCTTTTTTTACAAAGCAACTGGAGCAACTGGGGATTGCTTGCTTTAACTCCTCCTTCGTATCGGAAATCGCGAATGACAAAGCAAAGACGCATCAATATTTGTCATCGCTGGGGATTCCAATGGCCGATACGGTATATTGTAACGGAAAGCCGAGTGCCGATGACATGGAGTTCCCTTTCATTGCTAAAGAAACTCGTGGCCGCGGAGGGAAACAAGTATATCTAATCGAGCATGCCGATGATCTTGCCGAACTGAATGATGGAAATTGGATAGTTCAAAAACCTGGCTTATTCGGAAGGGATATCCGCGTCTTTGTGGTTGGTAAAAAAGTGAAGGCTGCTGTACTTAGGGAATCCGCTTCCAGTTTCAAGGCAAATTATACGCTGGGCGGATCGGCTTCTCTATATGAGCTGACTGCATCCGAATTAGCCCTTGTTGAAAGAGTAATGAGGTCGTTTGATTTTGGCCTCGTCGGTATCGATTTCATATTTGCCGAAGATGGCAGCCTCATGCTCAACGAAATCGAGGATGTCGTCGGCAGCCGGACATTAAGTGCACTAAGTGATATGAATATCGTATGGGAGTACCTTACATTCATAAAAGAAAGAATATCTTCCTGACTGAATATTTTTGTTAAATAGCGTTTAAACACAAAAAGGATGAACCAGCTCAAAGCTGGTTCATCCTTTTGTTTTACAGTTGTTTCAGTTCGTTGATCCTGTGGATTACAGAGTCGCGTTTTTCACTATAGTCTTTTTCCTTGGCACGTTCTTCTTCGATGACGCTTGCCGGCGCCTTTTTAACGAAGCCCTCGTTGCCTAATTTTTTCTGTACGCGCTCAACTTCTTTATTAAGTTTGTCGAGTTCTTTTTCAAGACGTTTCACTTCTTCGTCAATATTGATCAGTCCTGTAAGCGGAAGGATTAGTTCTACGCCAGTTACGACAGCTGTCATGGCTTGAGCAGGTTCTTCGACTTCGATTCCGATCGTCAATTGTTCAGGATTACAAAAACGCTCGATATAGCTGCTGTTTTTCTGTAATGTCCCTAAGATGGACTCATCTTTCGCTTTTAAAATCAAATTGATTTTTTTGCTTAGCGGTGTGTTCACCTCAGCACGGATATTACGGACGGAGCGGATGATTTCAACAAGCAGCTTCATTTCCTCGGCTGCAGCTGTATCTGTTAACCCTTCATTCACTTCCGGCCAAGCGGCAACAGTGATGGACTCACCTTGATGCGGTAGGTTCTGCCAGATTTCTTCGGTAATGAATGGCATGAACGGGTGTAACAATCTCATCGTGTTATCCAGTACATAAGCCAAGATCGAGCGCGTCGTTTTCTTAGCTGCTTCGTCTTCGCCATATAGCGGAAGCTTCGCCATTTCAATATACCAGTCACAGAAATCATCCCAAATGAAGTTGTAAAGCACACGGCCCACTTCACCAAACTCATAACGGTCCGCAAGTCTGGTTACGTTTGAAATCGTTTCATTCAAACGCGTCAAGATCCATTTATCGGCTACAGATTTCTCACCGCTTAAATCGATTTCGTCATAAGTCATGCCATTCATGTTCATCAAAGCAAAACGGGAGGCGTTCCAAATCTTATTGGAGAAGTTCCAAACCGCTTCCACTTTTTCCGTACTATAACGAAGGTCCTGGCCTGGCGAGCTGCCCGTAGATAAGAAGTAACGCAGGGAATCGGCACCGTATTGATCGATGACATCCATCGGATCGACACCATTGCCTAGCGATTTACTCATCTTGCGCCCCTGTTCGTCACGAACCAGACCGTGAATCAATACATCTTCAAAAGGACGTTCGCCCGTGAACTCTAGTGCCTGGAAAATCATCCTTGAAACCCAAAAGAAAATGATGTCGTAGCCTGTCACAAGCGCTCCGGTTGGATAGTATCGTTTGAAATCAACACTATCTTTGTCAGGCCAGCCCATAGTCGAGAACGGCCATAATGCCGAGCTGAACCATGTATCCAGAACATCTGTATCTTGTTCCCAGTTTTCAGCGTCCGCAGGCTCTTCGTGACCTACATACACTTCACCTGTTTCTTTATGGTACCAGGCTGGAATGCGGTGACCCCACCAAAGCTGACGGGAAATGCACCAGTCGCGGATATTTTCCATCCAGTGCAGATATGTTTTTTCGAAACGATCTGGTACGAAATGAACTTTTTCCTCATCGGTTCCTTTTTGAAGCTCAACGGATGCATCAGCCAACGGCTGCATTTTAACGAACCATTGAGTCGAAAGATATGGTTCAACAACAGCACCGCTTCTCTCTGAATGGCCTACTGAGTGAAGGTGATCTTCGATTTTGAAGAGTACTCCTTCGTCCTGAAGGTCCTTGACGATTTGTTTACGGCATTCAAAACGGTCCATGCCTTCATATTTACCGGCCTTTTCATTCATCGAGCCATCTTCATGCATGACAAGGATGCGCTCCAAATTGTGGCGGTTCCCGATTTCAAAGTCATTCGGATCATGAGCCGGTGTAATTTTTACCGCACCTGAACCAAATTCCATATCGACATAATCATCCCCGACAATCGGGATTTCCCGGCCTGTAATTGGCAAGCGGACCATTTTGCCGATCAAGTGTTTATAACGATCATCCTCAGGGTGTACGGCAACCGCTGTATCGCCAAGCATCGTTTCTGGACGAGTCGTGGCTATTTCAATTTCGCCTGATCCGTCAACCAATGGATATTTCATATGGTAAAATGCGCCCTGCACATCTTTGTAAATAACCTCGATATCGGATAATGCCGTTTTCGTTGATGGATCCCAGTTAATGATGTATTCGCCGCGATAAATCAAGTCCTTGTTATAAAGCGATACGAACACTTCACGCACTGCCTTTGAAAGCCCCTCATCAAGAGTGAAGCGTTCACGGGTATAATCAAGGCCAAGACCAAGCTTTGACCATTGTTCACGGATATGGCTCGCATATTCTTCTTTCCATTTCCATGTTTCTTCTACAAACTTTTCACGTCCTAGGTCATAACGGCTTACGCCTTCGGCACGAAGTTTCTGTTCAACTTTCGCTTGAGTGGCGATACCAGCATGGTCCATGCCCGGCAACCATAAAACATCAAACCCTTGCATTCTTTTCATGCGTGTTAATATATCTTGAAGTGTTGTATCCCAAGCGTGGCCAAGATGCAGCTTACCTGTCACGTTCGGTGGTGGAATGACAATCGTATATGGTTCTTTTTTATCGTCACCCGTCGTTTCGAAAAACTTCCCATCAAGCCACCATTTGTAGCGGCCTTTCTCTATCGTCTGCGGATCATATTTAGTCGGCATCGAAATTTGGTTTTCTTCCATATCATTTCCTCCTTTTTTGGGCATAAAAAAAACTTCCATCATCATAAAAGGACGAAGGAAGTTGTTCGCGGTGCCACCTTTTTTCCGAAAAAGAAAAACATCTCTTTTCGGCTCTCAAATCTGATAACGGCTCTTCACCGGCCTTCGCTACTACGAGGTTCACGAAAACTGCTCGCGGACGACTTCGGATGCTGCTACCTGGAAACCTCGCACCAATTTGGTTTCCTCTCTGAAAAGTGCATTTCATCTTACTATTTCCGGTCTTTGCATTGATTTATATTCATATGTAAAATCATTGAATGCATATAGTATATAGTACAAAAAATATGGGGCTCGAGTCAATCATCTTTTCGCTTACTTTCTCAGGAACCATCCCATTTCATACATTCAAGGTCATTTTCTTTATTTTATCCACCTAGACCAATGAATGTGACGGCTTTTTCACCTTTTCCACTACCCACCCATAGAATATAAGAAGTCCTATAAAGGAAGGTAATAATATGAAAAAGCGAAGATATACTCCCTACACTTTACCGCCTTGGATGAAGAAATTCCGCGGGGTCTGCCAGCAGTTCATCGTCCCCTTTATCGTATTCCAAGGATTACGTACGCTGATTTTCCCGACTTTCTTCGATATGCTCCTGCTAATCGCATTTATTTTTCTGGCCATGTCTTTATATTTCGAATGGATTTAATTATTCCCTTACAGCAAAAAAATATACATGACTGGAGATGATCCAATCATGTATATTTAGCTTGGGGGTGATTGTTCCTCTTTGGCAGCCTCAGCAGCCGCCTTTTTCTGCTGTTCAATTTCTTCGATTTTCATCACCATATATTCAATATTTTTCAGCAGCCAAAATTGCCGCTGCAGTTGAGTGACATTATCAAGCTCTGAACGATGGCCCCTGCCATCGGAATAACCCTTCACTAATTCCAATGCTGATCCAGGGAATGCCAGATAACTTTGCATGAGCAGCAATTCATCTTCTTTTAACGGAAAATAACGAAAATAGTTATAGAGCCAGTCAACGCAGTCGTCGCATTGGACAGGATAGGTCCTGGCCGATTTAACGAGAAATGGCAGTAAATCAAAATGCGGCGGTGCCGTATTCGAATTCTCAAAATTGATGAAGTAGCCATATCCCCGCTCATCATAAACGAAATGCTTCAAAGAAAACTTTCCGTGCGTGACCACGGTTCGAACCTTTTCACTTTCCTTCGTCTTTTCATACCAGGTTTCAAACTTCTTGATCGAGTACTTCAGCGCCTGTGAAATATCATTGTAGAAAGAACATACCGTCAGTTCAAATGGAGACATATACCACTTCTTTTCACAGCTGACAATATACTCATCCATAAATTCCTTCTCGTTATTCCAGGCATCAAGCGTCCGCTCATAATGGGCTTCCCGTTCCTCAATATCCACTTGTATTTCCTTAACGGAAAGTGTATGCATCCGAGCAAGCTCCCTGAACATTTGCTTATGTTTTTCATCGCGCTCCCCGTCCCTTTCATTATTGAGCCAGGGCATCAGGTAATACAAACGTCCATTATGAAGAACGGCGTAACGCTGATCCATCGTTTGATAAATCGGAACGATCCGATTATAGCCGCGATGGTACAGTTTTTGAACATTTTTGATAAAATCCATGCCGTTCTGAGGTAACATGGATTTCAAGGCAAATGTACCGCGATCACTGTATACTTTTTTTACACGCCCGAAGTCCTCAATATATTGTACATACATGGCATATTCCTTCAATACGGTCTCCGTGTCCTGATCCCGATTGGCAGGCTGCTGATTCTCGTTTTCCCTCACGAGACTCACTCACTTTCTCTAAAAAAACTAAACAATCCGATTCCTCTAGCACCTAAAAAACAGGAGCAGACCATATGCTCTGCTCTCTGTCCTGGTCAATTCTTATATGCAACCGCCTTCGGTATATAGATGACTTGCCCTTCATGGACGTTCTGATTCGATTCCAATTCATTGCTGAAAAGTATCGATTGAACCGTAACATCATATCGTTGAGCCAAGTCATCAAGCGTTTCCCCTTGCTGAACAATGCAAACCTTCATCCTTACCAGTTCTTCTTCTTGTTTCCGTCCGAATAAATCCATGATGGAAGTCTGCTTTTCATCATGATCGGCCGTATCTTTATCATCACGTTCCGCGGCTTGTTTCCTGCCTTTGAAATTCTTACCCTCTTTAGCCGGAGGCACAGGTCTTTCCCTCTTTTTGAATAGATCGCTTATGGACGAATTGAATTCCTCTCCCTGCTCCACCTTCACATTCTCATTAAGGATAGGACCAGCTGCAACTTCATCTTCTTCCTGCCGGATGACATCCTCGGTTTCTAAATTTGAAACTGGGCTATTTTGATGATTGGTTGCATGACTTGGATCTTTTACTACTTCTTCTCTCAATGTCACGCTAGGAATCTCCATCTTCTCCATGGAATCCTGCCTGCTTGGTTCTTCCTCCAGTTTCGCCTCACCCAGGGAAGGTACCTTTTCCGTGGAGTCAGGCGGATCACCAATCACTTCTTCCTCTACAGCTTCAGCTTCTTCCTGTCTATGCACTTCCGTTTCCCACTCTTCCTCTTCAGGATATGGTGAAACGGGAATTTCAAAAACTGGGGCATTATGCTGATCGCTTAAATAAATCGGTTCCTCTTCTTCTTCTTCGTTTGCTTCAGAAACTCGTTTTGCCTCTGCAGAAAAAGGCGAGTATAACTCTTCTTCCTCCTCATCACGGAAAACAGGCTGAAAATCCGGGATTGGCGGCACTGAAGCTGCATAAGGAATATATGACTCATTTTCCCCATCCGTTTCTTCCTGTTCCTCTGTTTCCCCAGCTTCCTGCTCAGTATCGAACCGTTCTTCTACATATGAATCATTATAGATTCCGGTTATCAAAAGGTCCGCCTGCAATTTCAAACAGTTATGCTCAGGCATGGCATAATCAAAGCTCTGAATCGAGACATCGACCTCATCCAATGAGGCAATCCGATTATTCGGAATCGTTATATCAACCGGAAAACGGTGTGTGAACTCATTAAGTCCATTGAGATGCCTCTCGACCTTTTGAACCGCTTTTGGCAAAAAGGTCTGCGAAAACTCCTCTTCTTCACCATTTTGCGAGTCTTTGTATTCACCGCTTAAATCTAACGAGCCTCGTATAAAAACATATTGATCACTTTCTTGAATCGACACATTTGGATCAAGGGAAATGGAATATAGCTCAGCCACTTCCTGTCCCTTCTGGAACCAAACGGATTCCTCTAAAGAAAATCGTAAATACGATTCATTTTCTTGCGACAAGACAACTCCTCCTTTCAGCTTCAAGAAACGGTACCTATACCAATATCAATCTATGAGGGAAGGTAGCTGATTATTCCTTAATTTCATTTGCAACACTCCAGGCCTTATATTTCATGAACCTTTTAAAAAGAAGGAGATTCAATTCTTCCAGGCTAAAATTAATGCTGGATTGTATCAATCGGCCTGAAAAATTCGGCATGAAACCATTTATTCGGCCTACCGTCTTATTAATTGACTTACCTTCATATCCTTCAACGTTTGATTCGGTTCTTCCACGTACTGATTGAATTCAAAAAAACTGGCTACCTTTCTCCAAAAGTTTTTGGAAAAATGGTAGCCAGTTCAAATTTATTATTATCGAATATAGAAGTCGTTCATGAAGCCTTGCATCATTTTTTTAATTTTGCAAAAGCCTGTTCTGCCGCTGCAATGGTCTTTTCGATATCTTCATCACTATGTGCAGTGGAAAGGAATAAACCTTCAAACTGTGACGGCGGCAAGTAGATGCCTTGATTCGCCATTTCCCTATAGTAAGAAGCAAAGAACTCTAAATCGGATGTTTTTGCTGTTTCATAGTTTACGACTTCTTCATTAGTAAAGAAAAGTCCAATCATGGAACCGGCACGGTTGAATGTATGGGGAACTCCGTACTTTTCCGCTAATTCTCCTATTCCTTTTTCGAGCATATCCCCTTTTCGGGTGAACTCATCATAAGATTCTGGAGTCAATTGGCTCAGCGTTTCAAGGCCGGCCGTCATGGCAAGAGGGTTACCAGACAATGTTCCTGCTTGATAGATTGTCCCACTCGGTGCAATTTGTTCCATGAATTCGCGCTTGCCTCCGAATGCTCCGACAGGCAAGCCGCCGCCAATTACTTTCCCAAGGCAAGTCAGGTCCGGTACGATGCCAAAATAGCCTTGTGCACAATTATAGCCGACACGGAACCCTGTCATAACTTCGTCAAAGATCAATAGCGCTCCGTATTGGGTCGTCACTTCACGTAAGCCTTCGAGGAAACCAGGTTGCGGCGGAACCACGCCCATGTTCCCTGCAACAGGTTCTACGATGATACAGGCGATGTCTTCGCCAAATTGTTCAAACGCATATTTGGTTGCAGCAAGATCATTATATGCTACGGTAATCGTATTTTTGGCAATACCTTCCGGTACTCCTGGGCTATCCGGTAATCCTAATGTTGCAACGCCGGAACCCGCTTTGATTAGCAATGAATCGCCATGGCCATGATAGGAACCTTCGAATTTCAGGATTTTATCACGGCCTGTAATGCCTCGTGCCAGCCTTAGTGCACTCATCGTCGCTTCGGTACCTGAAGATACCATCCGGATCATCTCAATCGAAGGCACCCGTTCAATGACCAGCTTAGCCAGTTCATTCTCAATCAGCGTAGAGGTACCAAAGCTTGTACCGGATTCCGCTACCTTTTTCAATGATTCCACGACACGGTCATTCGTGTGACCCAGGATTAGCGGTCCCCATGAAAGAACATAGTCGATATATTCATTTCCATCGATATCATACATTTTTGAGCCTTTTCCTCGCTCCATGAAAATGGGATCCATGTCCACAGAATTGAAGGCACGTACCGGGCTGTTCACGCCGCCTGGCATCAAATTTTTTGCTTCGGCAAACGCTTTTTTCGAGTTTTCATATGACCGCATGATTCAATCCCCTTTTTCCATTACAGGTTATATTTTTTATCATCATTGATTATCTTCGTTTATCCAGCGTGCTACTTCTTTTGAAAAATACGTAATGATCAAGTCGGAACCTGCGCGTTTCAAGCCTGTCAGCATTTCCATCACTATCGCTTTTTCATCAATCCAGCCATTTTGGGCAGCCGCCTTAACCATTGAATATTCACCGCTGACATTATAGGAAACAACCGGAAGATTAAAGTTATTCTTAACGTCCCTGATGATGTCCATGTAGGAAAGGGCTGGTTTCACGATAAGGAAGTCCGCACCTTCAGCAACATCGGATTCAGCTTCACGAAACGCTTCAAGGCGATTGGCGGGATCCATTTGGTAAGTTTTCCTGTCGCCAAATTGTGGTGCACCATTCGCAGCATCACGGAATGGGCCGTAAAAAGCCGAAGCATATTTCACTGCATAGGACATGATCGGAATATCTTCATAACCCGCTTCATCCAGACCTGCACGGATGGCCGCAACGAAACCGTCCATCATATTGGAAGGGGCAATGATATCGGCACCGGCCTCTGCCTGGCTGATTGCCGTTTTAGCAAGAAGGTCAAGAGAGGCGTCATTAAGGATTTTTTCCCCTTCAACGACCCCGCAATGGCCATGGCTTGTATACTCACAAAGGCAGGTATCCGCAATGACAATGACTTCAGGATATTGTTTTTTAATAAAACGAGTGGCCTCTTGTACGAGTCCGTTGTGATGAAATGCCCCTGTGCCCTGTTCGTCTTTATCATGATCAAAAGGAACACCGAATAAAATGACTGACTTAATACCCAGACTCACGACTTCATCCATTTCAGCACCCAGATTATCCATGGATAACTGATAGATGCCTGGCATAGAGTTGATTTCATTTTTCACATTTTCTCCGTCGATGACGAAGATCGGATAGATCAAATCCTCTTTATGTAATTGTGTTTCACGGACTAAAGCCCTCATGCCAGCACTTGCACGCAAGCGACGGTGGCGATTGAATGGAATGTTTTTCATTTTAAAGTTCCTCCCTTTTTACTTCTTTTCAAAATAAAGCGTATTAACTCCGCAACCATGGCATCCGTCGTATAAACATCTGGACAGACATCGACGGATAGCCCATGTTTTTCAGCGGTTTTAGCGGCAATCGGCCCGATGCATGCGATGATGATCCGGTCTATGTATGTATCTAATTCATGACGTTTCATGATCTGTAAAAAATGATTGACCGTCGATGAACTCGTAAAGGTTATGATGTCGATATCATGGTTCTTAATAAGTTGCACCAGTTTTTTTTCACTGCTTCCTGGAAGCACGGTATGATAAATAATCACTTCATCACAGGATGCACCAGCTTCATTGATAGCCTCCGCAATAACCGCCCTCGCGAGATTTCCTTTTGCCAGCAACACGCGGGACCCCGGATCAAGCAGGGTATTGAACTCCGCAACGAACCCTTCGGCAACAAACTGAGCTGGAACGAAATCCGCCTTATATCCATGTCGTCTCAGGGCCGCTTCTGTTTTGGAGCCGATTACGGCTATTTTCGGAAGCTTTAAAGGCTGTTTATCAAGAAGCTTAAAGAAGAAGTCCACTCCATTTTGGCTGGTCAGAATGATCCAGTCATATGTAAGCAACTTATCTAACCGCTGTTGTACATCTTCCAAATGATCAGGAAGAGTGAACTCAAGCAATGGCACAAGAAGCGGCGTTCCGCCATTTTTCTCGATCGACTCTTTTAAACCATCTGCCTGTCCTTTCCCTCTGGTGATTAATACCTGATAATCCTTAAGAGGTTGAACGGGATTCATTACTGATCAAGCTCTTCTTTTACGCGATCGATCAATTCTTTACCGCCCATTTCGCTAATCTGTTTGGCAGCAGCATGCCCAACCGCCTCGGGATCAGCTCCCTCAACCATTTCTTTATAAATCACCTTTCCATCCGGGGCAGCGACCAAAGCCGTCAAGGAAACGGACCCATTATCTTTTGCCACCGCAAATCCGGCAATCGGCACCTGGCATCCGCCTTCCATTTTATCCAAAAAGGCACGTTCCGCTTCAACCGTTCTTTTCGTTTTATCACAGGTCAATTTCGCAAGTTCCGCCAGCAGATCTTTGTCGTCTTCACGGCATTCAATGGAAAGTGCTCCCTGTCCAACTGCGGGAATGCAAATATCTTCATCTAAAAATTCCGTTACGATATCCTTCTCCCATCCCATTCTTGATAGTCCGGCTGCTGCTAAAATGATAGCATCATAATCTTCCGTTTTCAGCTTATTCAGACGGGTATCGATATTACCGCGAATCCATTTAATTTCAAGGTCCGGCCTTCTAGCCAAAATTTGCGCGCCACGGCGCAAGCTGCTTGTACCTATGATGGAACTGGGCTTCAGTTCGGAAAGGGTTTCATGGTTCTTTGAGATCAAGGCATCCCGATGGTCCTCCCTCGGTGGTATGCAGCCAATCGTCAAGCCTAGAGGCAGCACTGCAGGCATATCTTTCATACTATGTACTGCCATATCAATTTCTTTATCCAGCATCGCTTGTTCGATTTCTTTAACGAATAAGCCCTTTCCACCTACCTTGGAAAGTGTTACATCAAGGATTTGGTCACCCTTTGTGACAATTTCCTTCACCTCGAACTCGTAAGGGACCCCAAGTTCTTTAAGTTGATCGATAACCCAGTTCGTTTGGGTGATCGCTAATTTACTACGTCTAGAACCGACAATTATTTTTCTCATAGTTTCCTCCTATGTATTCCAAAAGTGGAATGTTGAAAGGCTTCCGAAAAGGAAAAAGTTAATTAACACAATCATGAAAGATCCAATATTCAGAAAGGCTAGCGTCCTTCCATACATTTGTTTCCGAATTTTCAAGTATAAAAACACACTGTATCCGATAAGCAAAATAAATGAGCCGATGATCTTCATGTCCAGCCAGGAAACCCCAGGCACTTTTATATAAGCCCATTGAATCCCCAGGATGAGGGAGACCACTAATAATGGAACGCCTATTACTGCGAGGACATAAGACATATGCTCTAGCTTTGTTAAATCGCCGAGTCGAAGCAGGCGTTTTCCCCACTTCTTCCGTTTCAATAAATCATATTGAATTAAGTATAAAAGAGAAAAAACGAAAGAAAGCGTGAATGCCCCATAAGATAGGATGGCAAAAGTGATATGTATAAGCAATAGCTCTGAAACCAGGCGCTGTGCAAGCACTTGAGATTCTATCTGAACAGGTGCAAAGGTATGGATGGCCATAACCATGAAACCTAATACATTCGTAAAAAAGACCGTAAAATCGACTCTTAGCAATCGATTAATGATTAAAGATAACGATATGAGGACCCATGCATAAAAATATAAGCCTTCAAATATCGTCAATACCGGGAACCTTCCCGTTTTCAACACATACAGAAACAAAAAAATTGTTTGCAGTACCCAAACAATAGAAAGCAACCAGAAGGCGACCCTGTTCGCCTTCTGGTTATTATTAAGGAAATCAAAAAAATATAAAAGCATACTGATGGCATACAACAACACAGTGGCTTCATGCAATCTTGTCATTAGTAATTCCATATCTACCTCGTTACTGGACAGGAACTGGATTCAATAGGGATGCCTTGGAGCTGTTCCGTTCTTTTTCATCCGTAACCAGCTGGTCTTCAATCAATTCCTCTAAATTGAAGATTTTCACGAAATTATTTAATTGCTCTTTAGCATTCGGTTCATCTGCCAGCTCTTTTGCATAAAGAATCGGATCTTTCAGCATTTGGTTGATGATGCTTTTCGTATGCTTGTTCAGGACTTTTTTGTCGCGTTCGCTCAAATGCGGAAGCTTTCTTTCGATGCTTTCCATCGTTTCCTTTTGTATCGATAGGGATTTTTCCCGTAAGGAAGAAATGACGGGAACCACACCAAGCAAATTAATCCATTGGTTGAAGTCCACTATTTCAGATTCAATCATCAATTCTATTTTCTCGGCAGCTTTTTTACGTTCTTCGATATTGGCTTGCACGATCCCTTCAAGATCGTCAATGTCATACAAGAAGACATTTTCCAGCTCGGCCAATGTTGGATCGAGGTCACGCGGCACTGCGATATCGACCATGAAAATAGGACGGCCTTTACGAAGCTTATTGACGAATGACATCATTTCTTTAGTTACAAGAAGATCTTTTGATCCAGTGGAAGTAATCAGGATATCAGTTTCCACTAAAGCGCATTGCAGCTCTTGAAGCTGTTTCGCCGTACCATTGAATCTCTCAGCCAGGTCGACCGCTTTCTGAAAGGTGCGGTTAATGACTGTAATGCTGTCGGCGCCATTGCTATGCAGATTTTGAATGGCCAGCTCACCCATCTTACCGGCCCCAAGAATCAAGACATTCTTGCCGTTCAGGCCTCCAAAGATTTTTTTTGCGAGCTCGACTGCCGCATAGCTGACGGAAACGGCATTGGTATTGATTTCGGTTTCCGAATGAGCCTTTTTAGCTAATGTAAGGGCTTGCTTGAAGAGATGGTTAAAAACGGTACCGATCGTATCTTCCTTCTGCCCTAACAGATAGCTTGAACGTACTTGTCCCAAAATCTGAGTTTCTCCCAGTATCATGGAATTCAAGCCGCAGGTAACTGAAAATAAATGCTCGACTGCCCCATCGCCTTCATAAATGAACAGATATTTAGAAAATTCTTCTTTATCGATATTAAACCATTCCGAAAGAAATTCCTTTATATAATACCTGCTTGTATGAAGCTGGTCACCGACCGCATATATTTCCGTTCTGTTACATGTTGAAATAATAATATTTTCCAAGATGCTTTTTTTATTTTTAAGAGCTTTCATTGCCTCGGCAAGTTCGGCTTCGTTAAACGATAGTTTTTCCCGAATTTCTACAGGGGCAGTTTTGTAATTTATACCAACCGCTAGAATATGCATCCTTTTGTTTTGCACCCCCAAAATTTTTCATGTAAATTTATTATACCATGTACTAAAATGGTTTCACGCAAATAATATGAACAGTTTATGAAAACGTATGCTACCATGAAAAGACAGCCAAAACGCCTGAATTGATACAAAAGGTGCCTAAGCGGGATTTCTAAGTTACATACATATTTCGACATTGTGTACAAAAGTACCATATCAAAAATGGCAAAAAACTTCAAGTAATCGAATTGCATAGGAGGATAAAATGAAAACGCAGCGTATTTTCCCAGGAATCGTTTTAATCGGTTTCGGACTCTATTTTTTTCTTGAACGCTCCCAAATCGAAATCTTTCCAGGCTTTTTCAGCTGGCCCACTTTATTATGTATAGTTGGTGCCGCCTTCCTGATTCAGGCATATAGCGGTAATGAATATGAGTCCATCCTGCCAGGCGTCATCTTACTGGGGTTCGGGGCTCACTTTCACATTGTCGAGAATCTGGATATTTGGCCGGATAATATAGGTATCTTTATTTTAATCATCTCGCTGGGATTTATTCTCCGGGCACGTAAAACAAAATCTGGAATGTTTCACGGAGTGGTCATACTTATCATCTCGATCCTTTTCTTATTCTATGATAAAATCACTACGTCTTTCGGGATTGTTGAAACAAGCACTGCGAACATCGAAAGGTTTTGGCCATTTGCCTTGATGGCAATCGGCATTTATTTTTTGGTTCGAAAAAAATGAAAATTGCCGATTCGCAATGTATTACGAATTCTATAAAGAAAAAGGGTATTCCAAATGCGGAATACCCTTTTCTTTTACATATATTTCTTAAGGACGCCCCATGCTTGTTCCTTACCTTCGCCAGTTTCACCAGAGAATAGAAGCAATTCATCTTCTTTTTCCATATTTAACGTTTGGCGTGTGATTTTCAAATGTTTCTGCCATTTGCCTTTTGGAATTTTATCCGCTTTGGTGGCAATAACGATCCGGGGCAAATCATAATGCTTCAGGAATTCATACATCGCGATATCATCCTTTGTCGGCGGATGACGCAAGTCGACAATCAGAAGCGCAGCGCGGAGCTGGTCACGGGAAGTGAAGTACGTTTCAATCATTCTTCCCCAAGCATCACGCTCAGTCTTAGATACTTTTGCATAACCATAACCCGGTACATCCACAAAATGGAGTGCTTCATTTATGATATAAAAATTCAAGGTCTGCGTCTTACCCGGTTTAGAGGATGTACGCGCCAAGTTTTTTCGATTGATCATTTTGTTGATGAAACTGGATTTCCCAACGTTGGAACGGCCTGCCAAGGCAAATTCCGGTATTGGAGTATTGGGATATTGTTCAGGCTTCACAGCACTGATGACAATATCTGAACTCGTCACTTTCATTCGTTCACACCTACCAATGCATGCTCAAGGACTTCATCGACGTGTGAAACTGGAACAAATGTTAATGCTTTACGGACACTTTCCGGGATATCATCAATATCCTTTTCGTTATTTTGCGGGATGATGATTTTCGTAAGTCCTGCGCGATGGGCCGCTAAAGATTTTTCTTTAAGCCCGCCGATCGGAAGAACCCGTCCGCGTAATGTAATTTCGCCTGTCATGCCTACCTCTTTTCTGATCGGCCTATTTGTAAGGGCCGATATTAACGCTGTTGCAATCGTGATGCCTGCAGAAGGGCCATCTTTTGGGACCGCACCTTCGGGGACATGAATATGAATATCATATTTTTCATGGAAGTTCGCATCAATCTGAAGTTTCTCGGTTTTTGAACGGACATAACTGAAAGCAGCCTGGGCTGACTCTTTCATTACATCGCCAAGCTTTCCTGTCAGGATCAGCTTGCCTTTACCTGGTGATAAGGAAACCTCGATTTGCAGCGTATCGCCACCTACCGACGTGTATGCTAAACCATTAGCTACACCGACTTGGTTCTCGACTTCCGCCTGTCCATAATGGAACATGGTTTTCCCTAAAAACTCCTCGACATTCTTTTCGGAAATGACGACCCGCTTTTTATCTCCGGACACGATGATTTTTGCAGTCTTCCGACAGATGCTTGCAAGCTGTCGCTCCAGACTCCGAACACCGGCTTCCCGAGTATAGTAACGGATGATTTTGGTAAGAGCTTCCTCACGGATTTGCAGTTGTGTCTTCAATAAACCATGGTTTTCCAGCTGTCTAGGCAGCAAGTGATCCTTGGCTATATGAAGTTTCTCTATCTCAGTATAACCTGCAATCGAAATGATTTCCATACGATCACGAAGCGGACCGGGAATCGATCCCAAATTATTCGCCGTCGCCACGAACATGACTTTGGAAAGATTGTAGGTTTCTTCAATATAATGATCACTGAAATTATGATTTTGCTCTGGATCGAGCACCTCCAGCATCGCTGCAGATGGATCTCCCCTAAAGTCATTGGACATCTTATCCACTTCGTCCAGTAAAAAGACTGGATTGATCGTTCCGGCTTTTTTCATACCTTGAATGATCCGTCCTGGCATCGCCCCTACATATGTGCGGCGATGTCCACGGATTTCTGATTCATCGCGCACCCCACCTAAAGATATACGGACGAAATTCCTATTCAGGGATGAAGCAATCGATTTAGCCAAGCTGGTTTTACCGACTCCTGGTGGTCCCACCAAGCAAAGGATCGGTCCCTTCAATGAATTGGTCAATTGCTGTACGGCCAAATACTCAAGCACCCGCTCCTTCACCTTTTCCAAACCATGGTGGTCCCGGTTCAGGATTTTTTCGGCTTTATGAATATTCAAGTCATCTTTGGTCGCTTTGCTCCAAGGAAGTGAGATCAACCATTCGATATAATTGCGGATGACAGAACTCTCGGCCGAACTGGAAGGAACTTTTTCATAACGGTCCAATTCCTTTAATGCCGTTTCTTTGATGTGCTCAGGCATATCCGCTTCTTCTATCTTTTCATTGAGGACCTCAATTTCCCCTGTTTTTCCTTCTTTATCGCCCAATTCCTTTTGGATCGCTTTCATTTGTTCACGTAAATAATATTCTTTTTGAGTCCGTTCCATTGAACGCTTAACACGCTGGCCGATCTTTTTCTCGAGAAAAAGAACTTCTTTCTCGTTATTGATGATCTCGATTACACGGCTTAAACGCTCTTTCATATCAATGGTCTCAAGCACTTCTTGCTTCTCCTTCAATTTCAAAGGCAAATGGGAAGCGATTATATCCGCTAAGCGCCCAGGCTCTTCAATATCCGAAGTGGACGAAAACGTTTCACCGGTTATTTTCTTGGACATTTTTATGTATTGTTCAAAATAATCCAGTAGGGTGCGCATTAATGCTTGATGTTCAGCATCCTTTTCATCACTGTCTTCATATATTTTAATCTTGGCACCATAATGTGTCTCATAATCGTAAAATTCAATGACCTCTGCGCGGTTCAACCCTTCCACCAACACCCGGATTGTACCATTCGGAAGCTTCAACATCTGTTTTACCTTCGTTAAAGTTCCCATTGTAAATAAATCTTCTTCACCTGGTTCGTCCAACGAAACATCTTGTTGTGTCGTCAAAAATATAAGATGGTCTTCCACCATTGCTTTCTCAAGGGCTTGTACCGATTTATCTCGGCCTACATCTAAATGAAGTACCATCGTTGGATATACAAGCAGTCCTCTAAGCGGCAGGAGGGGGACGATGATTTCTTTATCAGTCATTTCCTGACACCTCCATCTAATTAGTATCGTCGTTGTAAACTATTTACCCATGTTCTCAACCTTTTAACAATTCTATCCTATTTATATAGAAGTGTCTATTCGTTTACCTTAACACGTTTCGACTGCTATTATTATCTCCAATATTAAATAAAAAAGCACGTCTGAATGCGTGTTTATTTTACTTCAGGTTTGTCGGGAACGCCAATATGGTCCTTAAAATGCCCCGGTTCTGTTTTTAGCCGGGGCATTTCCTTTATACACTTTCTTTTTTTGATAGGTCCAAGGTTGTGAGGATTTGTTCCGACATCAATTCTTTTTTCAGTGCCTGATCCAGCACTTCTTTCACATTCGAAACGGGAATGATTTCTATATCCTTAATTTCAAATAGAAGTGGCTGCATGTTTTCGGCAGGGATGATCACTTTCTTTGCCCCGGCAAGTTTAGCTGCCTTGATTTTCGGAATGACTCCGCCGATCGGTTTAACGCCGCCATGAATGCTTATTTCTCCAGTCATCGCCACGGTGTGATCAACAGGGATTTTATATATGGCCGAGTATATGCCTGTGGCCATTGCAATTCCTGCAGAAGGGCCATCTACTGGACTTCCGCCTGGAAAGTTCACATGGATATCGAATTGACCGGCAGGCACTCCCATCGACCGTAAAACCGTAATGACATTTTCAATCGAACCTTTTGCCATGCTCTTGCGGCGAACCGATTTACCACTCCCGCCGCCGATACTTTCTTCTTCAACGATGCCGGTAATGTTTATCGAACCTTTTTCATCAGAGGCGGCCATGACCGTAACCTCGATTTCCAGTAATGCCCCGCTGTTGGGACCATAAACTGCAAGACCGTTGACAAGGCCTATTTTAGAATTCGATTCTATTTTCCTGTCCATTCTTTGGGTCAGCTGGCTGCTATGGGCCATCCAATCTATATCTTCTTCTCTGATAAAAGTCCTGTTTTCATTAATGGATATTCCAGCAAGAGTCTGAATCATGTTGACAGCTTCCCTGCCATTTCGGGCATAATCCGAAATCGACTGCAAGCCTTTTTCACTGATGGTGATCCCCACTTTATCTGAGGCATTCTTAGCGACGGTGATTATTTCTTCCCGGTCAAGTTCACGGAAAAACACTTCTATGCATCTTGAGCGTATCGCAGGCGCGATTTCATTTGGCGTTCTTGTTGTGGCTCCAATCAATCGAAAGTCAGCCGGTAGTCCATTTTTAAAAATATCATGGATGTGAGTAGGAATATTTTGATTTTCCTCTTGATAATAAGCACTTTCCAGAAAGACCTTACGATCCTCCAATACCTTTAACAGTTTATTCATCTGTATTGGATGAAGCTCCCCTATTTCATCTATGAACAGTACGCCTCCATGAGCATTGCTGACTGCACCTTGCTTTGGCTGCGGAATGCCAGCCTGTCCCATTGCCCCGGCTCCTTGGTAGATTGGATCGTGCACAGAACCGATGAGCGGATCGGCAATCCCTCGTTCATCGAACCTGGCTGTGGTGGCGTCCAATTCAACGAAAACGGCTGAATTCTTAAAAGGGGACTTGCCATTTTTCTTCGCCTCTTCCAAAACAAGTCTGGCAGCTGCCGTTTTCCCTACTCCTGGAGGACCGTAAATTATCACATGCTGGGGATTCGGCCCACATAAAGCAGCTTTTAAAGATTTAATCCCATCTTCTTGACCGATGATTTCATTAAATGTACTTGGTCTAACCTTTTCTGCCAATGGCTCTGTTAACGAAATCGATCTCATCTTCCGTAATTGGTCCATCTCCTTACGTGAATCACGGTCAATGGAAACTTTTTGTGTCCGCTGGCCTTTCAATAAGTTCAAAAAATACAATCCAATAATAATCCCAAAAAACAGCTGGATAAACAACGCCAATCCTGTCCAATTCATCGTATTCCCTCCTGCACTCTCCTAGTTTGTCATTTCTGTTAGTATCTCCTTTGGAAGGGCGAAATTATCCAAGAAATTCGTGTTGAAAATTTTGGCGTTTTTATCCTAAATAACAACAATTTTAAAAAAAGACAAAGAAAAAGACTGCCAGGATGAACTGGCAGTCTTGCTTTTCCTTATTAATCAAGCAGATGTTTTCTTTTCTTGTCCTTTGATGGTAGTACCGTCTTTAAGGACGAGTTTTGGAGATTCATTTTTCGAAATCGTGCTGCCTGTGATTACACATTTTGCAACATCATCACGAGAAGGCAGATCGAACATCACTTCAAGAATGATGCCTTCGATGATGGATCGCAGACCACGTGCACCAGTTTTACGTTCAATTGCCTTTTTAGCAATTTCACTTAGCGCTTCTTGTTCGAATTCCAATTCAACATCGTCAAGCTCAAGCAATTTTTGATATTGTTTAACAAGGGCATTTTTCGGCTGTGTAAGGATTTCAATCAAAGCAGCTTCATCCAATTGCTCAAGAGTCGCAATTACCGGAAGACGTCCGATGAATTCCGGAATTAATCCGAAACGAAGCAAGTCTTCAGGAAGGACTTTGGAAAGCAATTCTTTTTCTGCAATATCATCCTTCTTCACGTCAGAGCCAAAGCCAATGACTTTTTGACCAAGACGGCGTTTGATGATCGGTTCGATGCCATCAAAGGCACCGCCGCAGATGAACAAAATATTGGTCGTATCGATTTGGATGAATTCCTGATGTGGATGTTTACGTCCACCTTGAGGCGGAACGCTTGCAACCGTTCCTTCAAGAATTTTCAATAAAGCTTGTTGCACACCTTCACCAGACACGTCACGTGTAATAGAAGGATTTTCCGATTTACGGGCAACTTTATCGATTTCATCAATATAAATGATGCCTTTTTCCGCTTTTTCCACATCATAATCAGCTGCTTGGATCAATTTTAGAAGGATGTTTTCGACATCTTCCCCAACATATCCAGCTTCCGTCAATGAAGTGGCATCAGCAATGGCAAAAGGAACATTCAGTAATCGCGCCAATGTTTGCGCAAGAAGGGTTTTCCCGCTTCCCGTCGGTCCAATTAGGGCGATGTTACTTTTAGAAAGCTCCACATCGTCGACTTTGCTATTGGAATTGATACGTTTATAATGGTTGTAAACAGCGACAGCCAATGATTTCTTTGCCTGTTCTTGTCCAATCACATATTCGTCAAGAATTTCACGGATTTCCATAGGTTTAGGAACATCTCTGAATTCTACTTCTTCATCAGTGCCCAGCTCTTCTTCGACGATCTCCGTACAAAGTTCTATACACTCGTCACAAATATAGACACCTGGACCAGCAACCAGTTTACGGACTTGTTCTTGTGTTTTACCGCAAAAAGAACATTTTAACTGTCCTTTTTCATCATTAAATTTAAACATGTACGTTCACCCCTTTAAATACTCTTCCAACTCTATTACATAGCGGTACCCATTCGTAATGAAAAAAACTAGGCACACATCTACTTAAACATTCCAAAATCCCTAGTATGTTTTGCATTTTATCATGTTCTTGGAAGTTTAGTAACAAAAATGCTCACGGTCCGATTTGTTAAATAAGTACAATAATCAATCAATATGTATTTGCCCATTACCAGTATGCCCAAAACTTTGGATTTTTAAAAGCAGGATTTTCTGTATAAATATGTATATGCGGTATTAGAACTAATCTACACCGAAATCCAAAAAAAATCAATCAGGAAATAACCGATATTTGAAATTTACCTAATTCTCAATATGTATAAAACAAGGCACGATTACTCGCGCCTTGTTTTTTTAAAAGAAATATTTAAATCTACTTATTTACAAAAATTATTTTGCGTCAACTGTTTTGCTGTTTTCTACCAAGAAGTCAATCGCTTTCTTAATTTTAAGATCGCCTTTGATTCCTTCTAAGTTTCCAAGAGCTTGTTTGATCGCGTCAATTTCCATATTGTACATAGTAGCCATTTGTGCAAGTTCAGCTTCTACATCTTCGTCAGTCGCTTCAAGTTTTTCAACTTCAGCGATTGCTTCAAGAGTTAGGCTCGTACGAACTTGTCCTTCAGCTTCTTCTTTCATTTGCGCTTTTAAAGCTTCTTCGTCTTGACCTGAGAATTGGTAGTAAAGTTCCAAATTAAGACCTTGAGATTGAATGCGTTGAGAGAACTCATTCATCATGCGGTCAACTTCGTTTGAAATCATTGCTTCAGGAACGTCCATTTCTGCACCTTCAACAGCTTTACCAATTACAGTGTTTTGAATGAAGTTTTCTTCTTCATGTTTTTTGTCATGCTCTAATTTATGTTTTGTTTTTTCTTTAAGTTCAGCCAAAGTTTCCACTTCGTCGTCGACATCTTTCGCGAACTCATCATCCAACTCAGGAAGTTGTTTTGTTTTGATTTCGTGAATTTTCACTTTAAATACTGCTGGTTTACCTGCAAGTTCAGCAGCATGGTATTCTTCAGGGAATGAAACTTCGATATCTTTTTCAGCGCCAGTTTCAAGACCGACAAGTTGCTCTTCAAATCCTGGAATGAAAGAGTTAGAACCGATTTCCAATGAATGGTTTTCTGAAGCTCCACCTTCGAATGCTTCACCATCAACGAATCCTTCAAAGTCAAGAACGACTGTATCGCCTTCAGCAGCTTGTCCTTCTTCTTTAACGACAAGCTCAGCTTGACGCTCTTGCAAAGTTTTCAATTCGTTTTCAACATCTTCGTCAGTTACTTCAGTATTGAATTTTTCAACTTCAACACCTTTGTAATCTCCCAATTTAACTTCAGGCTTAACTGTTACAGTTGCAGTGAAGATCAGGTTTTCGCCTTTTTCCATTTTCTCGATGTCGATTTCTGGACGATCTACAGGCTGAATTCCAGCTTCTTCGACAGCATTTGCATAAGCATCCGGAAGAATGATATCAAGCGCATCTTGGTAAAGCGATTCTACGCCGAATTTTTTTTCGAACATTTGACGTGGCATTTTACCTTTACGGAAGCCAGGTACATTTACTTGTTTCACTACTTTTTTGAAAGCTGCGTCTAAACCTTCGTTTACTTTTGCAGCGTCAACTTCAATTGTTAGTACACCTTGATTACCTTCTTGTTTTTCCCATTTTACAGACATGTGTTTCCCTCCAAAAAATCTATATACTTCAATAATAAGCATTGGATGAATATGCTTTGCAAGTGTTAACAAGTCATCCTTCAAATATACCCCAAAAAAATATGGGGGAAATCGTCAAAATTAGACGATTATACATTACAACCACTACATTATACCACAGGTTTAATCTGTTACAACAGCAATAGCTTAAATAATGGGATAAGAAATTTCTTCAATTTCTTTTATAAAGGAAAGAATATCAGCCACGCTTTCCTCATCAGCCTGGTAAAGTTCGGCTAAGTCCCTCCCGAAAACTTCCCCGGTCATGTATTCCTCCGCCAAGGCATGGTAGGCAGCTGCCCATGCAGGCAAGCTTTCAGGGCCGGGTTCAAAAGGAAACAATAAAAAAGAATGACGTTCAATCAAACTATGAACCATTTCAAATAAGCTCGGGTTATCCTGACTGATTTCCTCTTCGGTCAGTCCGGTTACCTTCTTATAGAAGTCCGTCTCCTTCAAACTTTTCAATTCGCTTGGTATGACCGACTTCGATTGATTGAATTTCCTCAGAGTCAATTCCTCGTTATATTCCTGGTCGATAAGGATTTTAAGGAGCATCGTTTTAAAGAAAGGGTGTCCCTCATCTTTTTGTAGAAATTCTTCGATTTGAGGGATAAATGGTCGAATATTGATATTCGTGAGTTTGGAAATGGCCAAAAACATTTCATTATCCGTTTTCCCGTCAAAAAGTTCATCCTCCTGCAATTCCTCTGAGAGCTGCTGATTTTGTCTTTCCTTCTCCTCTTTTTTATCCTCAAGGGCCCTTTTACTGAACTGAAGCATCTTTTCGAAATGTTCCTCTTTATCAAAGGGAATTTGGCTTTCTTCAAATAGCAGTTCGATCGTCGTGACCATTTCCTGATGCTCGCCTAATTGCAGCAGTACCATCAAATAAATATTGATCAGTTGAAAATAGTCGCCGATGCCTTTATTCAGCATCTCTATACACAACTCTTTTGACTCCTCATAATACTCAAGTTCGACTAGTGAGACCACTAGCCCCATGCAAACTTCATCATTTTCGGGCTCATACTCCCTGGCTTGGCTGAAAAGCTGTGCAGCCGCTTTAAAGTTTCTGTTTCCAAGCTCATCCAGTCCTTTTACAATCAGCCTTTCACCGAGATTTGGAAAGGCGATAATCTTGGTTTCTCCGGCCTTCTTTTGGTTGTTCTCATCATCCATCCTATTTTCCGCCTCACCGTTCGCTTTTTGAGAAACAGTTTAGCATGTAATAGCAGGAAACACAAAAATTTATACGGGCGGATGAACGCCTTTCCTTCTTTCCCCGATAAAAAAAATCCCGCATCCTTTCAAATAAAAAAGGAGAACGGGAAATGACCTTCTTCTATTAAATACTCGAAACAGTCTTTTTTTGTGATTCATAGGCAGAAATCTCTTTATCATATTGAAGCGTTATCGAAATTTCATCCCAGCCTTTGATGAGCATTTCCTTCCAATATGGATGAATTTCAAAGCTTGTTTCAAACCCTTGACCATCATTCAATGTCTGATTGGGAAGGTCGATCGTCAACTCATAATCAGGTGCTGACACTCTCTCCATTAAATAGTTTACTTCAGTCAGGGTTAAAGCGATGGGGACCATGCCATTTTTCATGCAATTACTTTTAAAGATATCAGCATATGACGGAGCGATGATGATATCGAATCCATAGTCTTTCAATGACCAAGGGGCATGCTCACGCGAAGAACCGCAGCCAAAATTTTCACCGGCTATTAAAATGGACGTGTTTTGATTATGTGGCTGATTCAATTCAAAATCAGGACGTTTCTTTCCATTTTCATCAAAACGCCAGTTATAGAATAAAAATTCGCCAAATCCGCTTCGCTCAATCCGTTTTAAAAATTGCTTTGGAATGATCTGGTCCGTATCCACGTTTTTACGGTCAAGTGCTGCCGCTCTTCCTTTATATATAGTAATGGGTTCCATTTTCTGCACCTCCGGTTAATTCGTATCCTTAATGGACTTGTTCAGTACTTTTCAAATTCCTAATATCGACAAATTTCCCATGAATGGCTGCCGCGGCAGCCATAGCCGGACTAACCAGGTGTGTTCTTGCTCCAGCTCCTTGCCTGCCTTCAAAGTTCCGATTACTTGTGGAGGCACAATGCTCACCGGCAGGAACCACGTCAGGGTTCATGCTCAGGCACATGCTGCAGCCCGATTCGCGCCATTCGAAGCCCGCAGATTTGAAAATCTCATCCAACCCTTCATCTTCCGCTTGCCTTTTGACGCTTTGTGAACCGGGAACGACCATCGCCCGAACCCCTTTTTGAACAGTTTGGCCTTCGATCATTTCTGCGGCTTGCCGTAAGTCCTCAATGCGTGAATTGGTACACGATCCTATGAATACATGTTGTACGGGAATTTCCGTGATCGGCATGCCTTCCTCAAGACCCATATACTCAATGGCTCGATTCAGTTCCTTAGGATCCATGATATCTTCTGCGAAGGTAGGTACTTTTCCATCCACTCCGCTAGCCATTCCAGGATTTGTCCCCCAGCTGACCATTGGTGAAATCAGACTGCCATCAAGAATGATTACTTGGTCATATACAGCATCCTCATCACTGGAAAGCGACTTCCAGTCCTGAACACATTGCTCGAACTCTTCTCCTTTCGGCAAATATTTACGACCTTTCAAATAAGAGAACGTTGTTTCATCGGGAGCTACCAGCCCCGCTCTTGCCCCGCCTTCGATCGACATATTGCAAACCGTCATTCTCTCTTCCATTGACATATCCCGGAAAACTTCCCCACAATACTCAATGATATGTCCTGTACCGAAATCGACACCAAATTTAGAAATCACATATAAAATGACATCTTTCGCCATCACGCCATGACCAAGCTTGCCATTAACCTCAAGCTTTAATGTTTTGGGTTTTGTTTGCCATAGGGTTTGTGTGGCCAAAACATGCTCGACCTCACTCGTACCGATTCCAAACGCAATCGAGCCAAACGCACCATGTGTGGAAGTATGACTGTCCCCGCAAACAATCGTCATCCCTGGCTGTGTAAGCCCTAATTCCGGCCCGATAACGTGAACGATACCTTGTTCCGGGCTGTTTAAATCAGCAAGGCGGATACCGAACTCCTTACAGTTTTGCTCAAGTGCCTCTAATTGTTTCCTCGCAATATCATCCTCGATGAAATAGCGATTAACGGTTGGAACATTATGATCCATTGTCGCGAAAGTACGGTCGGGTCTCCTGACTTTGCGTCCTTTTAATCTCAATCCTTCAAATGCTTGCGGAGAGGTTACTTCATGAATATATTGAAGGTCTATATAAATTAAATCCGGTTTATTCTCCTCTTCATTCACAATATGACGATCCCATATTTTCTCTATTATCGACTTTCCCATCTTTATCCCACCTCGATCAATCTTGTATTTTTTTAAAAAACACGGCCTAATGTTAGGCCGTGAAAGAAGTTTATGCGTAAGCTCCCATGATGTTGGAAATCGCTTCCTGGTCTAAAAGATTTGTCTTTATTTCCGCAATCATCTCTGAAGTAGACGTAATATTTGGTTGGCCATTTGCGATATCGCCTGTTCTCAAACCATATTCAAGGACCCTTTCCACCGCCTGCTCAACGGCTTGCGCTTCATCTTCCAAACCAAAGGATAGACGCAGCATGGAAGCTGCTGATAAAATGGTCCCAATCGGATTAGCCAGGTTTTTGCCCGCAATATCCGGGGCAGAGCCATGAATCGGTTCATATAGATTAGGCCCTTTTGTTGATATAGAGGCGGAAGGAAGCATTCCAAGCGAGCCAGTCAATACCGACGCTTCATCGCTTAAAATATCACCGAACATATTCTCCGTCACGATAATATCAAATTGTTTCGGGTTTTTGATCAATTGCATGGCTGCATTATCAACAAGCATATGTTCAAGAATTACATCCGGATAGTCCTTGGCAATTTCTTCAGCCGTCTCACGCCACATCCTGCTGGATTCAAGAACATTCGCTTTATCCACGGAAGTTACCTTTTTCTTGCGATCCGATGCTAATGCAAAAGCAAGTTCAATGATGCGCTTCATTTCGCTTTTCTGATAGAAAAGTGTATCGACGACCGCCTCTTTCCCTTCTCTTTCAACGCGCTCACTTGGCTTTCCGAAATAAAGGCCGCCAGTTAGTTCCCTGACAATCACGAAATCCACATCTTCAATGAATTCCTTTTTAAGAGGAGAAGATTCCGACAAGCTGGAATAATAGCTGATTGGACGGATGTTAGCATAAAGATCCAAATCTTTTCGGATTTTCAATAAACCTCGTTCCGGTCTTAGGTGCGCAGGCTGGTCATCCCACTTAGGTCCTCCAACGGCCCCTAATAATACCGCATCGCTGTTTTTACAAATCTCCACTGTTTCATCCGGCAGGGGCGAACCTGTGTTATCGATGGCCCCGCCTCCAATCTCACCATATTGAAATTCAAAATCGTGTCCATATCTTTGGGCAACGGCTTCGAGGATTTCTACAGCGCCTCTTGTTACTTCTTTCCCGATGCCATCTCCTTGAAGCACCGCAATATTCCTTTTCATCGAAATCTCCCCTTCCTATAGTAATACTGCTTTTTCTTCCAGTTCCTTCATGATGATCACACGGTTCACAGCATTCAAATACGCTTTGGCGGATGCTTCCAAGACGTCCTGATCAAGACCGCGGCCGCTAGTTTCCACACCGTTATAATTAATTTTCACAAAGACCTGAGCAAGGGCATCCATTCCGCCACCTACCGATTGAATTCGATAGTCCAGTAAGTTGATCTCGCTGCCCAAACATCTTTCTAGCGTGTTATATAGGGCTTCAACACTACCTGCACCTGTAGCAGCTTCTTGAATCTCTTCATTATCGCCTTTTTTCAGTGTAACCGTCGCGGTCGCCGTTTGATGTGTACCGTGGGAAATCTGTAAGGAAATCATGTCATAAAAACTGATATCCGTCGCTTTCTCTTCAAGCACCAGCGCAACGATATCTTCATCCGTCATGGTCTTTTTATTATCGGCCAATTCCTTGAATTGGACGAATAATGAGTTCATTTCCTCATCCGTTACCGTAAAATTCAACTCTTGTAATCTTTCTTTGAAAGCATGCCGTCCTGAATGTTTCCCTAATACGAGTGAATTGGACGAAACCCCGACGAGTTCAGGTGATATGATTTCGTATGTCGTTTTTTCTTTTAACACGCCATCCTGGTGAATGCCAGATTCATGTGCGTATGCATTGGCACCAATTATGGCTTTATTAGCAGGAACTTGCATTCCCGTTAGGCGGCTGACCAAATCACTGGTCCTTTTAATTTCATTCAATACAAGATCCGTTCCCGCTTGATAGAAATCTTTACGGATGTAGAGAGCCATAGCCACTTCTTCAAGCGCCACATTGCCGGCACGTTCACCAATTCCGTTGATTGTGCCTTCGACTTGCGTAGCCCCGCCTTCGATGGCAGCCAATGAATTGGCTGTTGCCATTCCAAGATCGTCGTGGCAGTGTGCAGATAAACTGACTTTATCAATAGAAGGAACATGTTCACGAAGGTATCTGAAAATGTTTCCGTATTCGATTGGAGCTGCATACCCTACTGTATCAGGAATATTAATGACCTTAGCACCAGCTTGAATGACCGCTTCAACGATTTCAGCCAAGTAGTCAAGCTCTGTACGGCTTGCATCTTCTGCAGACCATTGCACGATTGGGAAACGCGCTGCCCCGTACTTCACCATTTCAACCGACCTTTCAATCACTTGCTGCTTCGACATTTTTAACTTATATTCACGGTGAATGGGTGAAGTGGCGATGAACGTATGCAATCTTGGTTCTGCGCCGCCCCTTAATGAATCCCAAGCTGCATCAATATCTCCTTTTACAGCACGCGCCAGCCCTGTTACAGAGCTGTTTTTAATTTTGCGCGCGATTTCCTGTACGGAGTTGAAATCCCCTTTGGATGCTGCCGGAAAACCGGCTTCGATAATATCAACACCCAATCTTTCAAGCTGATAAGCAATTTCAAGTTTTTCGGTAAAATTCAAATTTACACCGGCTGATTGCTCTCCATCTCGAAGTGTAGTTTCAAATATATTAATTTTTCGCAACGGCTACCACTTCTTTCTCTTTTTGTTGAGGTTTTACAAATGGCATCATTTTTCTTAATTCACGGCCAACCACTTCGATTTGATGTTGGTTTTCACGATTATTGATAGCATTGAAGACTGGACGATTCGCTTGGTTCTCCAAGATCCATCCTTTAGCGAACTCACCGTCTTGGATGTCTTTCAAGATCGCTTTCATTGCCTCTTTCGTAGTTTCCGTCACAACGCGTGGTCCCGAAACGAAATCTCCCCATTGAGCTGTGTCAGAAATGGAATAGCGCATGTTTTCCATACCGCCTTCATACATAAGGTCGATGATTAATTTAAGTTCATGTAAACACTCGAAATATGCTACTTCCGGCTGATATCCAGCTTCTGTCAAGGTTTCGAATCCAGCTTTCACAAGGGCAGTCAATCCGCCGCAAAGTACGGCCTGCTCTCCAAATAGATCCGTTTCCGTTTCTTCTTGGAAAGTAGTTTCCAAACCGCCAGCTCTTAAAGAACCGATTCCCCGAGCATACGCAAGGGCCAATTCTCTTGCTTCACCCGTAACATTTTGATGGATGGCGAATAATGCCGGCACCCCTGCACCTTGTTCATATGTACGGCGAACAAGATGTCCCGGACCTTTTGGAGCGACTAATAATACATCTACGTCTGCCGGAGGAACGATTTGATTGAAATGGACGTTAAATCCGTGTGCGAACATTAACGCTTGACCTGCACGCAATACCGGTTTGATTTCTTCTTGGTATACTTTCGGCTGAGTTTCATCCGGTAATAAGTTCATGATTACGTCTGCCTGTTCAGCAGCTTCTTTCACTGTGTAAACATTAAAGCCGTCTTCCACCGCTTTATCGAAAGATTTACCTTTCCTGATTCCGATGATTACATCTACACCGCTGTCACGTAGGTTTTGTGCGTGTGCGTGTCCTTGTGAACCATATCCGATGACCGCTACCTTTTTATTGTTGAAAAAATTCTCGTTTGCCTCTGCGTTATAATATACTTTTGCCATAATAATTACATCTCCCTTTTCATCATTGTTTTTGTTTTTTGTTTGGTTTTGGTTTTATACGATTGTCGCACTCTTAGCGTGTGCAATTTGCATTCCACGCGGGATAGCGGCTGTCCCTGTCCTTGCCAATTCCTTGATGCCATATGGCTTGATCAGTTCAATGAAGGCTTCGATTTTATCCGACTCCCCAGTGATTTGAACTGTCAGGCTATCTTTACTGACATCAATAACTGACGCACGGAAGGGTTCGATGACTGAATAAATCTCGGCTCGGGTTTGTGTGGTCACCAATATTTTAATGAGTGCAAGTTCCCTCGCCACAATCGATTGATTCGTAATATCATATACTTTCAAAACATCGATCTGCTTATTCAATTGCTTGGTGATCTGTTCAACGACAGCTTCGTCATCAACATCGACCACGAAGGTCATCCTTGAAATGCCATCCTGTTCGGAGGGTCCGACAGTCATGCCTTCAATGTTATAATTTCTTTTCGTGAACAGGTTCGTAATCCGATTCAGGACGCCTGGCCGGTTGTTCACGGTGAGGCTAAGAATTCCCTTCATTGATTAAACTCCTTCCATTTCATCAAGCCCTTTTCCTTGTGCTACCATCGGAAAGACATTTTCGTTTTGTTTTACTCGGAAATCAATCAATACTGGACCATCAGTCTTTAACGCTACATCCAGGCAGTTGCTTGCTTCTTCCTCCGTCGTCACTTTGTATCCCGGAATTCCATAAGCATCGGCCAATTTCACGAAATCCGGATGCGATTGAAAAATACTGTGTGAGAAACGGTTATCATGAAAGAGTTCCTGCCACTGTCTTACCATCCCGAGTGCTCCGTTGTTGACGATGATGATTTTGATTGGCAGATTCATTTCGGCAATGACTGAAAGTTCCTGCAGACACATCTGGAATCCACCATCCCCCGAAATGGAAAGCACTGTCGCTTTCGGATTCGCCAGTTGCGCTCCGAGAGCCGAAGGTAAGCCAAAGCCCATCGTCCCCAATCCACCGGAAGTGACCCATGAATTCGGTTTGTTAAACGGATAGTATTGTGCTGCCCACATTTGATGCTGCCCAACATCCGTCGTAACAATGGCCTCCCCATTCGTTTTTTCATGAAGCATCTGGATGACCCGCTGAGGTTTCAGTACGCCTTCTTCATGTGTATAACGCAAGGGGAACTCTTCATTCCAAGCAGTCAGCTGTGTTGTCCATTCATCAATTTCCGGTTTCTTGCCATTTTGCGCAATCAACTCCGCCAGTGATTCCTTGGCACTTCCAACGACCGGGATTTTTGTCGGCACATTTTTACCGATTTCCGCTGGATCAATATCGATATGGGCCACCGTTGCATGCTGTGCGAATTTCGCTAGATTCCCAGTCAATCGATCATCGAACCTGGCACCGATATTGATTAATAAATCACATTTCGATAACGCCATGTTTGCTGCATAGCAGCCATGCATACCACCCATTCCGGTAAAGAGAGGATGTTCCGCCGGAAAGCCCCCAAGACCCAATAAAGTGTGGACGACGGGAATGCCTTGCTGCTCGACATATTCCTTTAATAGATGGGAGGCCTTTGCATGCAGGACTCCTGCCCCTGCAAGAATGACAGGTCTTTTCGCTCCGCTTACTGCTTCAACAAGCTTTCTGATCTGTAAGTAATTCGGCTTGGTCGTCGGCTGATAACCAGGGAGATTCATTTCTGGCTCCTTATCCGGCGATACACCTTCTATAATGGCCATATCCTTAGGTATATCGATTAATACTGGACCGGGCCGGCCGCTGGAAGCGATATAAAAAGCTTCTTTTATAATTCGCGGAAGGTCTTCCGGCTTCCTTACCTGATAGTTATGTTTTGTGATCGGGGTAGTAATCCCCAGTACATCAGCTTCCTGGAAAGCATCCGTACCAATTACACTGGTAGCTACCTGACCCGAAATTACCACAAGCGGTAAAGAGTCAATCATTGCATCGGCCAAACCGGTGACAATGTTCGTTGCCCCTGGACCGGATGTGACGATGACCACCCCCGGCTTGCCGGTAATCCTGGCGTATCCTTCCGCTGCATGAATCGCACCTTGTTCGTGCCTTGTCAAAATATGAAAAAGTTCTGAACTGTAAAGCTTGTCATAAATCGGCAATACAGAACCTCCCGGATAACCAAAGATGACTTCAACATTTTCCTTTTTCAATGCATCCATCAGAAATTCGGCACCACTACAATGTGTCTTTCCACTTTTCCGATCAGCAACAACTGTCTTTTGTGTCATTTCGCAAAAACCTCCTTCGCTTTTCCGTTAAATATTTCTTAAGATTCAGAATTTTCAGCTTTTTATGCATACAAAAAAGCCTTTTCACCCCAAATGTACTTGCACTCGGCAAGTTAAAGGGGTGAAAAGGCTTGATGAGCCACTCCACGGTACCACCCTTTTTCGCATGAAACTCCATGCGCACTTTGAATAGCCTACACTATTCTCTGTTTTGGTAACGGGTACTGGTACGCACCCGTTCAGCCCTACTAGTCTGACGTTCAAGCTGAAACTCCAAGGTGAGTTCATCTTTCGGGACAATACCGGCTCTCAGCTACCCGGCTCTCTGTGACTGCCTTTTTAAAAGACTACTTATCCTCTTCAATGTTTTTCGCATTATTCATATTTTTCGAAACGCTTATGTTTGATGTCTTGTATTTGTGATTATCTTACGTGTATTTCAGGTAGTAGTCAACAGGTTTTTTGAAATTTTTTGATAATTCTAAATTGAAAGATTTGTTGTATACGCTTACATACCTATCATGACCACATTCTACAAAAAAAGTTTTTTCAATTTTTAATTTTTATAACCATCAGATATCCCATTAAAATTATTAAAATAATAACAAACTAAATATCCTCGCACTACCCACATGATGCCAGTCACTAGTAATGGTTTTCTCAAATAGCCCGATCATCCATTTTTCCTTTCAGCATAATTTTCACTGTTCGCTGACACCACTCTTGATACAAGATTCGACCTCAATTCCTTTTGAATATCTCTCGTGGATAAACCGCCTGACATTCCAAGATGCGGAAAATCACGGAACAATTCAAAATCCCCTCCTCAAACAAATCCAGGGATTTTGCTATGGCTGCTACCCTTGTCCCCTTTTCGCCCTCTGTCCACAATGCCCGAGTGCCGTCATCACTAACAATGACAAAATCTACAGCAAGTCCATAGTTATGCAAGGATTGGCCCCTTTGGCAAAAGTCACGATTGGCTTTGATTTATTCCTTCTGCCTCGTTCATACAATTCATTTTGTTCTGGGAAATTTCGATAACCAGCCGTTATTTGAATAAATTTCTCCACTTCATAAGCTAATTTAACCAATTCGAGTATTCTCTCTTTCACGACCGGGTTCATACCGCTTCCCATGTTTTCATTTGCCTAACACCTCCCCATATTAAATGCGAACAACGCTGTATTTGGGGAAAAGCGTTAAATATTATTTTCTTGGAGAATTGAAGGGTTGAAGAAAATATCTAAAAAAATGACAAAGGGCTGAACACAGGTGATATTATTCATCCCCTGGTCCAGCCCTCTGGTTCATTTAGCCAATACATCCTCGTATTCTGCATTTTTTTCAAATTGTTTTTGAACGAACGAACATACCGGAACAATTTTCAGTTTTTCCTCCCTCGCGAACCCTATTACCTTTTCAACAAGGGCATTTCCTACCTTTTTCCCGCGAAGCTTGTCTGAAACAACGGTATGATCGACCGTGATTTCATCATCACCTGATTTAAAGAATGTGATTTCCGCTAGTTTCTCACCAGATTCTTCGACAAAAAAAGATCTTTCACCTTTTTTGATATCCACCATCTTGATGACCTCCTTTTAGTTCCTCTTTATCATATCTCACAAAATGGAAATTAAACAAATAATTAAAACGTGATCGAAATTGAATGAAGTAAAGTACTTCCAAGAGTTTTAAAGCTAGCATTGCCCATGTGAAGTTTACTTACAAACTGAAGTCGGCTGATAAATTATTTTTCAAGGAAGACAAAAGACAAAACTTGATCGATCTTTCCTAGCCGCTGATATACCCTTCCGGTGAAGCCTAAGTTTCACTATGGCTGACGTGTACAATACGGAATGAAAAGGTTTTAATTACTCTTTCATAACCAAAATGAGATTCAGTGTTTATCAAGCTTTCGTTTTTTGATTGAATTTAATCAATGGAAGAAATCTTCCCGTTGAGATGTTAGAATAAGTATATAATAGTAGAAACTAAAAAAACTGCCCTATATTGGTTAGGACAGTTTTAAACTTTTATGAAAACAAAATATAAAATGATCATCGATAATAATATGACCATGAAAACAGCGATTAGAATTACGTGCGCACTTGAGGGCTGAAACGCCCCTTCATTGATTTGCCGCTTCTTCTGAAGATAACCGAACGTCGCCAGCACTGTAATCACAAGGCCCAACGCACACGCAAACATCCCCAGCACGATACTGATCAAGTCAATCCGGGCATCCCGATGAACACCAATCGTAAAATGCAGGCTTGTCGCAAGAAAACCAACCCCCACTATTGCAATCACCGTTCTTATCCACGCTAAGAAGGTGCGTTCATTAGCCAGATGCTGCTGGGCATATTTCAATTGGTTTTTCTCCATGATATCACCTTAATCGAATGTTTTTGATCAACCTTAAAATCAGTCATCTTTTCAGGAGCAAAAAAGCCCTGAACATAGATCCGACGAACATTAACCCTGCACCGCCAAGCAAAAAATATATACATAGTGTTTTATCAATAACATTCAAAGGATAAAGCAAGGCCCCCAGCGCAATAATTGCTCCTATCCCCGTTATGGCCCATCCTATTTTTTTCATCCGCAACTCCTAAAATTAATTATTTATTGAAGGTCCTCCACGGGTCCCCCCTATTTACAAACAGGTCCCTCATTACTAGCTTAAACCATTTAAAAACTAACAACAAGTGAGATCCCTGATTATCTTCCCACAAAAAAAGAGCCATAAATGACTCCCGGTTTGAACACGCCCAAATTCAGCCGTTCTTTTTATCCTTTTCCATGTATTCCTTTATTTTTCTTTCTTCCCACTCGGATCCGAAGTTTCCTTGCGCAAGGGTAGTAATTTCGTGTATCAGAACACCAATCCCCCACCCTCCAAGGGGATAAAGGAACCACCAATAACCAGGATCCGTTAATAGGTTAATCACAAACAACATGACATTCACCAATACATATACGGTTATATGAATGTAGAATACCTTAAGATTTTCGACCCTTTTTTCGCCCGTAGATACCGATCTCCTTTTTCCATCCCAGCACCTCCTAACCATAAACATTAAAATATATTACCATCTGCTTCCATAATACCTTATTTATCATAAAGAAATAAGAATGAAATGCATTAAGGTATATCGGAGCTGGGAATCGCGGAGAGTCTCTATAGGCTACGTACAAGTCAGTTAGATTTCATTCTATTGTATCCCCGTTCTTCATATGGCTGTATTTTTTCCATCCACTCTTCTTCAAGTTTTTTCAATTCCCGTTTAACATCAAAAAATCCTGTTTCTTTCGGCTTCAATACCTCCAGTACCTCAAAAGTAAAAGCATCTTTTCCATATTGGTTCCACTCACCTTGCAGCACTTTATTGGTATTTGTTCCCATTTCCAATTCAAATTGTTTCCCCTTCAACGTCTTTAAATTCCTGGTGCTTCCGATAAAGACTTTATTATTTACCGTATTTCTGATTTGGTAAACTCCTGCTTCAACTTTCGTTTCTTTATATAATTGCTTCAATTCTTTTTTACGATCCATCATTCTTGCCTCCAGTCATCATTTCTTCAGCCAATATTGGCTCCCATCAGGCTTTCTATCCAAGAATCCATATTCTATTAAATATCTTCTCAAAAGAACATGATCGTGATAAACGGCACCCAATATTTGATTGATTTCTTTTTCTTCGTATTTCCGCTCATTTTCAAAACGGTTCATAATTTCTTGGAGAATGATCAGCCTTTGTTTTTCCTTTGGCGGGAAAGACTTTAATGCATCCTGACTGCCTTTAGGGAAGTATTTTTTCAATACAATCACCTTTTCATCCTCGGTAACGTTATAACGATCATCGACCATCCTTGCTTTTTGATGAAGCGGGATAAATGCCGGCGCATGTTCATCTTTATCTTTCAAAAGTTCCATCAGGGCTAAAAACAACTTAGCCTGACGCTCTTTCTCTTTCAACACAAAGCGATGGTTCCGAATGGTGGAAGGACTGCCAATTCCCATTTCCTCCTGAACCTCAGCATCATTCTTCCCTTGGTAAAAAAGGCGAAGAAGGCGATTTTGATGGTCCGTGAGACCTGTAAGTTTTTTATCGAGATCAATCAAGTATTCAAAAACAGAGTGGTGTGCATGTTCAATATGAATTCGCATATACCTCTTCGCTTCATAAAGAACCCCATCTTTCGGGTATACTACCCCCTTTTCAATTTCATTCCCGCACAGCAAACAAACATATTGATTCTCACCTTCGATATACCCCTGTTTAAGCTCATCCTGGGATGCGCTCCAAAACATTTCAGCGTTCTTCATAAAACAAACACTTCCCTATAAAGTTTATAATATAATAAACATAATATTAATTTGTTTGCTTTATGTCAATATTTTTTCTGATTTATTTATAATTCCAGCAAAGTATCAAACTTGATAGTCAGAAGTGCTTCGATTCCCATTGCACTATGCCGATATTGTATATTGAATAACAAGCGTAATTTCCCATGTCGAAATAGAGCCTTCTTTGTATAATTATCATCCCTCAATAATATGCTAAATAAGCGTGAATAAGCTTTAGAGGAGGATATATTATTGAAAGATGAAAACGATGCGATTGTTCCTTCAATCCATAACACTGATTTACACAAGGCATTACATCATTTATCTGAACAATACAAGGTATCACTGCCAGAATTACGCGATACGATCGAAATACTTATACAAAACCAATCAAGTGCGATGATGCAACTTAATGAAGATGATGATAAAAGTTCAACCGTCGAAGAATTGAAGACTGCAATAATCAAAAACCGTGAAATCATCAAAAAAAATCTCCAAACATTAAATAGAATTTGATATAGAAAAAAGGCATCCGATTATGGATGCCTTAGTTTGTAGACAAAAGGAGTTCTATCTATAATTTATAACAATATTGATTGGAACGAAAGGTGCGAGACTCCCGGACCGCCCGCGGAAAGCGAGTACCTGGAGGCAACGTTTTACAAACCCTCAAAAAAACTGTAGGCATCCAATCATGGATGCCTACAGTTTTTTTTGAGCATACAAATATAAATCCTTCGTTAGAGCTCATTAAGTATTAGCTAGGCACAAACTTAAGTATTCCTTCCAGATAAACGCCTTGTTCTTTCCGTGTGCATTCCCTTAACTTGATTCTTCCTTCTTTTTCTAACTCCTTGGCTAATTGGACCACTTCAGTTCCATCTTCGGATATTTCGACTGAGAAGAAATTACCCCGAGTGGAAGTTTGAATGAACTTGAATAATCTATCTTTATTCATTTAAACATCTCCTTATTTATAACAAGTTCGACATAAAAGGTCATCCACCTGCGATAAATATGAAATAAAAAACTTCTTATCGTCATACGAACATTAATAGTTAAAAGGATGCAAATCGAAATTACCCTCGTTAACTTAAACAGCTCAAAAAAGTAAAAAATCCAAAACCTTAGAAGGTTTTGGATTTTTAAGTTAGTGTCCCAGGAGAGATTCGAACTCCCGACCGACGCCTTAGAAGGGCGTTGCTCTATCCAGCTGAGCTACTGAGACATATCGCTGTTTTTCTTCAGGTCAGTATAACGGTCACTTTTCGAACTTAGACCGTCATTTCATTTTTTTATTATAATCAATTGAATTAAAGATTTCAATACATAGTTATTAATTAATAAAGATTAATGATTGCGGGGGTGATAGAGCTACTACATATTTCAATACACTAATCAAATTAATTGGTGAAAAGTACCCCGACTAAAAACATAAAAGACACCCTTTAAGAGTGCCTACATGGTTAGCTTAAATGGTAATATTAATTTTACTCAATTTATTCCTATTCCCAAGTTCTTTCCATTAATTTTGCGATAGGTCTGTACGAGAGATAGAATTTTTATAGAAAACATGATTAAATCGACGTTTATTCACTTTTTTCATTCTATTTATATGTTTATTAGATTACAAGGAGCGTGTGCTTATACATCTTGGAATTATCGTAGTGACGAATTAATTATGTAACAGTCTTTAATTCCTCTTTCATTTCAATATAGACTATTGAAATCTGTGTTTTTATTTCTTGTATTTGTTTATCGCTAATATCCATAAGCTTCACAAGTCTGTCGAAAATATGGTGGTCTGTCTCTTTATATGTGGAATAACTGTAAAATAATTGTAATAAGTAGTTCTCAATGCTTTCATAACCCTTGACATCTTTATAAAAAGTCCCTAGTGAGTGTGAATATATTCCAAGTTCCTTTTTTATCCTTACTAACCTGTTCCAGTAGTCCTTTTTTGTTTTACATGAGTTAAATAACATTAACCACGAAGAATCATAAGTGTTTTTCATATAATCATTTAATTCATCAACGTATTTATCAATTTGTTTATGAAATTTGGTAGTTATTTTTACTACTTCATTCGAAATAAAAGAACCTTCACTAAAAACATATTTCTCTTTACAGTAGTCACAATTAAGAATGTATTCCTCTCGACTTCTTGACCAATCGTCCATTTCGCTTATATATGTGTATGTTCCTTTTCCGCATTTACATGGATAATCGTTGCTGGTCATTACTTCCCAACTCAATATTAAACACTCCTTTTTATTTCTTTTGTGCTTCAACGCTGATTGAGGGAGCATAAGTGCTTATAAAATACTATAATTCCAAAAGGTATAATTACGCTCACCAGAAATACAAAAGACACTCAAATAGAGTGTCCTGCTTAATGAGTGTTTTAAGACTTATTGTTTCCTCAAAATGGACAAGTGCTGTTTTAGGTTTATTGCTGTGCAGATGCAACCTCCTTTAGTACCTCTGTAACTTTTGCTTCTTCCAGTAATCTCAGGACATCTTTGTATAGTTGCTGTAAATGATGGTCTGAAATATCTAATATAGGTTCAAACATAAAGGAGTTCAAATGAATATTTTCTGGAGTCATAATATTTACTTTCTCAAGGACTCCTATACTACTTAATTCTCCTGGGAAACGCTTCCTAAATTCACCGAACAATTTTCCAGTCTGGTTTTTATTTATCGTAGAAATGAACTGATTATCATTAATCATATTTATCATATACAATTCAGCATTTAATCTAATTGCAATCGACAAAACAACTTTATTTTCAAGATTAGCTACTGACTCAGAATTTGAACTAATAATTTGGTCTGCTACTTCAAAAATGATATCATAGAGCCTTCTATCAGAGTTATCTAGTTCAATGTCACCTAAATCTCTAAAGATACTCTTATAAATTTCCTGCAAGTCCTTAATTTTCAAAGCTTTTGTAGCTTCCTTCAAGTGTAAAATCGATGTCAATTTATTGAAATTTTCATCATCTCCAATATACTCAGCAATATTCCTTGCAAATGTAACTGAAGCTACTAACTTAGCATTGTCTGATAAATTTTGTTTCCAATCCTTTAGTGGATTACTTATATATCTATACTTAAGATTCTCTAACTTTATATAATCATTTTCTTTAACTGCCATAAATGAACCTGCGTACTTACTACTTCCACTAATTCTTTCCTGTACTGTTCTAAAGAAATCAAAATTATGAGTTAAAATAATTGTGAAGAAATCATCGTGTTCAGATACTTCCTTTAGATATTCAATTATTGCGTATTTATTCTTATAATCAAATGAATCAGCAATATCATCTACAATAAAAAGAGTCTTAATCCCCTGCTTTTTTCTAGATTCTATTTCAAAGATAATATTTAATAGATATAGGGTTCGTCTCTCTCCTTGGCTTAATACCTTTAGCAACAAATCTTCATCTATATTTTCGGATCGATCCTTATAGTAGTAATCAACACTTGGTGCTATGTCTTTTAAAACTGAATCCTCTTTATTTTTTATACCTAACCTGTACGGAACAAAAAACCTTCTATTGAATATTTCAATTACGTTTTCCCAATCAGTCTCACCATTCTTTGCCTTTTCCAATATTTTTTTAATTCCATCCTGTCCCTTCTTGTATTCAATTAAAAGATTATCATATACATCCTTATTGTCTTTTAAATAAGAAATCCATAACTTTTGCTTAAAAATACTCAAATCAGCTAATTCTGTTAAAATCTCTTGATGGTCAAATAAATAATCTCTAAACTCTCTTAGTTGAGCATTTGAAATTTTTCTATCAATATCATTAAAAATCGTCTGTAAAGTATCATCATTTAAAATCTCTTCTTTTGCATCCTTTATTAACTTCAAGAATTTATTCTGATCAGTTATTTCCTGTTTCTCCCCATCTACGTTAAGATTAATGGAGTGACCAACTTGGAAGAAACCATTATCCTTTAAGTTTTTATGGACTGTTGTTGCATTATAATGATTAAACGATTTCTTCAGGAATGAGGATTTATTAATTAACTCCTCATATTTTTTTATGTATTCTATTATTTGGCTTTTGATATCGCCTGTCTCTAAAAAGGCAACGACTTTATCATTAAAGATTTTATTATAGATAATATGACTATATGGCAGTTCGCTATCATCTTTAATCCAATCCTCAAGTTGGCTCAAGATCTGAAGAAAACTATTTAAATTAGAACCAAAAGAATTACAAATAGCCTCTTCAATATTACTTCTTAATCCTGTTGAAGATTTTAAAATCTCTATAAGTTTATCTTTTTCAATATCAATTTTTTCATGGATTTCATCATATTGCCTTCTTAACTCTTCCTTTACTAATAACGTTGACATTCTATTAGATTTAAATGATTTCTCATACGGTTTAATTACGAATATTGATTCAGGATTAATATCCTCTTCAGCATTATTCTTAATAACTCTATGAGATTCTTTCATAGGAAATATCAGGTCTTTGGACTCAGTACCTTTACTGTAGTCATCAAAAATGTTAGCAAACGATGTTTTCATTACCCCGTTTGGTGCATAAATGATTTGTGTAGACTTTCCTGCTGTGAAATCAAACTCATTTTCCAAATTATTGATACCGTAACAGTTTTTAATCTCTACTTTGATCTTATCCAAAATTACCCTCCTTTAATTGTTTTTTCTATATTCTTCATTATCCAACTTTTTTCTATAAAAGGAAACACTTTCCTTTCATGATTAAAAAAATTACAAATCTATTTAGCTAACCCCACACTTATTGAAGGGACTTTTACTTGAAACAACTTTCAGGTGTGATAGTACTACTACATATTTCATAATTAATAATCTTGTTTTTCGTGATATGTACCGCCCAGCTAATAATAAAAGACATCCCTTCAAAAATGCCTTCAATGTTTATCGTTTTATATTATTACCTTATACCTTCACGCTCCAACAATCTATAAATAGTGCCTGTACCAACTTTAAAGGTTGTACGAATATCATTTATGGACTTACCTTTCTTATAGGCTTCAATTATCGCTTTCATCCGTTGCTCTTCTTTACCGCCTTCAATTAACTTTGTTTTACGTCCTTTGAATTTACCTTCACTTTTCGCTATCTCTATACCTTCTTTTTGGCGTTGCTTTATCATCTTACGTTCAAACTGTGCTAGACCTGAAAAAATAGTAAATAGAAGCTCACTCATAGGGTTGTCGTCAGAGAGGTCTAACCATTTATCTGTAATTGACTTTAATCCTGCACCTTTACTTTGTATCGTTTCAACAATTACTAGTAGATCTTTAGTTGACCGTGATAGGCGACTCATTTCATGGATGATAACCATATCACCTGCTTCAAGCTCTTCTAACATCCTTTGTAATTCTGGACGCTCCATTGAAGCACCACTAAGTTTTTCTATATAAAACTTTGTACAACCTGCTTCTTTCAATGACTTCTTTTGTCTTGCAATGTTTTGGGATTCACTACTAACACGAATATAGCCCACTGTTTTCAATTTAATCCACTCCATTACCGTTATTAATAAACGTATTTTACCCACAATAACGGTAATAGTCAAACAGTAATAAACAAAGGTCTTAAAACCCTTGATACGTCTGTGTTTCCTTTTTCACCTATTTATTACCGTTAAAGTGTAGTCTATCGGTAATAGGAAATTCTCCTTCAATTGATTACCCAAATATACACCAAAAGGGATTTACTTCCTTTTCAAAGTAAATCCCTTTTAATTCAAGAAAAAATACACTCCTTTATTAAAGGATCGTGCCAGATTATTTTAATTTTTGCATCTCTATTCTTTTTTCCTCGAATAGATTCCAAGTATAAATAAGGTATTCTTCTCCTAGTTGATGTTTAAGGTTAAATTGGGATTTATGATACATCTCTTCGCCTTCAAATATACAATGTATCTCCTTCGTTTCTGGATGTATCGCAAAGTACAAGTCGTCAAACTGTGAATGGCAATTAGGACATAATACAATTAAATTTCGCGAATTGTCGTCCCCTCTATGTAATTTATTATAAGGCTTTATATGGTGGGCTTCTGCTGTATATGTTCCGTCTGCTTTTCTTAGTTTATATCCGCATAATTGGCATTCGTAATTATATTTTTCTTTAAGTTTGCGGGCTATTCTTGAATCACGAACTAATCGTTGGATAATTACTTTATTAGGTTGGTGATTCTTATTATTTTCCATATCGAAGTCCTTCAAGTCCTCTCCTTTAATATCGTTGTCCTCCGAATATGACCCTTCGTTTATTAAAAAGGGCTTACTGGGAAATAGGTTTTCAATAGGGATTATTTTCACAAAATCCCCATTAAATCTATTCCGTTTAATAGATAAAAAAGTGTTAAATGCATACTCAAATTGTTGGTTTCTTTCTTGAAGCATTAATATATCGTATATTCCTTCTCCATTAGTAGAATCTAGTAGATATAACATCATACTTCTATTAAGTAGTTCAGGATGAATAGATTTCTCGCTAATTAGGTGTTTGTTAGCGTTGCGTTTTAGTATACCAAAAACAGAGTTGATTCCCTGATTAGTAATAGGTTTTTTTTCAAAAATCACTAGTTCATCTACCTCAACAGAAAGACTTGCTCTATAGTCCAAGTAGCTTTTCAATATAGGGAAAGAATCATCATTTATGTAAATCCATTCTATAAGTTCAGATTCTTCGTCTTGTCGTCTAATATTACGTATCACTCGTTTCTCAATATCAATATCATCAATTTTTAGTTTCATTATATCAGCTTGCTTATACATACAAAAGAATGCTAAGGACGTAATAACAGGAAGAAGTTTCTCTTCTTCAAGAGTTTTATATTCTATTTTATCACTTAAAAGATTTCTTATTTCGTTTGGAGTTAGGAACTCTGTCGTTTTTATAGGCGTCTTTTCTGTATCATTGGTATATACCTTTTTAATATTGTTAATAAGTCTTAAATATAACATCTCGTCTTCTATAAATTTGTCAGTGTATAAAAACTCTAATAAGTTTAAGAGCGTAGGGCGTACTGAGTTTGATCTTCGATTGATTTTTGAAATTCTATCCCCATTAAATAGTTCTGAGTAATCACCCTTTTTTACTTTCCCGACTACACTTATGTGCAAATAATCCTCTAATATCTTCGTGTAGTATGATACCGTAGTCGGTTGCAATTGCAATTGCTCTGTACAGTAATTTTCAAATCCCCATAATATAAAGTCTACTTCGTAAGTATCGAACATACTTCCACCACCAACCAATGAATTTATGACTATCATACCAGATAACTTCCATCTTTTACCTAGTTTTTTATATAATTTAGACAATTCATACGTAAAATCATCTCAATTGACAGGTTTATCAATGGAATCACACGTAATAAATATTTAACACGATTGCGGGGGTAGAATACTCTTTTTACAGTATTTTTTATCCATTTTGATAAAAATCGAATTGTATCTACTTTTGATTAGGATTCTATAACTTAAAACTATTCAACCTTTTGTCAAAAGACAGATAATAAGACAAAAATTGACAAAATTATCTTTTTGTGATATAATAGATACTATAAGAACGCATATTTGATAGTGTAAACATAAGTTTTTGTCACTACCTCATCAAACACCACTATTCAAACATCTAATCAACACAAACACGAACGAACACCCACAACATAAAGCATCGATTTTATCTATGCCACGATAACATTATACCCTTACATACTTTATAAGATTGAACATGGTCTATTGACAGTATATAGAGCATGAAAAGCATCATTCACACGCAGTAATTCTCATACGGAGTGCGGTGCTTGTAGTGCTATTACCTGTTAATAGAGATGTTTTGAAGCATTTGGTCATATGCTCCCCTAACATTTAATAGTGTCATTAATGAAACGACTGCAAACTCGTAGGACTATTACCCATGTTAAAACTAAGGACAGCATTTTCGGTGTCATTCATCAAGATTTATATGAATTGCACATAAAGCAGTCACAGCGTGATTATTATGACAAAAATGCTATACCAAAACATAATATTCCATCATTCAATGTAATGGATTGAATAATTTAGATGTTGGTTAATGATGTACTTTGCCCACCATCTCTAGTAAAAGTGCAAAGAACGCACTTTCACTAGACCTCGCCCAAAGTACGCAAAGGGCGTGCTAATAACTTGTTAGAGTAAAAGAGAATGATTGCGATGTACTTTTCGCAAGACTAAGGTAAATAAAAATTGATGAAAGATTGACCCCTAATAGTCTATTCATTATTACGGGTCGATGTTTCATCAAAAATAAAATAATGAAAGTTGAAATTAATAATGAATGAAGAAATGGTACAAATTGGATTAGAAGAAGCAGTAATGGAAAAAGGAACAGAAGGAATGATTAGACAATTCAATCAGAAGAAAGAGAATAGTGTAAAGAAAAAAGGAAGCATTGATCCAAGATATACTAAGATACTCGTAGAATCATATGAATGTGATTGGAATAAAGTTGAGATTAGTGGTAGTGGAGCTAATAGAGTTTTAACTTGTATAGGAAGAAAGTTATCACCAACAGAAAGAGAAGATGGTCGCATTAACAATGGAGAAGGGCAATTATCTTATAAGGAAGATATTCGTGAAGCGATTCTAACATGTCTTAGCAATACAGATGAAATCGTGGTCACTTATAGACATTTGTTAAGGAAGCTAGGAATCTTAGATGAAGTATTATATGTGGCTAGTCGTAAATTCTCATCTGTTGAACAGATAGAATATTATAAAACCCTTGATGATGTGTATAAGAATAATGGTCACGCTATATTTTGGGATATAGTGCATCTTGAATATAATCGGTTAGAAGAAAATCTTGAATCAGCATTGAATGATATGGCTAAGAAAAAGGTTATTAAAATGGCAAACGTAACGAATGTCGCTTATATTGGCAAATCAAAGCATGAAACATTACATGTGTTTGAAGCAAAGAAAATAGATGATATGAAACGTGAGCTTCGTGAGAAGTATGATGTAACACCACAAGAATTATTGTTTAAGCCTAGAGCGAAGGCAAAGCAAATCAAAGGTTATAAGATAGAAGAAACGCAATACTTTGAATCTCTTGGTATTGATTACGTTTATGATGCAGTTGCTATATACATAAATGCTACAAATAAAGAAATTGATTGGTATAAAGCTAAAGAGCTGTCTAAGACAATCAAACAGAAACATCTACAACACGCTTATGAATTAGCTGTTAAAAGACAGAACGATTATCAGAATGAACATAGTAACTCATTGTTAGAGCAATTCGGAGGCAAGGCTAAACCAAGACATACGTTAAGTGACAAGCCAACAAAACAAGAATGGATAGAGTTTGAAAAGAACAATGGAACATACGCAGACAAATATAAAGATAGTTTAAGAATGATTCAGAATGTTAAGATTGAAGAAAAAGAACTAGTAGATGTTGATGTTGAAGAAGAGCTATTTGACCAAGCAGGATTTGATAATTTGAAATTTAGTAAGGAAATCAGAGTAACAAAGCCATCCAGGACATTACATGAGTTGGGCAATTGAAGAACACAAGAAGCAACCGCCTAATACATATTTATTTATCCATGCTGTCTATTAGGTAGCACTGGATTTTTTGTTATAGGGTACTTAATCCCTTTAAAAAGATAGTTATTTATATAAAAAAACCGCTCAATTAAGGACATTCTTTCAAATAGTCTTTTTCTTTAGACCAAATCAAAATTATGTCTTTAGAGCGGTTTTGTTAGTTGTAGGATAAAATCACAATTTTATAAAAAAGTTTGGATACCTAAGGTAAGCATCCCTTGTTAATATTAATTACCAGTCGTCACCATCATTCATATCTTCTTCTAAACTATCATTCAAATGCTTTTCCACATCGTCATAGTCCACATCTCCATCAGAATCTTTGTCATCTGGATTATACTCATATGTATCAACTTCTTCATTATGACTATTCCATTTTTCTACTACATCACCGATTATAGCTACTACAAGCCATATGACAAGACCCACTACAGCAACGATTGGAATAAGACAACCCAACAATGCTCCTAATCCCGCATATACACCCGGATGCTCGTTGACAAGATTATTTTCCATTCGTGAATAAGTAACATTTCCTTCACTATCAATTCCCACAAACAACGTCCTATACTCCTTAAAAAAATTCATTTGAAACCTTTTTAGTTTTACAATCTTGTCTAACTGCTTCGGCGATGATACGTCTGCAATGTTAATCTCGGTGTACTTTTGACTTTCAAGAAAGCGAATCAATTGTTCTTCGATGTATTGCTTTTTGTGAAAGTTATTAAGTAGCTTCTCTTGTATAGATGCCATAGTTCTCCCTACCCCCTATAAAAGTCTGGTTTTCACATTCTAAAGGTACCATAATTTTCTATATGCAAAAATACTTATCAATACTTATTTTTTAAATATTAAAAATACTTAATCCGAAAACATGTATTTATCCTCTAAGTATTTCATTCAATATTCTTATTACATAATTAATCAGTTATTACAAAATAAATTTCTGTAGTCAATAGGCACTGTGTTTCATAAATTTATTATCCTAATTGCCCCTTAAATATTTAAATAAGAGCGAAGGTTATTGGCTACTTCATCAACATCTAAATACAAATATTTAGTTGTAACAGATAAATCACTATGACCAAGAGCTTTAGAGATTACAGCAACATTTGCCCCTTTATCCAACAATGATTTAGCAAACCCCCTTCTCAATGCGTGAGGATTAATGTTTTTTAAACCGTACATCTTAGAATATTTGTTTAAGCGTTTTTGAATGTTATTATGAGTTGGCGAGGTCGATATAACATCACCATACTTCGTAATAAATAGTAGTGTATTTTTCTTTTCGTATTCCCCTCTAATAACTGCATTTTGTTTTATTAGTACCTCTAACAACTTTTTAAGGAAATCATCAAAAGGCAACTTAATCTGTCGATGGTTTTTCATTATGCTACCTTCTAAATTCATCACGTTATTTTTAAGGTCTATATGTCGTTCCTCTAGTTGAACCAATGTATTTATACGAATACCTGTTTTAAACATCACTAGAACGGCTACAGCATCCCTTAGCTGTATAAAGTTTCCTAAGTCTAGCAAAGATAGAAGAACATTAACCTCATGTTCCGTAGCCCCTTCCTTTACCTTTTGGTCAACCTTAATGTTAATCATGTTCCAAAACTTCATTTCAATCCAACGATTATCGAAACAACGTGAGAGAAATGCTTTTAAGCACTTTAGACGAGTTAATTTTGTTTGGTTACTAACTTTCATGCTGTCTAACCATTGGTAAATCGTATTGGCTGTAATTTCCGAAACATATTGCACCTTTGTTATTGATCGAAAATGTTTTACATGAAGAGTGTAATCACTAATTGTCCGACTTCTATTACCACTTACCTTCATTTGCCTTGTAATAACGTCAAGAGCGTTTGTAATCAATATAGTGTCACTGGATAATATAAGTTGTTTATCTTCTATTTTAGGAGCGTTAGAGCGGGGTGTAGGTAGTTCATCAAGTAGTTTCTTTACATCAATTTCAACATCTAAAATTCCTTTTCTTTTGGTCACAACAAAAAACCTCCTATATCGTAAGTAATACAAGTCAATAATCGGTGTAATTTCTTACATGACCGTTATACTGACCGTTTTACTAAACGATATAGAAGGTTTTCGTAGCGGGATTTAAATCCGCTTAGTTAGTGTCCCAGGAGAGATTCGAACTCCCGACCGACGCCTTAGAAGGGCGTTGCTCTATCCAGCTGAGCTACTGAGACGTTTATGATATAAGTTGCGGTAAAACTTATGTATTACCTTAACTGTTCCCTTAGGACACTTCTTATTATAGTAGGATATCAAAAGAAAGTCAACGGGTTTTTAAAAAAAGTTTTTTCTTTTTTTATGAACCAGGAAGCGGGGAAAAACGCTTCCTGTTCATTATACATGAAGTCATTCCATTTGATAAGCATTTCTTAGTTCCTCAACGATTTTTCCTTCAAGGTCATAATAGATGATTTCAAGTTGGTCATTTCCGATATCCAAAATGGCATAGGTTTTCTCTTTTCGTCCACGCGGCTGACGTATGCTTCCCGGGTTGATGAAGAGTTTGCCGTCTATCAATTCTGAACCTGCAGCGTGGGAGTGACCAAAGCAAATGATATCCGCCCCTGTCTCTTCACTTTTATAAGATAGGTTCATCAGTGTCATATTTATGTTATAGAGGTGCCCATGTGTAAGGAAGAAACGTTTGCCTGCGATGCTCTCCACTATGTCATTCGGATATGCCGGATCATAGTCACAATTCCCACGTACAGCTAAGAATTCCGACATGTGGGGATCATTACTTTCCAACTCTGAATCACCGCAATGGATCATAGCAGCCACTTCTTGTTTATGACGGTCGGTAATCATGCTGATTTCATGAGTTAAGCCATGACTGTCACTCATTATTAGCACTTTCATCGTCACATTCCTTCTTCCCTTTTTAGAAATAGATCAAGTTTTTCATCTAGAGCCCTCAATGCGTTGGCACGGTGGCTGATTTTGTTTTTTTCCTCTTTTGTCAATTCGGCATTTGTTTTGCCCTGTTCCTCAACAAAAAAGATGGGATCATAACCAAATCCATTTGTTCCTGAGGGCTGTTCTGTAATCAAGCCTTCCATCGTTCCCGATACCGTAATCGTTTCCTGGTTGGGTGACGCTAGTGCCAAGGCGCAATAAAATCTCGCCGTTCTATCCTCTTTTGACACACCTTCCAGTTCCCGGAGGACTTTTTCCGTGTTTGCTTCATCACTCTTGGACTCTCCAGCATAGCGCGCAGAATATACCCCTGGACGGCCCTCCAATGCATCTACAATCAATCCGGAATCATCAGCAATGACAAAGTGGCCTAGCTGATGGGCAATGGCCTCCGCCTTCAGGATCGCATTTTCTTCAAAAGTTGTGCCTGTTTCCTCAACATCCGGAGCATCCGGTACATCGAGAAGTGTTTTGACTTCATATCCTTTAGCAGAGAATAAGCTTTCGAACTCCTTGGCTTTCCCTTTATTTTTCGTTGCAATGATTACTGTCTTCATTTTTCATTTCACCCTTTTTTATTTAATCGGCATGAGAGCACTTTTGGGGCTAAGAAAGAATTTGCTGTAACTCGTTATATGTAAAAGCCGCTTCTTCTCCAGTGCCAAACGGACGAATTCAGCCCTGCCTTTCTTGTTCAACAAAGGCCGCTGAATTTTCCAGATAAGTTAAGTCTAACACAACTCACTCATCTGCAATAACCCGAAACTTGTAATCTAACGCTTGTAATTTTCACTATGTTCAATATGAATATTAACTTTTATGTTATTTATTGAAGTCTTATCAAAGGAATTAATAATTTTATTATCCCACTTATTGACATGGTATCTGTATGCCTTTTCACTTATGTTAAAAAGGTCTGTATTGATTTTTTCCCCCGTCTCCAATGTCTTCAAAATATCTTCCTTAACTTTTATTTCTACCTTTTTTTCGATTTTTTCCATATCCAAGTTATTTATATTTTGTTTCAATATCCCATTTGCTCTAACCTCTAATTCATACAAAGGTTTCTTTTCTTGTTCCAATACTATGATGTTTGTTTTGGGGTTCATGATTTCAACACTGACCTTTTGTTTGTTCAGGGAAAAAAACATTACTGTCGCCTTGTTTTTAACCCATTTTAACCCGATCAAATCTTGTTTGCTTACGAACCCTTTATACTTTTGTTTTGATAAAACATAGCCGCCATTTAACGTCGGTATCTTTTTTTCTTTCCCATTCTCTGAGTAATGGTGCTCATTTATTACCGTAGAAGGAATTAAAATGGAACCAACCGGCTGATAAAATTTCGAAACGAGTTCACTGAATTTTAACGGGGAAATGAAATAGTTCTCATTAATAACGGTCTCTGGCCTGTGAATGATCGTGAATAAGTTTGGAAGATTAAAGAAACTATCACTGTCAAAAACTTTTTTAATATCCTCTTTTGTAACAAACACCCATGAATTATATCGCAACAAAGGCTCTTTCCCTACATACTCAATGAAATCCTTCATTTTCTTTTTGATTACATTCTCACCTAAAATGAAGGAGTTAATATGCCCGATATAAAGCGGTAATGCTGAATTTTGTTCTAATTCAGTATATGCTTCCTCGATACTTTCCCCTTTACCTTCCCCAATGACAACAGAAGATTTTTGTTGTAATACAGCGGCCCCCTCTTGTTTTGCTATATCCGCAAAATTTAACGCTTGAAAGTATAAGATGAATTCACCCTCTTTATAATCGATCCCTAAAGCTGATCCATATGTTTGAGCTTGAATTTCCTTTATTCCCCAGCATCCTGTCGTCAGTAAAAGTTGACAGCCAATAACCATAACTGCAATTAACTTCTTCATTTGTTTGACTCCTTTTGCGGTTCATTATCACTTGACTGTATAGCTTGATTCCGCTGCCTTAACATCCCATACGGAAGCTTGAATAAGACTTTTAACATATCCGACTTATTTGGTTTGGAAAATGGATTCACAAAAGGCTGACCGAAACTTTCCAATGAAACCACAGCAATCAAGATAAGGAATATTCCCATAAAGAATCCAAACAACCCTAAGAACGCTGAACATGCAAATATGAATAACCTTATAATAACGATATTCCCAGCAATGTTCTGATTGATTAAGGTATAGCTCGAGAGAACTGTAACAGCTACTATTACGAGCATGGAGGGTGAAGTCAGCCCCGCCCGAATCGCTGCATCACCTATGATCAATCCACCCAATACAGAAACCGTGGGACCTACAGCTTTTGGCAGGCGAAGACCAGCTTCTTTAAATAGTTCAAACAATATGATCATCATGAATGCTTCCAAAGAAGCAGGTATGGGTAATCCCTGTCTAGTGATTGAAATCGTTGCAAGAAGCGAAAAGGGAATTTGATCGAATTGATAGGAAACTAACGCTATAAAAAAACCTGGTAACGTAACCGTTACAAATAAGGCGACTACACGAATGATGCGCATGAAACTAATATAAAAAAAGCTTGCATGTGCGTCATCTGCAGAATACAGTAACTGATTAATACTGGTTGGTCCGATTAAGCATGTGGGATTCCCGTCTACCAGGATGGCAAAGCGCCCTTGATTCAAGGATTCAACAACAAAATCCGGCCGACCAACATAATCCATTAAGGGGAAGATGGAAAATTGATTATCATATAGGAGTTCTTCAACTTGGTAGCTGCTGACTATGATATCAACCTTTAATGAATCCAATCGTTTTTTAATATCCAAAAGAATCGAGGGATTAATGATGTCATCTATATAAAGTAGCAATATTTTAGTTTTGCTTCTTTTCCCGATTGTATATTCTATACATTTAAGTGATGCCGTTTTTAACCTTTGGCGAATTAAAGACATGTTATCCGATATATTCTCAACAAATCCATCTCTAGGTCCCCGAATGGAAGATTCTATATTGGATTCTTCCGGACTACGCTTAGGGGAATTAGCTAATGGGGTATAGTAAATTTCATTAGAAGATTCATTAATAATGATTAGGTCTCCTGAAAAAAGAATGCTTTCTACTCCCTCTTTTACATCGGAGCCCTTTTTAAACATACTGATCTCCATAATATTGCTTAATTGATCAATTGTTAATTCCCCATTTTCTTGAACCGCTTTTGATATTGTTGGCAATATCACTTCATTGATAAATTGCATATCCACTAAGTTTGGCGCATATAAAAACCCCAACAAATAACGACCTTCATTATCAAAAGTTTTTGTTCTTAAAACAACATCAGAAGAATGTTCGAACCATTTTTGGATTTGGTCAATGCAAGAAGGAGCTCCATTCCATTTTCCCTTCTTCATAATGTTTCACCTTTTCCTTTTCCTTTTCCCTTTTTTATAATAAGAAATAACAGTATAATTGCGGCACTTAAAAGAAACAGACTACTGATTGGAAAAAAATATTTGTATATAAAATAAAAAAATGAAGTAGCATCCCAATGGATTAGCGTCCCAAAAACAATTAAAAAATATAGGGAAAGCAGTATCCCCTTCTGATGTTTTGAATTCGAGATTAATTTATGTCCTATAAATAAACATAAACTTATTCGAATCAAGGCACCTGAAAGCCATTGGAAAATGGAAAGGAAATCGAGTCGAGTAATATAATAGCCAAACCTTAACAACTTCCACTGTTCATAAGCCGGATTCCTCATTTTCACCGCTTCCACAGAACCAAATTCTGCAATCGCTCCCATGAGGGGCCCTAATGTCAGCATGATTAAAATTACACCAACCAGTAAAAGCCACTTGGCTTTTAACTTGTTTTTCAGGTAAGGAGTTAAAAATAAAAAAACGATAATCTCTAAATATCCTGCACTCGTATACAAAATTCCATTTAGAGTATTGCGATAACCGCTTTCAAATACCGGGAACAATAATTCGTAATTCTTATTACTCGTATTCCCCAGCCCCACAAATATCCCGAAAAAAGTGACGAACGGAAGAAACAAGAGAGCCAAAGTACTTATGGTGCGTATCCCTTTATAAGTTGCAAAAATACAGATAAAAGTGAATAGGCTTATGACTACGATGTTTGGTATGTCATGAGTATAATTAGCTTTTGCCCAAATCACTGTAAATTTGACGGTAATGAAGGCGTTAATTATAAAGTACAACCCAAATGCTATAGTGAAAATATATGTAACAAAAGGTGTAGACCATCTTTTTAGAAAAGCGATTATATCTTCTTTATCTAGTTTTTTATAAATATAAAAAATAAATAGAGTCCAAACGATACAGGGAACAACACTTATTATGACACTTATCCATGCGTCGCGTTGAGATGCACTTAAGATATTGGGAAGGAGCAGGACATGTACCATGAATCCAGTATTCATAATGATTAAAACATAGATGTGTAAAGCCTGAATTACCTTTTGATCCATAATATCCCCCCCATTAATTACATTATTAAAAGTAATTTCCCCTTTTAAAAATTAATTTATGTAAAAACTTTCTCACGATACGAGAAATTGCTTGGCGGGGGTATTAGGTTTTTGATTCATTGTATGGTGGGTGGAGGTATAAAAATAAGAGGCAGCTGTTGGCTGCCTCATTGTGCTTTATCTAAATATATTTAAAAACTACCTGTGTTGACTTTCTCTGGGCGGACCACTGGTTCGGATAATTTCTTACCTTCTTCATTAAGAACATCAGCGCTGCCCTGCACTTGTACTTCAACGCTTTTAATTCCTTTCTGTTCCGTTAAAGAAAGGACCAAGGCATCAAGGACTTCCTGTGATACCTTTTTCTCTTTAAAGCTTCCAAGGATATTTTCGTTAAAATTGAGGCTGACCTTACCTTCTGCCACTTTAGGCTCGTCAAGTAAAGCTACATCACTCATGAACCCTGTTTGCAGGCTAGAATCCGAAGGACTCTTCGTTAATTCCTGAATGACGGCTGTTACATTATCAGACACCGTTTCGCTGATCCTGCGCGTCACCGGAACATAATAGGTGTACTCCTCGTCACCGCCTACATAATAAACGGTCAGTGCTTTGGTATTGGAAATGTCGACCACGTCACTCGTATCGATATTGATTCCTGACGACCTTGAGATATTCTCATCTATCGGTGTCCCATTGACCGGCATTTCGGAAATATCTTCCCCATTAATTCTCATTTGGATTTTATCGACCGAGTCGAATTGTGTCAGGGTCCATGTAATGGCTTGAAGGATTTTAAGTTCATCCTCTTTCTGATAGTTTTTGAACTCCGGCGAAAAGTCCGCCACTGCCACTCCGTCTTTGATGTTCACGCTTATTTGAGTATCGGCAGGAATGACGGCCCTGAACCCATTTGGAAGTTTATCCGTGACAGGTCCATTATCGACAAGGTAATCAAGGGCCTGTTTAGCAACAGCTTCCGATTTAGGAAGTTCCATTGTCTGTGGAACCACATACCCGCTTTTATCAATTAAATATAACTCCGTCTTCACTGTTTTCGTTTCAACAGCGCCTTCCTCTCCATCAGTCGCTGGCTTTTCTTCACCATTCGTCTCTGTTTCTTTTAATGAAGATTCATCCTCGACTAATGATACATCCTTTGGTGGATCTATTTCCTTTTTCTCTTCACCGCCAAATAATCCGCAGCCTGAAAGCCAAAAAGAAGATGCCAGAATGGTCACAACCATTGTTACTTTTGATTTATTGGACATAAAATCACTCCTAGGACAGTTTGTACTCCTATTTATACGAGCCCTAGGAAAAAATAGACCAATTATTTTTCTCTCTGATAATGGAGCTGGGCAATTTGCCCTTACTGCTGCATCTTTGTCAGCTTCATTGAGATTTCGGGACTTCCTGATTGGAACAATCGAATCCCATCCCCCAGTATAATCGGAATGATGGACAGGATCATTTCATCCACCTGCGTTTCCCTCATGAAATCACCCACATCTTCGTTCACAAACTCCACATATCCGTCTTTCCCTTTCGCACTTCTTGAAAAGACATGGCAGGTTTATCTTGATAGGGAAATTCTTCTGCCAAAGTATGAATCTGTTGATATGTCTAATTTCCCATAATCACCGCATCGATACTATTATAGAAATCGCCGTATCCATTGTCCCCTTCCCCTTCTGTCTCTCCAGGCCAATCTATGCTTCCATCTTCTCTAGCGTTGCTATATACATAACAATATGCTTTTTCATTTTTTCCCTTCCTGAAAAAAAAAAAGACTTCCAAATGGAAGCCTTATAAGTGATCAATTTTAATTGTTTCGATGGTATTGACATGTATACCGAGCCAGCTCGACGCGATGGAACCAAACATATCTCTTGAACCGGTCGTATAAAAGCGATGAACTGGACGGAGCTTGCTTCTATTGATTAACTTATAGTAATCCAAAATGACACTTGCCTCACGTGCCGTCTCTTCCCCAGAGGAAATGACTTGTACTTTATCCCCCATATAGGAAGAGATTACAGGCCCCAGCAGTGGATAATGGGTACAGCCAAGGATCAATGTATCGATCTTCGTTTTCTTCAACGGGTTCAAGGTTTGTGCCACGACCCTATTGACGATACCCCCTTGAAACTCCCCGCTTTCTACGATAGGGACAAATTTCGGGCATGCTAAACTATCTACCTTCACATCGGAATTGATGGAGGCAAGTGCATCGTCATAAGCTTTGCTTTTTACCGTGCCTTCCGTACCAATAACGCCTATATGCAAGGAATCAGAAACTTTCAATGCCGCCCTTGCTCCTGGATGAATGACACCCAACACAGGAATCGGAAGTGTTGCCCTGATTTCATCCAGTACAGCTGCAGTCGCTGTATTGCAAGCGATGATCAGCATTTTTATTTCCTTCTTCATCAAAAACCTCGTCATTTGCCATGTGAAGGTTTGAACATCCTTTTTGGTCCTCGGCCCATAAGGGCATCTTGCTGTATCACCTAAGTAAATTATATTTTCATTTGGAAGCTGACGCATGACTTCTTTAGCTACTGTCAAGCCGCCTACCCCTGAATCAATGATGCCTATCGGTTGTTTCAAAAAACTCGCCTCATTTTTCTTTCATTTCTTGATGTAGTTTTGCTAGAATCCCTTTGAGGGACATGATGTCAGATTCGTTAAAATTGACTAACACGCCACTCAAGTACTGCTGCCGTTTATTAATCACTTCTTCGATAATCCGTTCACCTTCTTCAAGAAGGTGAATTCGAACCACACGCCGGTCCTTTTCATCCCTGACACGCTGGACAAGCTGATGTTTCTCCATGCGGTCAATCAGATCCGTCGTTGTGCTGAAGGCGAGAAACATCTTCGTGGACAATTCGCCAATCGTCATGTCGCCCGATTCAAAAAGCCATTGCAAAGCCACGAATTGAGGAATGGTAATTTTATAATCATGGAGAATTTCTCTTCCCCTTTGCTTAAGCCATGTCGATACATAGCGCAATTCCCTCTCGATATCGGCTACATATGCCGTCTGCTTCTCTTCATCCATACACACAACTCCCCACTTCATGAAACTTATCATACTACCATTTTGGATGAAAGTGAAATGATTTTCAAGAATGATTGTCTGGAATCATATTGAAATCATCCACATAAAAATAAGCAGCATCCAAAGAAGTCAAAACAACCAAATTGTTTTGCCCTTCCTTATATGCTGCCAATGAACGGGAGAGAAATTATTTATAAGGCTTACGTATTAAGAGTTAACACATTAAAGCTTAAGTTCTCCCATACGAAGGAGTTCTATGACTGCCTGCGAACGTCCTTTAACTCCAAGCTTCTGCATCGCATTCGAAATATGGTTTCGAACTGTTTTTTCGCTTATAAACAATTCACCTGCGATTTCTTTTGTTGTTTTGTCTTGTACTAGTAACTCAAATACTTCTTTTTCTCTTTTGGTGAGTAGTGGCTTATGAGTGAATTCGTTCTCCTTCAAGTAATGTTACCCTCCTTGCCTTCACCAGCATAAAACCCGGAGTGGGTGTCTATTTAGTCAAGATATAGTATGTCGGCTGGGGCAATGGAGTGACTCTTTTACTTGTCTAAATGGAAATATTTTTAGGTATGTTCCAGCTCAGTATGCCACATCGATCGCTTCATCTCTTCCGTCCAAGGTATCGGCTTTCCGGTGGCCTTGGAGACTTGTACAATCGTCCCCCTGCCCGTTAAACAAAGTGAACCATCTTGTTTGGTCCCCATATAATGTATGTCCACTGATGAATTCCCGATATGGTCAGCTTTCACATGGATCGTCAATATATCATTGAAAAACACCTGCTTCAGGTAATCACACTGTAAATTGGCAACAACCGGCATCTCACCGCATTCAGCCGAGGTCCAATCCTTCATGAACCCCATACTGTTGAAATACTCAATCCGAGCTTCCTCAAAATAAGTAAAAGGAATCGTGTTATTCAAGTGCCCAAACATATCAGTTTCCGAAAAGCGGACCTTAATCTCATGTTTAAAAGAAAAATCATTGATCCACTCCGTTATATTATCGATATATGATATTCTGCCCATCTTGTGCACACCCTTTCTGAATTGAATGACTATTCACTCATTTTATAAGAAAACAACGATATTGAAAAGGATTTTCTATTGGAAGCTGGTTAATTTGCTTATTGCTCACTTTATTAATCTAATCCTCCATCCTTTGCTGGGTGCCGCAAGTCATTTACACTTCGCTCCTAGTTATCATCGATTCCCAACCAAGTCTGCGTATGTAAAACAATGAGAAAAAAAGAACCCATATCATAAGATACAGGTTCTTTCATGTTCATTATTAAACTTCGTCGCTGCCGAAGAAGTTACGGAATTGTTGGATCGTAGTATCACGGTTCAACGCTGCAATCGAAGTCGTTAATGGAATGCCTTTAGGGCAAGACTGCACACAGTTTTGTGAGTTACCGCAGTTTGCAAGTCCTCCATCACCCATGATTGTATTTAAACGTTCACCTTTGTTCATTGCACCCGTTGGATGTGCATTGAATAAACGAACTTGTGATAATGGTTGTGGCCCCATGAAGTCTGAATTGCTGTTTACGTTCGGACAAGCTTCCAAACAAACACCGCAAGTCATACATTTAGATAACTCGTAAGCCCATTGACGTTTCTTTTCTGGCATACGCGGTCCTGGTCCAAGATTGTACGTTCCATCGATTGGAATCCATGCTTTTACCTTTTTCAATGAGTCGAACATACGGCTGCGATCGACTTGTAGGTCACGAACAACAGGGAATGTACGCATTGGAGCTAGACGAACCGGCTGCTCCAACTGATCGATAAGAGCTGTACATGATTGTCTTGGTTTACCATTGATAACCATTGAACAAGCACCACATACCTCTTCAAGACAGTTCATGTCCCATGCGATTGCTGTAGTGTGCTTGCCTTGTACAGTTACTGGATTACGACGAATTTCCATTAGAGCGGAAATTACGTTCATATTCGGACGGTACGCTAATTCGAATTCCTCATCATAAGGAGCTGAATCCGGTGTATCTTGACGAGTGATTATAAAACGGACTGTTTTAGTCTCAGATTTAGTTTCAACCATTTTTTTGCTCCCCCTCTTTAGTGTTTCGTAGTGTAGTCACGTTTACGCGGTGCGATCAGTGATACATCAATATCTTCATAATGGAATTCAGGTGCTTGATCCAAGCCTTTGAATGTTGCCATAGTAGTTTTCATGAATTCCTCATCATTACGTTCTGGGAAATCAGGTTTGTAATGCGCTCCGCGGCTTTCGTCACGGTTTAACGCACCAATTGTGATTACACGAGCCAATTGCATCATGTTTTGCAGCTGTCTAGTGAATGCTGCTCCTTGGTTACTCCATTTTGCCGTGTCATTGATGTTAATTTTCTTGTAACGTTCCATCAGCTCAAGAATCTTGTTATCCGTTTCTTTCAGCTTGTCATTGTAACGAACTACAGTAACATGCTGTGTCATCCACTCACCAAGTTCTTTGTGAAGAACGTATGCATTTTCGTTACCATCAAGAGACATGACTTCATTCCATTTTTCCTGTTCTTGTTTCTCGTACCCTTCAAACAATGAAGATGGAATGGATTCTGAAGTTTTATCAAGGCCTTCAATATATTTAACGGCATTCGGTCCAGCTACTGAACCACCATAGATTGCAGAAAGAAGTGAGTTCGCACCAAGTCGGTTACCGCCATGTTGAGAGTAGTCACACTCACCTGCAGCGAATAAACCTTTGATGTTAGTCATTTGGTCATAATCCACCCAAAGTCCGCCCATAGAATAGTGAACGGCAGGGAAAATTTTCATTGGAACTTTACGAGGATCTTCACCCATGAATTTCTCGTAAATTTCAATGATTCCGCCAAGTTTTATATCAAGTAATTTAGGATCTTTATGTGATAGATCCAGGTAAACCATGTTTTCTCCATTAATGCCAAGCTTCATGTTCATGCATACGTCGAAGATTTCACGAGTCGCGATATCACGAGGTACTAGATTACCATAAGCAGGGTATTTTTCTTCAAGGAAATACCAAGGTTTTCCGTCTTTATATGTCCAGATACGTCCACCTTCACCACGAGCGGATTCACTCATTAGACGAAGTTTGTCATCTCCAGGGATTGCTGTCGGGTGAATTTGAATGAACTCACCATTTGCATAATTTACACCTTGTTGATAAACGATGGATGCTGCTGATCCTGTATTGATCATTGAGTTAGTCGATTTACCGAAAATGATTCCAGGGCCGCCGCTCGCCATGATGACTGCGTCGCCAGGGAATGATTTGATTTCCATTGAAGTCAGGTTTTGAGCTACGATACCGCGTGCTGTTTGCTCATCATCGATAACAGCTCCAAGGAATTCCCAGCCTTCATATTTCGTTACAAGGCCTTCAACTTCATAACGGCGAACCTGCTCGTCCAATGCGTAAAGTAATTGCTGACCAGTTGTTGCACCAGCGAATGCTGTACGGCTATGTTGAGTACCACCGAAACGACGGAAATCAAGAAGACCTTCCGGAGTACGGTTGAACATAACACCCATACGGTCAAACATGTGGATGATCGATGGTGCTGCTTCGCACATCGCTTTAACCGGCGGTTGGTTAGCCAAGAAATCTCCGCCATAAACTGTATCGTCGAAGTGGATGTATGGAGAATCCCCTTCACCTTTTGTATTTACTGCCCCATTGATTCCGCCTTGGGCACAAACTGAGTGAGAGCGTTTAACAGGCACTAAAGAAAATAAATCAACCTGTTGTCCCAGCTCTGCTGCTTTGATCGTAGCCATTAATCCAGCTAGACCTCCACCAACGATAACTATTTTACCTTTACCCAATTCTGTCACTCCCTTATTTCCATTAGCCAAGCTATGTTTTTCCTAATACTTATAAATGAACTCTATCTTCTTATACGAAAGCGAAAATTGCGCTAATTCCGATATAAGAAAGAAGAACGAAAACGATCAATGTAAAGTAAGTCATGATTCTTTGCGATCTTGGTGAAACTGTCAGACCCCAGCTCACTGCAAATGACCATAATCCATTAGCAAAGTGGAAAATTGCTGAGATAATACCAACAATATAGAACACAAGCATAAATGGACTAGAGAAAATTTCCGCCATCATATCGAAATCAACTGTTGCTCCAAGAGCTGCTTGAACTCTTGTCTGCCAGATATGCCAAACAAGGAAAATCAACGTTATGATTCCAGTTACACGTTGAAGCATGAACATCCAGTTACGGAAGAATCCAAATCTCCCTAAATTGTTTTTTGCTGTAAAGGCAATATAAATTCCGTACACAGCATGGAAAAGGATTGGTAGATAGATGACGACCCATTCAACCAAAATCTTTACGGGCGTAAACTCAATTAAATGAACTGCCCCATTAAAAGTTTCTTCTCCTTTTGTTGCCATAAAGTTTACCGATAAATGAAAAATTAGGAATAGACCAATTGGAATTACTCCTAGAAGTGAATGAAGCCTGCGATTCCCAAACTCACGATTCTTTGCCACTAAGTGCCCCCCCTTAATTTGTGAAAAATCATGCAAAGATAATCTGGTGGCTACCTTTTATCTCCGCGTGAAAATAAAGTATAGAGTCAGAAAACTCCCCTATACTCCCTTTACAATTATGTGACATGTCCATTTTACTCCTGACTTCTATGTGCGTCAAGAAAACGGATACAAGAAATCTCTTTTTCAGAATAGATTTTATTGGATTAAATTGTCTATTTTTTATTTGTCAAGTTGATATTTTGGAGAAATTACTAATTAATCTATTAATATCCCGATATAATTTCTCATTTTTTTCCAATTACTATTTAAATAAATAAAAAACAGTATAATTTGCAAAAGAAATACGTTTATAATAGATTTACAGAAAGAGGCGATAAACTATGAAAAAAAATATTGCTGCTGCGATAGAAGAAGAGATTCAAGCTGAAGAAATTCAAACTGAAGAATTCCAAGTGCCAGCTTTCGGATACGAATTAATCAGAGAAGTTCTATTGAACGATATTCTCGGAAAAGACTCTAATCAAATCCTCTATTGGGCAGGTAAACAATTAGCAAGAAAATTCCCATTGAATGGCGATCAGGAAGTGATTGAATTTTTCCAAAGCGCTGGATGGGGCAATCTGGAAATCATGAAGTATACGAAACACGAAATGGAATTATCCCTGACGGGCGAAATAATCAGCCGCCGCCTGGATTTACACCCTGATTGTCACTTCCAACTTGAAGCCGGTTTCCTTGCCGAGCAGTTTACACTGCAAAAAAAATTCCTCAGCGAATCAACGGAAGAAATCAAACGCCGCGCAAAAAAAGTGATATTCACCATCCAATGGGATCCCAGAGATCCAATCTAATATGCCCTTAAAACAGACTTACCCTTTTTACCGGAAGTCTGTTTTTTATTGGACTCCTTACACTTAAGCTAGCACATTTGCATGCTGACCAAGTTTAAATGCTTCATGAAGAGATTCAACCGCCTTCACCATTTCCTTTTCATTGACGACAGTCGAAACTTTAATTTCCGATGTGCTGACCATTTTCACCTGGATTCCTGTATTGGCCATCACTTCAAACATCTCGGCAGCCACTCCTGGGTTAGATACCATACCAGAACCGACGATCGACACTTTGGCCAACCCACTCTCCGTTTCGACTCGATCGAATCCCAATTGTTCTTTATTATTTTCCAGCACGATCAAGGCCGCTTCTGTATCTTCACTTTTTGTGGAAAAAGATAGATTGGTCGTATCCTCGGCAGTCATGCTTTGAATGATGATGTCTACATTAATCCGGTTTTTCGCAAGTGTCGTGAAAATTGTGGATAGTGCACCAAGTGATTGGGGCAAACCATATATTGTGACCCTCGTAATACTGTCTTCAAAAGCAATGCCTCGTACAATTAAGTTTTCTTCCATAGTTGCTTCCTCCTCAATGATCGTTCCTGATTCTCTCTCCATGCTTGAACGGACTTCAAGCGGAATTTGATAATTTTTTGCATATTCGACAGCCCTTGGATGAAGGACGCCCGCCCCCAGGTTGGCAAGTTCCAGCATTTCATCGTAAGAAATGGATTGGAGTTTTCGCGCGCCTTTTATGTAGCGTGGATCCGTTGTGAAAACACCCGTTACATCGGTATATATATCACATCTATCCGCATTCAGCGCTGCAGCGATGGCAACCGCCGTCGTATCGGAACCACCTCGCCCTAAGGTAGTGATTTCCCCATTTATATCGTTCCCCTGGAAACCGGCTACGACCACTATTTTCTTCTCCTGAAGCTGAGCTTGGATCCTTGAAGCATCAATGTTTAAAATCCGGGCATTCCCATGAACGGATTCCGTTTGCATGCCAGCCTGCCAGCCAGTATACGAAATAGCTTCATATCCTTCTTCAATCAATGCCATCGTTAACAGGGAAATCGTTACCTGTTCCCCAGTAGTCAATAGCATATCCATTTCCCTCTTGCTCGGGGTTCCGGAAATATCCCGGGCCATGGAAACCAATTGGTCCGTTGTTTTCCCCATAGCTGAAACAACTACGACTACCTCATTTCCATTCTCCGCTTCCTCGATTACCCGATTGGCAACATTTTTGATTTTTTCTACGCTACCGACGGATGTTCCGCCGAATTTTTGAACGATTAATGCCATCCTCATGCACCCTCTCTAGTTTTTAGGCAATAAAAAAAGCAATGAGAAATATCTCATTGCTGTGATCACATATCTAATACTGTAAACACAGTGAGATAGCTCTCCAGGGTATAAACCCTGACAATCCGCCATTTATTAAATGTCGGACCAGGAAAACAAGGTATGAGTCTTGTCTTCCTTCGGCGTCATCCCCTTTCAAAACCTTTCATGGAAGCTCATACTTCTCCAGGTTTTTACTCTTGAATTCCGCACCTCTATCAGCACTTTTAAGTTGTCTAGTTAAAAATTCCTTTTAATCATAGCATAGAGATTTATCGGTAGCAAGATTATTCTTGTAATTTTCTAACGATTCCCTCGGCTACCCCTTTTGGCATGCCAGCTTCCATGATTTCTTCGGCCGTTGCCTCTTTGATTTTCTTCAATGATCCAAAATGCCTTAATAATTGCTTCCTTCGTTTTTCCCCGACTCCTGGAATATCATCAAGCTGGGAGTGAACTGCATTTTTCCCGCGTAGCTGGCGATGAAACGTAATCGCGAACCGATGCACTTCATCCTGAATTCTTTGCAATAGGTAAAATTCCTGGCTCCGTGAATCAAGAGGTACGAGTTCAAGAGGATTTCCGATCATCAATTGCGATGTCCTATGCTTTTCATCCTTAATGAGGCCTGAAAGTGGTATATCAAGGCCCAATTCATTTTCCAGAATATCCCGAACGGCTTCCACATGTCCCTTTCCGCCATCAATGATGATTAAGTCCGGAAGCGGCAGCCCTTCTTTCAATACTCGTGAATACCTTCTTCTGACCACTTCACGCATCGATCCATAATCATCAGGCCCCTGGACCGTCTTGATCTTATATTTACGGTACTCCCTTTTTTCCGGCTTCCCATCAATGAACACGACTAAAGCGGAAACAGGGTCACTTCCCTGGATATTGGAGTTATCGAAAGCTTCAATTCGATGCGGGGTGTAGATACCCAGTTGGTTCCCGAGGTTTTCCACCGCATTGATCGTTCTTTCTTCATCCCTTTCAATCAAAGAGAATTTTTCCTGAAGGGCGATGGAGGCATTTTTATTCGCCAATTTAAGCATGTCTTTTTTCGCTCCCCGTTTCGGGTGAATCGTTTTGACACCAAGCAGCCCTTCGGCCATTTCGGCATCCACTGATTCAGGCAGCAAGATTTCCTTTGGTTTAAAGTGGTTCGTAATCTCGTAAAACTGACCGAGGAATGTAAGAAGTTCCTGTTCGGGTTCATCGTAGACCGGAAAAAGTGAAACATCCCTTTCTATTAATTTACCCTGCCGGACAAAAAATACCTGAACGCACATCCAGCCTTTATCATAGGCAAAGCCAAATACATCCCTGTCGATGAAATCGGTCGTCATCATTTTTTGCTTCTCCATCGTAATATCGATGTGGGCAATCTTGTCACGGAACTCCTTGGCCCTCTCGAAATCGAGCTCTTCTGATGCCTCCAGCATTTTTTCAGTCAGTTCTTTTTTTATTTCAGTATGCCCGCCGTTCAAGAACCGGTTGATATCATCCACCATTTTTTTATATTCCTGTTCCTCTACTTCATATACACATGGGGCCAGGCACTGGCCAAGGTGATAGTATAGACAAACGCGATCCGGTAAAGTATTGCATTTTCTTAGGGGATAGATGCGGTCGAGCAATTTTTTCGTTTCGTTAGCTGCAAAAGCATTCGGATAAGGACCGAAATATTTCCCTTTGTCTTTTTTGACCTTTCGGGTAATGATTAAACGTGGGTGGCGTTCCGCAGTCAGCTTGATGAAAGGATACGTCTTATCATCCTTTAGCATGACATTATATTTTGGGTCATGTTTTTTGATTAAGTTCAACTCTAAAATAAGAGCCTCGATATTGGAGGAGGTGACGATGTATTCGAAATCCTCAATCTCATTGACGAGCCGAAATGTTTTTCCATCATGTGATCCCGTAAAATAAGAACGGACACGATTTTTCAACACCTTCGCTTTGCCTACATATATGATCGTTCCCTGACGATCTTTCATTAAATAGCAACCAGGTTGATCGGGAAGAAGGGCAAGTTTATTCTTTATTTGTTGATTCATGCATTCAGCCTCCTGTTCTCCCATTTTTACAATCATTATATATCAAGATAGCGAAAAAAGCTTCAAGTCCGCAGACTTGAAGCTTTTTTTAGCTAACTTACTATTTATTACGCGTGTTTTGCAATAAGTTCAGCAAGTGCTTCTTTAGGTTGGAAACCAACAACCTTGTCAACCACTTCACCGTCTTTAAGGACGATTAATGTCGGGATGCTCATCACACCGAATTTTCCAGCTGTTTCTTGGTTTTCATCTACATCCACTTTTACGATTTTTGCTGTATCGCCAATTTCAGTATCAAGCTCTTGAAGAACAGGAGCGATCATTTTACAAGGTCCACACCATGGAGCCCAAAAATCTACAAGAACGACACCTTCGCTAGTATCAGTTGTGAAAGTTTGGTCAGTTGCATTTACAATAGCCATATATAATTCCTCCTCAAATTTACTCAAATAACTAAAGACAGTATATCATTGTTGTTAGAATCGATGCTAATATTTTGCTTCAGTGGTAGGATGTCCAAAAAAAGAATAAACATGCAGGCCAAAACCCTTGCCTATAAGCCCAAAGAAAGGGCAAGACATGTAACGGCTTATGCCGCATGTCTTGCCCCTCATCTGTATTATTTCTCTTACGCGTTAACTTTAAGTTTTTTGAATTCTTCCGTAAGTAATGGAACGACTTCGAAAAGGTCTCCGACGATTCCATAATCAGCCACATTAAATATGTTAGCTTCCGGGTCTTTGTTGATGGCAACGATGACCTTGGAGTTGGACATCCCCGCTAAATGCTGGATCGCACCGGAAATTCCGCAGGCGATATAAAGGTCAGGTGTTACGACTTTACCCGTTTGCCCGATTTGCAAAGAGTAATCGCAATAGTCTGCATCACATGCTCCGCGGGAAGCTCCTACCGCACCGCCAAGAACTTGTGCCAGTTCCTTTAATGGTTCAAAACCATCTTCACTTTTCACGCCGCGGCCACCTGCGATGACTACTTTCGCTTCTGAAAGGTCGACCCCTTCACTAGCTTTTCTAACAACATCTTTAATGATTGTGCGTAAATCCTTAATATCCACACTTAATGTAGAAACATCACCAGAGCGGGACTCATCTTTTGCTAATGGTTCGATATTGTTCGGACGGATTGTCGCGAATATCACGCCATCTGTAACAATTTTCTTTTCAAATGCTTTACCGGAATATATCGGGCGGGTGAAAACGATATTTCCGCCTTCTTCTTCAATGGATGTAACGTCGGAGATCAATCCTGATTCAAGCTTTCCAGCCAATTTAGGTGCAAGGTCTTTTCCTAGGGCCGTATGTCCAAAGAAAATCCCTTCTGGCTTTTCCTGCTCGATGACGGCAAGCAAGCTTTGCGCATATCCATCTGAAGTATATTGTTTCAATTGATCATTTTCGACTGCAACAACCCGGTCTGCGCCATACTGGATCAATTCATTTCCAAAATTTTGAACACTATCACCAACTAAAACACCTACGATTTCCCCGCCATCTGCAGCAAGTTTAGCCGCACCGATAGCTTCAAATGATACATTTCTTAGTGAACCGTCACGAACTTCGCCCAATACAAGAAACTTTCTAGCCATTTATAAAAACCTCCTGTGCTCTATTTTTCATTTTGTCGTGTTTTGTTGTTTTGAAAAGTACCGTTTCGATTAAATCACTTTTGCTTCACTGCGTAATAATTGAACAAGTTCGCTAACTTGATCACCGATTTCGCCGTCCAATACTTTTCCAGCTTCTTTTTTAGCAGGAAGGTATATTTCAATCGTTTTTGTTTTTGCTTCAACGTCTTCTTCTTCCAAATCCAGGTCATCCAATTCCAATTCTTCAAGCGGTTTTTTCTTCGCTTTCATGATTCCTGGCAATGAAGGATAACGTGGCTCATTTAGCCCTTGTTGAGCTGTCACCAACAATGGAAGGGATGCTTCGATCGTTTCAGAATCCCCTTCGACATCACGGATAACGCTTACATTTCCATTTGCGATGTCCAGTTTAGTAATGGTTGTAATATAAGGAATTTCTAAAATTTCGGCAACGCGTGGTCCCACTTGACCAGAACCGCCATCGATTGCAACGTTCCCTGCAATGATTAAATCGGCATTTTTACCTTTTAAGTATTCGCCTATAATTTTGGCAGTCGTGAATTGGTCGCCATTTTCTATGTCGTCTTCTATATTTATCAATACGGCTTTGTCAGCACCCATTGCCAGCGCTGTGCGTAATTGCTTTTCAGCCTCTTCGGTTCCGACAGAAATAACCGTTACTTCGCCGCCTTGTGCATCACGCACCTGGATTGCTTCTTCAACTGCATACTCATCGTATGGATTAATGATGAATTCTGCTCCATCCTCATTAATTTTCCCGTTAGATAGTGTAATTTTTTCTTCTGTATCAAATGTTCTTTTCAGCAGTACATAAATGTTCACGATAATACCTCCCGAATAATTTGAGTTTTGAAGATTATGAATTTTATTGATATATAGTATTGTTCTTCATATTTCATCAAAATCCTGCATGATATATAAAAATAGTTATTTATACCGAATCGTCATTGCCCTTTGAATACAGCTTCCCTTTTTTCAATGAAAGCGGCGATTCCTTCTTGTGCATCAGCGGTATCGAAAGCTTGGCCAAAGAGGGCTGCTTCCCTTTCCACACCTTTATGGTAGGAATCATGCTTGGAATAATTTAATAACTCAATGGCCGACTTTAAAGCCAGTGGGCTTTTCTTGGCAATTTTATTGGCTAGTTCCTTAGCTTTAGGAATCAGTTCTTCATCCGTGAAGGCATGATTCGCCAATCCACATTGCACAGCTTGGGTTCCTGAAATAGGTTCACTTGTAAACAGCATTTCAGCTGCCTTTGCCATGCCCACATAACGAGGAAGACGTTGGGTCCCAGCAAATCCAGGGATTAAGCCCAACTGCAGCTCAGGCAAACCCAGTTTAGCCCTTTCAGTTACCAAACGGATGTGACAGGCCATAGCCAGCTCCAATCCTCCGCCAAGCGCCGCTCCATGGATGGCTGCAATGACCGGTTTTGGAAAGGATTCGATTTTCTCAAATACAGATTGCCCATTCTTGGTCAGTTTCTCGAAAGCTTTCCCGTTTTTCACTTCTGTAAATTCTTTAATATCTGCTCCTGCAGAGAAGAATCTTCCTTCACCATGAAGAAGGACAACCCTTACGGCTTCGTCTTTCTCAATTTGATCGAAGGCCTGTGACAGCTCTCCGATGATAGCCGAGGAAAGCGCATTTGCAGGTGCATGATCAATCGTTATAAAAGCCACATGATTTTCGACAGAAAGCTTAAGGTATTCCATATCAATCCCTCCAGGCATGCTAGTCAAACTTTTTTGAAAATTCAATATGTATCACTTCCCGATAAAGCTGGAAGCAGGATTAACCGATTCTTTCGAGGATGGCTAGCCATCCTCTATTTAAATCGTTAACTTTTCAGGCCACAGCCGCCAATTAGAAGGCGGTGAACGTCTGGTGCAAGGTCAGGAAGCGAGTACTTTTGCTCATTCATGACCCAAGTCGTCACTGTTTCGTCAATCGTTCCAAAAATCATCTGCCTGGTAAGTAAACTATTTAAATCAGGCAGGAATTCGCCGTTCTCTTTTCCTTCTATAATGATCTGATCGATTAAATTTAAATACCCTCTTAACACATCATTAATTCTTAGGCGCAATTCTTTATTCGACTGTCTTAATTCCAACTGAGTGACAATTGCTAAATTCACGTCTTCTGAAAGGTTTTGAAAATGTTTTTGGATAAGCACATGAAGTTTATCCGAAGCAGTTGTCTTTCCTTTTAGTTCTTCTTCGATCTGTTCCACAAAATAGCCCATCTTTTCATGGAATAATGATATTAAGATATCTTCTTTATTTTTAAAATAAAGATATATGGTGCCATCCGCTACGCCTGCCTGCTTGGCGATTTTGGATACTTGGGCTTGATAGTAACCGTTTTGGGCAATGACGATAACTGCCGCATCAATAATTTGATTATACTTTGGTCTGTTGCTTTTCACTGGATGTCCCCTTTCAGAAAATGAATGAACCATCATTCATATTTCTATCATAAAATGACGCCCCTTTACTGTCAAGCAAAAACTTCTAAGAGTCCTGACATTCCACTTGTGTTCATTGTACAGCCCCCATCCATAGGCTGTCCAGTCGTTCTGCAAAACACGGAGCTATCTTCCGCTGCTCCGTTAAGGGGGGGCTTGTTTAAGCTTCTTTTCTTTCCTCAGATATTTTTTTCTTTTCTTCCTCGATAAGGACTCTTCTCAGGATTTTTCCTATCGTCGTTTTAGGAAGTTCATCCCTGAATTCATAGCTGCGCGGCACCTTATAGGAAGCCAGGTTTTTTCTGGCAAATTCATTCAATTCCTCTTCAGTGGCCCTGGCATTTTTTTTCAGTACGACATAGGCCTTGACGGTCTCACCTCGATAAGGGTCAGGGATACCTGCCACAACTACTTCCTGTACGGCCTCATGCTCGTATAGCACCTCTTCCACCTCACGTGGATATATATTGAAACCTCCTGCAATGATTGTATCCTTTTTCCTCTCGACCACATAAAAGAACCCCTGCTCATCCATGTAACCCAGATCTCCTGTAAGCAACCAGCCATTTTTAAAGGTTTTTTCCGTTTCATCCGGACGGTTCCAATATCCTTGCATTACCTGTGGTCCTTTTATGGCAATTTCTCCTATTTCATTCGGAGGAAGCTCTTCAAAGTTTTCCAGGGACAGAATCACCGAGTCAGTGTCTGGCCACGGCAGTCCAACGCTTCCTTTTACACGAGGCTGATCCCAAATGAAATTAGCATGGGTCACCGGTGAGGTTTCAGAAAGTCCATAGCCTTCAACAAGCTTCCCGCCGGTAATTTTCTCAAACTGCTCTTGGACCTCTAAGGGCAATGATGCTGAACCGCTTATACAGGCATTTATGGAAGAAAGGTCATATTTAGCGATATCCGGATGGTTCAAGAGGCCGATATACATCGTTGGCGCTCCTGGAAACATGGTCGGTTTCTGTTTTTGGATGGTTTTAAGCGTCGCTTCGACATCAAACTTCGGCATGATGATCATGGTGTTCCCTTCCATGACGGAAAGGACCAAGACCGTAGTCATACCGTACACATGGAAGAAAGGCAGAATCGCAAGGATCCTTTCCTCACCGCGCTTATTTTTATAAAGCCATGCATTGCACATTTTCGTATTAGCCAGCAAGTTCTTATGGGTAAGCATGACCCCTTTGGGAAAACCTGTTGTCCCACCGGTATATTGCAAAAGTGCAAGGTCATTATGCACATCGATCGGCTCAGTGACTTCTTCAGTGATCTTTCGTTTCATGATTTCGGAAAATAAATGATGATTTCCTGCATGCTCCACATTGATGACAATGCCGTATTGCTTTTTTTGAATAAAAGGGTAGATAAGGTTTTTCGGGAATGGCAAATATTCCTTGATAGCGGTTACAATTATATGTTCTATATCCGTTCTTGATGCGACTGCAGTGACACGGGGAAATAAAATATCCATCGCTAAAATTATTTTCGCTCCAGAATCTTTCATTTGATATTCTAATTCACGTTCAGTATAGGTTGGATTCGTTTGAACCACGACTCCGCCGGCCATCAATATCCCAAAAAAGCTTATTACACCTTGAGGACAATTAGGAAGCATGACGGCAACGCGTTCACCTTTTTGAAGACCGATACTTTTTAAATAGGCTGCAAACTTTAAAGCAGATTCATGCACTTCCCGGAAAGTTAATTCTTTTCCCTGGAAATGAATCGATACTTTATCAGGGAATTCTTCGGCTGATTCCTTCAAAAAAGAATAAAGAGGTTTATCTTCGTACGACAATACAGCGGGTATCTGTTCCGGATAAATAGCTTGCCATGGCTTATTGCTCATTTGCCCCCTCCTTCTGAATATTCTCAATACTCTTAATCATTATAATACAATCGGGATTTTCTTACAATTGCCGAATTTCAGAGTATAAGGACCATATGATGAGAAGCAGGCCAGTAGATATGTCCTATATTAACCACAGAGAATATTGGATGAAACACTTAAAAAAGGAAACAAAAAAAGGAGTGGTTCTACTCCTTAGTTTTAATTCTATACCAATATTTATATTTTTCTTCAAACCCCATTTTCCCGTACAAGCATAAAGCAGGCTCGTTCGTTTCTATCACCTGAAGATAAGCATTTTTTGCCCCATTTTCTTTACCCCAATGCAATAGATTACGAATGAGTATTGCACCATTGCCTTGGTTTCGAAAGTTTTCATGGGTAATGATATTGTACAGGCCTATGTATTCGTCTTCCAAAACACCCAGTCCACTTGCTGTCACAGTTCCCCCCTCATCAGTCAACAACATAAAGCATGTTTGTGGAATGATATTCCCTAACATCTTTTTCAGGATGGTTTGATCATGATCATTGATATTACTTAGTAGGCAGAAATCGTGAAACCAGTCATCATGTAAATGATCATACTTTATGACATTGGTTTCATTCGGTGATTCTGTTTCTGCCAAATTCAATACTTGGACACTTGTTGTTCCCTCAAGGACATACCCGGACTCTTCCAGTACTCTATCCAAGTTGATAGGCTTTGCCTGTGGAGTCATTTTGTACACTGCCTTATCATTCTTTGCAAAATATAATTGTTCACAATTCAATATTTTCTTTTTCACATTTTCATTAGATGTATAGATGGGGGTGATAGAATTCGCCCGTTTCGTATATCCATCCGCAAATCGGATAACCCATCCGTCATAGATTTGCGTTTGTATGGCCGGTAAAGCATTCAGCGATAATTCTTCAATCTTTTGTATCAATTTGGAGTGATCCATATTCCTCCTCCTCTTCCGAAAAGTCTATTTGACCATTATTATTATACATGCCACCCCCCCACTCTTTTTAATAGAAACCAAATAAAAGAAGCGGCATGATGGCCGCTTCTCTCAAGTGAAGAATATCATATAAATGATTCCAAATAGAAAAAAGATTCCGCAACAAACAATTAAGACTTTTGCAAGTTTCTCCACAGCTTACTCCCTCTCATGAAGGGCATTAAGAAATTCCGGCGCCGATGACAAAAGATAATGCGATTGATATGATCATCGATAGGAATCCAACTGCCCGATTATCTTTTTGTATCTCTTCATCTATTTTAAATCCAGGAGTCATAAATTCAAAAATGAAATAACCGATCAACAGCAGGACAAATCCGTAAACGCCCCAGCCAATCATGGTAATAAGCGAATTCTGATGGAGGATGGATTGTTGGAATACATAGGCGATTCCAAATATTTTACCACCTGTTGCCAACGCGACAGAAAGGTTTCCCTGTTTGATTTCCTCCCAGTTCTTGTACTTTGTGACAAGTTCAAAAATGGATAAAAAAACAATAATGCACAGAATAACGACACTGTAACGAGCAGCTATATATACATATTCATTTTCCCACATGTTCTCCATGGTCCAACTCCCGAATGGTAACTAGCCACCCGGCTTGGCTGAATAGCCGGAGTGACCACTTTCCTTTATTTAAATTCCACCACCGTAACACCTGTTCCGCCTTCACCGGCTTCACCGAAGCGAATCCTTTTGACAGAGCGGTGATTTTTCAAGTATTCCTGGACCCCGGACCTAAGAGCGCCCGTTCCTTTACCATGAATGATGGAGACACTCGAATAACCGGCCAAAAGAGCATCATCAATATACTTTTCCACTCTTGATATTGCATTTTCAAAGCGTTCTCCACGGAGATCAAGTTCTACGCTAACGTGATAATCGCGGCCTTTGATCGTGGTCAGCGGCTTTGTTTCCTTAACTTTTGTGGCCTTGACGAATTCCAGGTCAGACTCCTTCACCTTCATTTTCATGATGCCGATCTGAACCTGCCATTCATTATTCGAGACCTTCTCTATCAAGTGACCTTTTTGACCAAAGCTTACGACCTTTACTTCATCTCCGGGTTTCAAGCTTTTATCCAGCGGCCTCGCAGCTTTATTTGATGTTTTTTTCACTTTAGGCGCTGCTTCTTCAAGCCGTTTTTTTGCATCGATCAGTTCATGCTCTTTAACATCGGCATGCTTTTCGAGTCGCAGTTTACGTAAGTCGGAAATGATCGCTTCCGCTTCCTTTTGTGCGTTTTCAACGATTGCCGCTGCCTCTTTTGCTGCCTTTTCGACCATAGCATCCCGTTCTTCATGGTATTCACCAATTTGCCTTTGAAGGTCTTTATGAAGAATTTCCGCCTGTTCCAGGTGATTCTTGGCTTCCAGCTCCTCTTCTTCGGCCTTCTTTCGGCTGTCTTCAAGGGATGCTATCATATTCTCAACTTTATTCGTATCCTCACCAATATGGCTGCGGGCGTTGCTTATCACGCTTTCTTCCAAACCAAGGCGCTTGGAAATTTCAAACGCATTACTCCGCCCTGGTACACCGATCAAAAGTTTATAGGTGGGACTCAAGGTTTCCACATTAAATTCGACGCTTGCATTAATGACCCCTTCCCGATCATATCCATACGCTTTTAATTCCGGGTAATGTGTCGTTGCAATCACACGTGCTCCGCGCTTATACACTTCATCCAAAATGGAAATGGCCAAAGCGGCACCTTCCTGTGGGTCAGTACCCGCTCCAAGCTCATCGAATAAAACAAGACTGTCATAATCGACATGCTTAAGGATATCGACAATATTGACCATATGCGATGAGAATGTACTTAAGCTTTGTTCAATCGACTGTTCATCGCCAATATCGGCATAAACAGAGGAAAACACAGCCGTTTCGGAACCATCCAGCGCAGGGATCTGCAGACCGGACTGGGCCATTAACGTACAGAGCCCAATTGTTTTCAGGGTAACCGTCTTACCACCTGTATTCGGACCGGTGATGACGATTGTCGTAAATTCATCTCCAAGAAAAATATCATTGGCCACGACAACATCACTCGGAATGAGCGGGTGTTTCGCTTTGAATAATTTCACGCGTCCCTCATTATTCAGAATCGGCTTGGATCCTTTTATCGCTTTTGCATACTTTGCCTTGGCGACAAGGAAATCGATTTGTGCAAGCACTTTGACATTATGAAGCAATTCAGGGGTGAACGCACCGACTTTTTCCGATAGTTCGACCAATATCCGTTCTATTTCCTGCGTTTCCTTCACTCGGGTTTCCTGCAGGACATTATTCAGTTGAACGATTGCTTGCGGTTCAATGAACAACGTCTGCCCTGATGAGGATTGATCATGAATGATCCCGCCATACACACTGCGGTATTCCTGTTTTACCGGGATGACGAATCGGTCATTCCGGATGGTGATGATGGCATCGGATAACATTGTTGATGCATTGGAAGAACGGATCATGCTTTCTAGTTTTTCCCTGACACGGCTTTCGTTCGTCCGAATCTGGTTTCTTAGGGTACGAAGCTTGTCGCTGGCAGAATCCATCACTTCACCATGTTCGCTTACTGCATACGTAATTTCCTGTTGCAAATCAATCAATGGATGAAGAGAATCGATATATTCGGCTAAAAGCGGAACATCAATTTCCTGCTCTGCGAGTTCTTCGAAGAAACGGCTGAGGATCCTGCCGGCACGAATCGTACTCGCAAGTTCCATCAACTCCATCGGTGAGAGCATTCCGCCAATCTGTGCCCTTTTTGCATGTGGACGGATATCAAAAATCCCGCCCAATGGCAAGTTGCCTTTCAAACGGACGATTTTGGCTGACTCATCTGTTTCTTCCTGCCATCTCGAAACCTCTTCAAAATCCGTGGAAGGCATCAATTGCTCTGCCTTCTCTTTTCCTATGGATGAGGATGCGTGTGAGATTAATTGTTCTTTTATTTTATGAAATTCCAATGTCTTTAAAGCTTTATTATGCATGGAGTTAAAGCTCCTCCTTATTTATGGGCAAATAGTTAATCATTTCTCTTTAAAAACGCTAATAAGCCGTCTGTATCCCTTGCATTAAGAACCGTTGATTCTTTAATCCAGCCCTTTTTGGCCGACGAGACCCCAACAGGCATATGTTCAAGCATGTCGATGCTGTGTGCATCCGTATTGATTACGATCGGAACGCCTGCTTCCTGTGCCTTGCGCAGATGGGGAGGTGCCAAATCCAATCGGTTCGGATTCGCATTCAATTCCAAGGCAGTATTCGTCTCACGAGCCAGTTCGATCAGCATCTCTATATCAACATCATATCCGGCGCGTCTGCCAATGATCCTTCCCGTTGGATGGGCGATGATATCGACATGCGGATTATTCAGAGCCGTTTTTAAGCGCTCCATGATCGTTTCCCGAGGCTGTGAAAAGCTTGAGTGAATCGATGCGATCACCAAATCCATCTCTGCAAGCAGCTCATCGTCATAATCAAGTGTCCCATCAGGAAGTATATCCATTTCAATCCCTGAAAGAACGGTAAAGTCAGCGTATTTTTCATTTAGTTCATGGATGATCCGTTTTTGTTCACGTAAACGTTCCACGGTCAAGCCGTTCGCCACTTTCAGATATTGCGAATGATCGGTGATGGCCATATATCGATACCCTTTTGCACGGCATGCTTCAATCATTTCTTCAATCGTATGGGCACCGTCACTCCATGTCGTATGCATGTGCAGGTCACCTTTGATGGCCTCTAAAGATATGAGAGGTTCATTTGCATCATAATGCTCCACTTCCGTTCCGTCTTCACGCAGTTCTGGCGGAATAAAAGGAAGGCCAAAATGATTATAAAATTGTTCTTCCGTTTCAAAAGTCAATACATCACCGGTTTCAGTCACTTCCACCCCATATTCGCTGATTTTCTCTCCGCGATCTTTAGCCAGCTGGCGCATCCGCACATTGTGATCTTTCGAACCTGTAAAATGATGGAGTGTCGTGATGAATTCCTTATCCTTCACGATTCGGAAATCAACAGAAATATCATATTCATAATCAAGGACGACCGATACTTTTGTATCACCGGCCGCAATCACCTGCTTTATTCCCTTTAATGCAAGCAGTTGATTCTTAACCTCTTCAGGATGATCTGTCGAGATAATGAAATCGAGGTCCTTGATGGTTTCCCTCATACGCCGGATGCTGCCGGCCCTGGAAGAACGGATTATGTATTCCATGTTAGCAAGGGCCGTTTCAATATCATCCGCAATCGGCCTCATGAAGGCAAGGGGCAGCCGATCGGGCCTTGAACCCGCCTCGGCAATTGCAGACAGGATCTTAACTTCCGTTTTTTTGCCGAAACCGGCAAGCGCCGCAACCCTGCCTTCCTCACAGGCGATTTTAAGATCATTCACATCATTGACATGCAGCTCTTTATGAAGCTTGGCAATTTTCTTCCCGCCCAAACCTTGAAGCTGAAGGAGCGGAATCAATCCTTTTGGCACCTGCTCCTGAAGCTCTTCAAGTACCGTCGATTTTCCCTCATTTATATACTCTTCGATGACCGATGCCGTTCCTTTCCCGATTCCATTTAAAGCGGTAAAGTCTTCGATGGCCGACAGGCTCCGGTCATCCGTTTCCAAGGCGCCCGCTGCCTTTCGGAAAGCTGAAACCTTGAACGGGTTCTCTCCTTTTAGTTCCATATATATTGCAATTTTTTCTAATAGTTTAATGATATCTTTTTTATTAATTGTCATTTAATTCACCGCCGAAAAAATTAGTAGGGTGTCCCATGTTCACTTTCTTAAAGATACCTTTCTTGGAGGTAAAGTACAAGCAGTCCGATTCCTACCTTTCGAATCAAATAGGAGGAAGTTACATGCTGCTACATAAAAAGGGGCCTCCCCCGTTCAAAGTATAGGAATCCAGGACTTTGAGAAAGGGAGGCAGGCCCACTTATACTGACATTAAGATTGTTTTACATCCTGAAACCAAAGCTCCTTCACTTGCTCGGAAAGGAACGGCGTATGTTTCACGATCGATTCTGCCAGAAATGATCCCGTTAATGGTTTCTGGATGGAATCCATTGGCAGCATGGCAGCTATATATAATATAATAAACATGATAAGATAGACTTCTAGAAAACCCAATATCCCTCCACCCCAGCGATTCAGCTGCTTTAATATCGGAAGATGGGTAATGAAGTTGAGCATGGATCCTATCATTTGCCAAAGAATCTTGGCAGCAAAGAAAATGATTGCAAAGGCAATAGCATTGTAATACGCCGTATCAAGCCCGACTGTATCGAAAAACATATTAAGGGTCGAGGAATCACCCATCGTTGGAAACGGGATCCACAATTTCAAATTGGGAGCAAGATCTCCGTAAAATACATATGCGACGATGAAGGCCACTATGAACCCTGTCATATGAACCAATTGTAAAATGAAGCCACGCTTTAAACCGATTAATAAACCGATTAAAAGAATGGCCAGTATTGCTAAATCAAGCATGTACTCAGTCCTTCTCTCTCTTTAATTCCAGTTGAAGCTGGTCTAATTCATCTTTTAATTTAATATATTCGTGGACGGTATTTACGGCCGTTAGCACTGCTAGCTTACTTGTATCCAAGTATCGATTTTTCATCCTGATCTCTCTCATTTTTTCGTCAACCATTGAAGCGACCAGGCGCATATGACTTGCGCTTTCTGTGCCGACGATTGTATATGGTTGTCCGTATATATCAACTGTTGTTTTATTTCGTTTATCGTCTGACAAAATGATGCCCCCAATCTAAACAATCCTAATTCTATCATATCATGAAGTTTTTCGTCACGAAAGAGAGTACATCGTCATTTCTTGCATAAAAATTTCAATAATTTGTCAAACGAAATCGAATTTAGGAAGAAGATTACCCAATAAACAAAATGAAGTTAGGAGCTTACCCATTATGTCCCATGTTGTTTTACTTATCAGTCCTGAACAAATAAAGGCGATGAAGTCCCATTATTCTTCATCCTTGGCCGCCAAGCTTCCCCCGGGGAGCATCTTTTCCGCCAAACCGCCGCTATGTACGGTGACCGCCTATAAATCCGGAAAGGTACTTTTTCAGGGTAAGAATGCCGAACTAGAAGCGGTAAAGTGGCAAAAAGGCACCACTGCTGCGGCTCCAAAGAAAAAAACGGCATCATCTGCATCAGTCAACGTCCATCGATATTCGCCACCTGCAAATATCGGAACCATGTCAGTGATTGGTTCCGATGAGGTCGGAACAGGAGACTATTTCGGCCCGATGACCGTCGTAGCCGTTTATGCAAAAAAGGAGCAACTAGCCCTATTGAAGGAGCTTGGTGTCCAGGATTCCAAAAATCTGAAAGATCCACAGATCATCGAAATTGCCAAACAGATTAAGGATGTAGTGCCATTCAGCCTGCTTACATGCGACAACCCGAAATATAATGCGCTGCAGGCAAAGGGAATGTCACAAGGAAAAATGAAGGGACTCCTCCATAACCAAGCAATCAAGAATCTCATTCAAAAAATCCAGCCGGAACAAGCGGAAGCGGTCCTTATTGATCAATTCGCTCAACCAGAGGTATTTTTCAATTACCTAAAAGGGCAAGAACTATTCCAAGCTAATGCCACCTATCTATGTACAAAAGCGGAAGGCATTCACCTTGGAGTAGCAGCCGCATCCATCCTGGCCCGATATGCATTCGTCAAACGCTTTGACTTGCTGAGTGAAAAAGCCGGATTCAAAATCCCAAAAGGTGCCGGATTTGCAGTCGATGAAGCCGCCGCAAGGTTGATTCATGAAAAAGGAATCGATTCCTTACACGAATTCACGAAAACCCACTTCGCCAATACAGAAAAAGCGAAGCGACTATATCAACAGAAATATCATAAATAGAAGAAAGCGGCTGATCTTTCGGAACAGCCGCCTTTTACTCGTGAGTTTACGCGGTTTACTCGTGAGTTTGTTCCGTTTACTCGTAAATCCAAAAAGACAGCTCCCCAAGATTCAGGGAGCTGTCTTTTGGTTTTATCCTCTTAGTTCTGCGCCAGCTTTTTCTTTAACGGCTTCAAGAACTTTATCATGTGCTTTTGTAATGTCCTCGTCCGTTAGAGTACGTTCCGGATCGAAGTATTTCAGTGAGTAGGCAATGGATTTCTTGCCTTCCTCCATTCTTTCACCTTCGTATAAGTCGAAGATGCTTACTTCCTTCAGCAGTTTGCCACCGGCTTCTTCAATAATATCCTGAATGTCCCCGGCTTTCGTAGCTTGATCCACAACGAGCGCGATATCGCGTGTTGTTGATGGATAGCGCGGAATGGTTTGGTACGCAATCGGCGCGACTTCGGCTTCGGCCAATGCTTTTAAGGAAAGTTCGAAAATGTATGTTTCTTTAATATCCAAGTCTTTTTGGACAGTTGGGTGCACTTGGCCGATAAAGCCAATTACTTCACCATTCAATATTACTTCCGCTGTCCGTCCTGGATGCATGTCGTTGATTTCCGCTTGGCGATAACTGATTTGATCAGCTAATCCAAGTGTGTCGAATAATGCTTCGATCACGCCTTTGGCTACAAAGAAATCCACTGGTTTCTTTTCACCTTGCCATAGATGTGACTCCCATAAGCCAGTGATTGCTCCAGCAATATGTTCTTTTTCTTCAGGCAGTTCTTGTTCGTCACGCTTAAAGAATACGGAACCGACTTCATACAGTGCCAGTGAATCAATTTGGCGGGCATTGTTATATTTCACGACTTCTAGCAATTGAGGCACGATGCTTAAACGCAGCTGGCTTCTTTCTTCACTCATTGGCATTGCTAATCGTATGGATTCTCTTGCTTCCAATGCGAATTGGGACGCTTTTTCCTGGCTTGTCAGTGAATAGGTCACAGCTTGATAAAGGCCTGCGCCTTCAAGTGTACGTCGTGCCTTCCGCCGTTTAATTTGATAGTCAGTCAATTGGCCTGGGGTAGCAGAACCGATCGGCAGTGTAGTGGGAATGTTATCATATCCATATAAACGTGCAGCCTCTTCGACTAAATCAGCCTCAATCGTAATATCACCACGGCGCGTCGGGACTGTGATTGTGAACGTTTCATTGTCAAGTTCCACGCCGAATTGCAGACGCTTGAAGATCGATTCCACAACTGATACGGTCATGCTTGTTCCAAGAAGTGTGTTGATTTTTTCAAGAGTGATGCTAATGACCGCAGGTTCCATTGTCAATTCGTCAACTTCTGCTGCTCCTTGTAAGACTGTTCCGCCTGCATATTGTGCAATCAATTGTGCAGCACGTTCTCCAGCTTCACGAACACGGGCCGGGTCGACGCCTTTTTCAAAACGGGCACTAGCTTCACTGCGTAATCCATGGTCCTTTGAAGCTTTACGAACTACTGTACCTGCAAAATATGCACTTTCAATAATGATGTTCGTCGTATCATTTTTCACTTCGGAATCCGCTCCGCCCATCACACCAGCTATCGCAACAGGCTCGCTGCCATTTGTGATCACTAAATGGTCAGGTGTCAAAGCGCGTTCCGTTTCATCCAAAGTTACGATTTTTTCAGCATCCTTCGCTCTGCGGATGACGATTTCCTTTGAACCAAAGCGGTCATAATCAAAGGCATGAAGCGGTTGACCGTATTCAAGTAAAATGTAGTTCGTGATATCCACCACATTATTATGAGGACGGATACCTGCAGACATCAACCGAGTCTGCATCCAAAGCGGTGAGGGTCCTACCTTAACATCCTTGATGATTTTAGCAATGTATACCGGGTTATCTTCTTTCGCTTCCACTTTGACACTGATATAATCTGATGCTTTTTCAGCTGCCTCTACTTTCTCGACAACCGGCCATTTCACTTCACGGCCTAGAATGGCTCCCACTTCGTATGCAACACCAAGCATGCTCAATGCGTCGGAACGGTTTGGAGTCAGCCCAAGTTCCAGCACTTCATCACTTAAACCAAGTTCCTCCAATGCATCTTTCCCTACTTCCACATCATTTGGGAAGACGAAGATACCTGTAGCGTAATCCTTGGAAACGAGCTTGGATTCGAAGCCCAATTCTTGAAGAGAGCAAATCATCCCGTGCGATTCCTCTCCGCGAAGTTTCGCTTTCTTGATTTTGAAATTACCTGGAAGGACTGCGCCAACAGTAGCGACTGCGACTTTTTGGCCTTTATCGACATTCGGTGCTCCACAGATGATCTGAACGGGATTTTCGGCCCCGATATCAACTTGGCATTTATTCAATTTATCCGCATTTGGATGCTGTTCACGTTCAATGACATGCCCGATGACGACTCCTTTTAGCCCTTCACTTTTCTTTTCTACCCCTTCAACCTCAATGCCGCTTTTCGTGATTTTGTCAGCTAGCTCCGTCGCATTGATGCCTGAAAGGTCAACATAATCTTGTAACCATTTATATGACACAAACATGGTAGGTCCTCCTTTTTAAAATAAAAATTTATGCTTCGTGATGGTTGAATTGTTTTAAGAATCGAACATCATTCGTATAGAAATGACGGATATCGTCCACACCGTATTTCAACATGGCAATTCGTTCCACGCCGATTCCAAATGCGAATCCGGAGTATTTCTTGGAATCGAAGCCAGCCATTTCAAGGACGTTCGGATGAACGATCCCGCCGCCAAGCACTTCGATCCAGCCTGTTTGTTTACATACGCTGCAGCCTTTACCACCGCAGATTTTACAAGAAATATCCACTTCGACGGAAGGCTCCGTAAATGGGAAGAAACTTGGACGAAGACGGATTTCACGGTCTTGCCCGAATACTTTTTTCGCAAATACGTCAAGCGTTCCTTTCAGGTCGCTCATGCTGATGTTCTCATCGATGACCAAGCCCTCAATTTGCTGGAATTGATGGGAGTGTGTAGCATCATCGTTATCACGGCGATATACTTTTCCTGGGCAAATGATTTTAACAGGACCTTGACCTTTATGTTTTTCCATCGTTCTGGCTTGAACAGGTGAAGTGTGCGTACGCATAAGGATTTCATCCGTGATGTAGAAGGAATCCTGCATATCACGTGCCGGATGGCTTTTTGGCAAGTTAAGTGCCTCGAAGTTGTAGTAGTCACTTTCAACTTCAGGACCTTCCGCAACGGTATAACCCATACCAATGAATAAGTCTTCGATTTCTTCCACAACACGTGTTAATGGGTGAAGATTTCCCTTGTTTACCGGACGTCCTGGAAGTGTGACGTCAATCGTTTCAGTTGCTAGCTTTGCATTGACTGCCGCAGTTTCAAGTGTTTTTTGTTTCTCCTCGATCTTTGTTGCGATCGCTTCCCGTACATCATTGGCTAGTGCCCCGATTTTCGGGCGTTCTTCGGCAGATAATTTACCCATGCCGCGCAATACCTCAGTGATTGGCCCTTTTTTCCCTAAATAAGCAACACGGACTTCATTCAGTTCTTTTAATTCGGAAGCGGCGGCAACTTTTTGCAACGCTTCTTCCTGCAGTTCTAGTAATCGTTCCTGCATCATGTCTTCCTCCTTTATTTTCCTTTTGTAAAAATGAACACAAAAAAACCCCGATCCCTAAAGGGACGAGGTTTATGTATCGCGGTACCACCCTTATTAGTGCACAAACAAAAAAACTTATGCACTCACTTCATTAAAAATAACGGCTCTTCACCGGAACATTTTTCGGACATCCTGTCTTCCCAATGCCAACTCGAAAGGTGAATTCCCTTAAGCAGTGCCATAAAAATGCTTTCAGTCAAGGCATTTTTTCCCTGGATATGGTTAACTTAAGCTACTACTCTTTGTCATCGTTGTTTTCATTATAAAATTCTGTTTTATTATATTATAATTCTTCGGCCGTTTCAAATCGATTTTCGTAAATGGTACATTAAAATCCCGGCAGCAATCCCCACATTCAATGATTCGCTTTTTCCGTAGATGGGAATATAAAGGTTTTTAGTCGTCTTCTCCAGTAATTCCTTCGATACTCCTTGGCCTTCATTACCGACCAGCAGGGCAAAACGGGAAGACTTTTCCACTTCTTCAAATGGTGATGCGCCTTCTAATGCCGTGCCATAAACCGGAGTGCCGCTTTGCTTCAGCTCATCGATGATTTCGGAAAGGTTACCTTTAATGACAGGCATATGGAAGAGGCTCCCTTGCGTCGAACGGACTACTTTGGGATTATACAAGTCAGCACACCCTTCGCCAAGAATGACCGCATCGATTCCAGCTGCATCAGCTGTCCTGATCATCGTTCCAATATTCCCCGGATCTTGGACGGCATCGATCAACAATAGTTTATCCGGATTTATGGACGCCATGCTAGTTGATTTCTGTTCACAAACCGCGGCGATTCCCTGCGGGGCTTCGGTATCGCAAATCGCCTTCATAATATCATTTTTCACATAAATGAGTTCTGTGCCTTCCACCTTAAAATGTGCAGGCATTTCAGTTTCTTCATTGATGATCACTTCCAAGACAATTTCTTCTTTTAGGGCTTCTTCAACTAGGTGAAAACCCTCGACTAAATATTTCCCTGTTTTATCTCGTTCTTTTTTCGTCAAAAGTTTTTTCCATTGCTTAACTTGAGGGTTTTTTACGGATTCGATATATTTCAAGGGTAAACGCTCCTTTAACTTCACACTGATTTTCCTATTATAACGCAATTTACATACATATTGCATGCGAGTTTGTGAAATGCTATTACTGTCAGTCATTATGTGTTAGAGGAGGAATAATTATGAATTTAAACTTACGTAATGCGATCATCCAAAATGTATCTGGAAATTCGCAAGATCAGCTGGAAGACACGATTGTCGATGCCATACAAAATGGCGAGGAAAAAATGCTTCCTGGATTGGGAGTATTATTCGAGGTCATCTGGCAAAATTCATCTGAGCAGGAAAAACAGGAAATGATCACTGCCCTCGAAGCAGGATTAAAAAAATAACAGCCTTCAAAGGCTGTTATTTTTTTAATTTCGCTACGCCAGCCTTCAGTTCTTCGATGGAGACTTCTTCATCGAGCAGCAAGAAGAATTTTTTTGCGCTCACTTCTTGAAGCATCGCTTTTGTCTCAGCAAAAGAGTAGCCGTATTTCGTGAAAAAGCTGCGTAAATCTCCAGATCCTTCATCTGTGAAGTAGTGGAAGATTCTTAAAAAAAGAGTGTCCTCCTTATCCTGATTGGCGATGATCAGTAAATCCGTATGTTCATTTCCAAGCTGCACATCTTTTTTTATATCAGCTGCCACTGTCATTTGGGTGCCAGACACGCCTTTAGCTTTTAAGTCTTGAATTGCAGCAAGTAGTTCCGGATTAGAGTCAAAAACACCATATACGTTTTTTTCCATGTTTCTCCCCCTCCTTGTTACTCTACTTAAAATAAAATTCCTTTGTCATTATACCTTGCGGCTTTATCAATAAACAAGCAAATAGTCTATTGAGAATTCCTGATAATGAACGAGGAAACCCTTTTCCTAAAGGGTTTCTTAAAAAATAACAGCCTGGTTCAGAAAGTTCGTTTTGTAGATAAAAGGGGGGCGAAAATATACCATTCATCAAAGATGTCTCCGAACCAACTGACCCAAAGTAAAAATCTTCAACTCCTCAGGTATGGATTTCTATCTAAATGTTATAACAAAGTTGGAGGAAGGTGCGAGACTCCTGCGGGACAAGCGTGAGGAGACCCCACAGGTGCAATCCGGGGGCCGGACCGCCCGCGGATTGCGGTGCCTGAAATCAAAATCAACGTCCAAATTGTACAGGCCATAAAGAAACTGTAGACAAACTCGATTTTCATCTAGTTTGTCTACAGTTTGAACAGCCTTGTTCAGGCCGTTATTTTTGTTCTTACAGATTATCGGTATTAATTCGATTTTTGATGTATTCATCCTTCAAGCCTTCCTCTTGCTGATCACTTAGAGCATTCGTGCTCACGGTCTGATCCAGTGATCCTTGAGTATCCAGGGCTTTGTCAGTATCGGAAGAAAACGGGTCTGCATGAGGGTCGCTTGCTAGTGTCCCTTCATAATCCCATGGCTTTTGCACCTTATATTTTCCGGTGGAGTTCCCCCTGATTTCCCTTTCTTGAGCTGGCTTCGTATCTAGCTCTTTATTTTCAAAGATGTTGGCAGAATTTCCGTGAAGTTCTTCGCTTCTTCCTGGCTGTGCTTCGACTTCCCTTGTTTGATAGGCATTCGCTGTTGTTTCAGGAAAAAGGTTTGGGTCCGGATTGTTCACCACCCCTGTTTTAAGCGGGTTCTCTGCTCGTAGTTCGTCAGTATAATTGGAAGTTACGCTTTCTTGTGCTGATACGGTTTCCGATTCATCTAAAAGAATCAAGAATTTCCCAGCCTCCACTTCATTTATATAAGCGGTGGCTTCACTATCGGCAAGCCCTAAGTCACCTAGCCGGTTCCTTATATCTTCAGAACCCTCGTTCAAGAAGAAGTGTTTCATCTTTTCAATGAAGGAATCATCGTTCGAGTTAGTAACGACGTCGACGTCGACATCGCCATCCCGCTTTGAATTGACGAAATCCAAATCTTCTTTCTTATCAGCCATCACGGTTATTTCTCCTTCATGGACCCCCTTTTCCTTTAGGGATTGTATAGCCTGGATTATTTCTCTTTTTGTATTAAAAACACCATATAATGTTTTTCCCATGCATCTTCCTCCTCCTATTATTCCGATATTTCTTCTTATGTGTATTTATACCCTGATGGGTGCTAATTAAACAAAAAATGGTCCATTCAAAGGTTTGCCTTCGCTAGACTCGAACCTTTAATCATTCTTTAAAATCAAAAGAAGCCTGCAGTTTTTAAAACTGCAGGCCATTTCCTTCACTCTTAGAAGCGGTCGATTCTACGTTCAGTTGCCTTTTTCTCATTCACGATAGATTCATCTGTACTATCAAGCTGGATATCTTCCTTTTTAAGAGTATCCTGAACTTGTTCCGTTTCTTGTACAGCATGTTTCTTGATGACAATTTCATCTGTGACAACCGGTTTTTTCGAAACTTCCAATTTTTCTTCAACAACTGGGATTCGTAATGTTTCCCCATCTTCAATGCTTCCGGTTTCCAGATTCGCTTCACGTCCTGAAACTGATCTATGCTCGACTGTCACTTCTTCGTGTTCAACAGGGACATTAATCGTTTTATGTTGTTCATTGACTTCTTTGTTAATGACGACTTCACCTGTCTGTACTCTTTCTTTGTCAATGTTCAGCTGTTCTTCCCGAAGTGTAAGCGTCCTTTCATCCTCAGGCAATTCACGGCCTTGTCCGTTGACTCCATAAACATCTTCTTTATTTAATGCATCGGTTTTTTCAGTGCCGTTATATAGTGGGTTGGTGGAGTTTGTATCAAGTCTTGTACCGGCAGTGTCCATTTTTCCGGTAGTGAAATTATCTCTTGCCGTTGCAAGGTGGCCTTCACCTTCTTCAACCAGAACCAAGACTTTTCCATTTTCTACATCAAAGACATGTTCAGCCGCATCACTGTTCGAAAGGCCTGCATTCGCCAATCTTGTTGAAAGGTCTGCCGTATCTTCCGGCATGAAGAAACGTGCCACCTTGTCCATAAATGATTCGTCGTTAGGTACATTCGTCATTGTATGAACATCCGTTTCGCGTTGATGGTTCGTGAAATCCAATGTTTCTTCCTTGTCTGCGACGACCGTAATATCGTCTCCTTCAAAGCCCTTTGCCTTAAGTGCATTAATTGCTTGGATCACTTCTGCATTTGATTCATATACGCCATATACTGTTTTATTCATTTTACATTCCTCCTTAGGTTATGTTGTTTCTTTTAGTGGATGCTATATATAAACTCTACCCGCTATGTTCCTAAGTAAACGAGGAATCAATATTTCATTTATGTTATATCATTTACATTTTGTTCTCAGCACAGAACGCTTTTTCAATTGAAATCCAGGCTTTACAAGGGTTTCCCCCTTTATTAAAATGTAATGTTTAACCAAATAATTTCATTTTCATTTTTTTCAAATACTTCTTAAATCTTTTTTCTTCTATTATAATGCCACAGCCTTTATTAGTAGGTCCGCTATATGCACCGCTTTCGTACATTCCCCCAAGTTTTCCCTCTCGATCCCCAGTTGCATTTGCAACAGACAGCCAGGGTTTGCCGTGACAACAATATCGGCCAGTGTCGATTTCGTGTGCTCCATTTTAGAGTCGAGAATTTTCATGGACATCTCTGATTCAACAATATTATAAATCCCAGCGGAGCCGCAGCACCGATCCGCATCCTTCATTTCCCTGAAATCAACTCCATCTATCGATTGAAGGAGAATTCGCGGAGCTGAGGAGGTGTTCATCACATTCCGTAAGTGACAGGAATCCTGGAAAGTTACAGATTGAGCTGGCAGTTTCAAGCGAACTTTTTCCTGAAAACGCAAATCAACAAGAATCTGGCTGATATCTTTCAACTTATTTTTAAATACGATTGCACGATCGTGCCATTCCGGTTCATCTTGGAGCAGATGGTCATAATCTATGAGAAAAGCTCCACAGCCGCCGGCATTCGTAATAATATAATCAACTTCCTCCGCTTCAAAAGCTTCTATATTACGCTTGGCCAGTTGCTTGGCACCTGCTTTTTCACCGCTGTGTCCATGCAGCGCCCCGCAACATGCCTGGGATTTCGGAATCACGATTTCACATCCGGCCAGCTGAAGAAGCTTTAGTGTGGCCTTGTTCGTTTCCAAAAACATCGTATCCATCAAGCAGCCGGAAAAGAAAGCCACCTTTTTGAGTGGCGTACCGATTGCAGGCAGCTCGGTTGGCCTATTTTTCATTTCTGATTTTTTCGGGACTTTCGGAAGCACTTTTTCCATGGTTGCCAAATTATCCGGAAGCATGTTGAGGACTCCCGTTTTACGGGCCATGTATTGCAGGCCTGATCTCTGATAGAAGCCAAGCAAACTTGTCATGGCCTGCATTCGCTCCTGGTGCGGGAATAATCCACTAAAAACGGCCTTGCGGATTGTTTTTACAGGGTAACTGTGCTTTTTATTCTGATGGATGATATCCCTTGCTTCTTCAAGAAGATGTCCATATTTCACACCTGAAGGACACACAGGTTCACAAGCCCTGCAGCCGAGGCAAAGACTCAACGAACGTTCTACATCCTCATCGGGCTCAATCACACCATCTGCCACCGCTTTCATAATTGCAATCCGTCCCCTTGGTGAATGGGATTCCTTCAGCCCCGATTCTATGTATGTCGGGCAGTGGGGTAAGCAAAAGCCGCAGCGCATACAATTCAACAATTCATCTTCATTCATTTTTTCCGCGAATTGAATGGCAATGGTTTCCCTTTCCTGAACGGTCGTCATGAAGAAACCACCACCCTTTTCCTTGTTTCCTTGGCAAATACTTTTCCGGGATTCATGATGTTATTGGGATCGAAAGCTTGTTTAATCGCTCTCATGGCATCAATCCCTTCTTTCTTAAGCTTCCATTCAAGATAAGGGGCCTTCATCGCTCCTACACCATGTTCACCGGTAATCGTCCCGCCAAGGTCGATAGCCGCGGCAAAAATGTCGGCAAAAGCGAGCTCCACTCTCTCCATTTCCTCATGATCACGAGCATCGGTAATGCACGTTGGATGCAGGTTCCCATCCCCAGCATGACCGAAAGTGCAAATGTCCACGTTATGCTTGCCAGCGATCTCATTAATCGCCCTGACCATTTTGGCAATTTCCGACCGGGGAACAGTTGCATCTTCCAAAATGGTCGTCGGCTTGAGGCGTGCCAGTGCGGAAAGGGCGGTCCGTCTTGCCGTTTTCAAGGCGACAGCGTCAGATTCCGTTTCGGCAATTTCCACAGAAACCGCCTTTTCCTCTAGACAGATATCGGCCATCCTTTTCATATCACGTTCAACCACTTCAGGCGGACCATCCTGTTCAATCAGCAGGACGGCTTCCACATTGGTGGGCAAACCGATTTTCGCGAAGTCCTCAACCACGATCAACGTCGGCCGATCAAGAAATTCCAATGTAACAGGAATGATTTTATTTGAAATGATCTTGGCCACTGATTGGGCTGCAGCATCCAGATCTTGATATAAGGCAAGCATCGTCTTTGTCGTTTCCGGCATTGGGATCAGCTTTAAGATCGCTTCCGTAACGATGCCCAAGGTCCCTTCCGATCCGACAAAAAGCTTCGTTAAATCATATCCGGCTACATCTTTGGCAAGCTTGCCCCCTGTTCGAATGATATCCCCATTCGGAAGGACAACTTCAAGCCCGATGACATAATCACGGGTGACTCCGTACTTTAATCCTCGCAGTCCACCAGAGTTCTCATTAATGTTGCCGCCAATCGTGGAGATTTTCATCGAACTTGGATCCGGCGGATAAAATAATCCCTTCTCTTCAACTGCCGAAATCAAGTCCAATGTGATGATCCCAGGCTGTACGGTCGCCGTTAAGTTTTCCTCATCTATTTCAAGTAATGAATTCATTCGATTGAATAAAAGGACAAGCCCCCCCTCAGTCGGGCAGGTACCTCCACTTAAATTCGTCCCAGACCCGCGTGGAACGATCGGAACATTATATTCGTTGCAAACTTTGACGATGGCTGCGACTTCAGCTGTGCAGCCCGGTTTAATGACAGCATCCGGCATCGCTTGAAACCCTGGCGTTGCATCATATGAATAGACTAGACATTCCACTTTCGAGTCATCGTAATTCTCCTGACCGACGATGGTAAGAAGTAGCTGCTTAACCTGCTTTGTTAACATGTATATCCTCCTCATATAAACAGATGGTATTCGATATTTTTTATATGATTTAAGTATAAGAAATAAAACATTCAACCTTCTATGTATGAACATATAGAATTTAGAGATTTCCATAGAATTAATTTGTATGTTTATCCAATATACTTAATGCTAGATACATAGTGACTAAATCGGCCAGCTTTCTAGGATTCAGTTGGGTCAAATCTTCTATGCGCTTGAGCCTGTAATGGAGGGTATTGATATGGATATGCAGGGCTCTGGCGGTCTCCTTCAAAGATAGATCACATGCAAAATACATGGAAAGAGTCTTAAGCAGCTCCTCATTAGGAAGTAAATCCTGAATCGTCCGGGATAAATATTCGTGTTTTGTTTCAGCGGTAACTTCATCAAGCAGGACCTCAAGCTTCAAGTCCTCGTCAAATATAATCCTCGATGAAGGAAACGAGATTTTCAAGGAACGTTCCGCTTTAAAAAACGCTGACCTGAAAGCGGATCCTGATGCACGTGAACTAACTCCTGCACACACTTTATAACCCGAACTCTCTTCCAGCTTTTTTTGCAGTTTACTTAATTTCTTTAATTGTTGGATTTTTGAACCGATGAAATCGGCTATTGAAAGAATGACGAATTGGTTCCTCCCCCAACGGACTGCGATGTCATTGGGGTGCTGCTGACTTATGTATATCTGAAGCGCTCTCCACACATGGGGCTCAATGATTTCCTCAGTCTTAAATTCACCAAGGGTGATGATCCGGTCTGCATGAACATCGACCCCAAGCAACTTGGCCTTCTGAAGGAAAAGCTCATTGAAAGTCTGCAGCTGATGCCATTCAAATACAAAGAATTCCATCAGACGTGATTGGGATTCTGCTTGTTCGATGTGATAGCTTTCCTGAATGAACATCTCCGTCATCTTTTTTAAAAGTTCCGCATAGGGGGAAACATGTTTGGGGTCGCCCGTAATTCCAATGACACAAACGGCTTCCTGATTGAAGAAAATAGGTAGATTTATTCCTGCCTTCACTCCTTTCCAACTTCGTTCATCCTGTTTATTGATGATCAATTTCTCACGATTGTTGAAAGCGTGGATGGCTCCTTCATGATAAGATCCAATACGGCTGCTATCGGTGCTGGCGATAATCGTGCCAGCATGATCAATAATGATGATTTCCTCATCAATCAGTTTTCGAACCTCATGAACCAATTTTCCTGCCACAGTTGCCAATTGCATTATATGTCCTCCTTTTTGTAATGGATTTGGAAAAAATTTCGAGGCTCCCTTTCAAAAGGGAGCCTCATTCTACTTATGGAATCATCCAGGAAAGGACGCCATTTTGCAAGAAGGTAATCACACAAACAAGCAGCAATAAGAAAATACTATGTTTGAGCGTGAATCTCAATAATTCTGATTCCCTGCCCGCCAATCCAACGGCGGCACAAGCAATTGCTATCGATTGGGGGGAAATCATTTTTCCAGTGACCCCTCCGGAAGAGTTCGCCGCTAGTGCCAGGACCGGTTCCATCCCCACTTTAAGAGCGGTCACTTTCTGCAGACTGCCAAATAAGAGGTTGGCTGATGTATCCGATCCGGTAATGAACACACCCAACCAGCCGAGAACCGGTGCGAAGAACGGAAATAAATCACCCGATTTTGCAAGGGTCATCCCTAATGTTGTCGACATGCCTGAAGCATTCGTCACATAGGCAAAAGCCACTACGGTAGAAATCATCAAGATTGGTTTTGCCAACTCTTTCATCGCTTCAACAAAAGTGCTATAAAAGTCTTTTGCAGACATGTGGGCGATGAACTTCGTAACGATGGCAGCCAGTAAAATGGCGGTCCCGGCTGCTCCGAGCAGTTCTATTTTATAGAAAGCCGCAATCGGCAATCCATTGCTTCCGATTATCTCATTATGCAGACCTGGGACTTCGATTTGGAAGGTTAATAGTTTCCCAATTTCATTGATTCCGCCAAGCAACACATTGTTGCCTTCATAATGTCCTGAGAGTGCCGGCTTTATTGGGTTCATCCCCCATATTGTTATGAAAAGCGTTAACAGAAGGAATGGTGACCAGGCATGGAATATCTGCCATTTCGTGTATTTTGTTTCCGCTTCGGCTGTAGATAAAGGTTCGACAGCTGCTGCCGTTTCCTCGGATGCAAAGCGGAAGATCGTTTTAGGTTTCCAGAATTTAAGGAAGATCGCCAATGCAAATAGTGACACTAATGCTGAAAGGATGTCTGGTAATTCGGGCCCAAGAAAATTTGAACTTAAGTACTGTGTGATGGCAAAGGAAAATCCCGAAACCAAAATTGCCGGCAAGACTTCAAGCGACCTTTTCCACCCAGTCATTATTAAAATGAGATAAAGCGGAATGAAAGCCGAAAGGAATGGCAATTGACGGCCGACCATTTTTGAAATCTCCATGGCGGCTATGCCAGTAGGGCCTTCCATGGCGATGATCGGTATTCCAACCGCCCCGAATGCTACCGGAGCGGTATTCGCGATCAAACAAATCCCTGCTGCATATAGCGGGTTAAATCCGAGACCGACTAAAAGCGCCGCTGAAATGGCGACCGGTGCTCCAAATCCAGCGGCACCTTCTAAAAAGGCCCCGAAAGAAAATGCCACCAATAATGCCTGAAGGCGGCGGTCTTCCGTAAGCGAAAGCACCGAAGAACGAATGATATTGAATTGTCCGCTTTTAACGGTCATTTTGTACAAAAATACGGAAGTGATGATTATCCATCCGATTGGGAGCAGCCCATATACGGCTCCTTGTGAAGCAGACATCACTGCTTTTCCTGCCGGCATTCCATATATCAATACAGCCACTGCAAGAGCTACAAGCAACGTGGTTATACCTGCAATGTAACCTTTCATCCGTTTGATGGTAAGTGCCCAAAAAAAGTAAAGAATTGGAATGAGTGCGGCAAGAGATGATAAAACTAAATTATCGGTGATCGGCGTAAAGTTTTGTGTCCATGTCATTCATTTCGACTCCATTTTCTATAAATTTTTTTAAATAATTCAGAAATCAATCGCTAATTGAAACCCCTTACATATCTGAAAATTCTAAGTCATCAGATGACTTGATGAGTACTCATTAAAATTAAATGATTAAAAATATAAAATCAAGATTTTTTTTATTTTTTGTTGATTTTTTAACCTTCTGGAAGTGTCAAAGATCATTTGTGTTATATAATATTAACCAGAGAAACTCATAGAAAATAGAGGTGCTACTACTTGGTATATAAAAAAATAAAGCCGAAAAAAATTTATGAAGAAGTCAGCGATGAACTTTATGAAATGATTCGGTCAGGCAGCCTGAAACCAGGTGAACAATTGGATTCCATTCAGCAGCTTGCGGAAAATTTCCAAGTCGGACGCCCGGCCATCCGCGAAGCATTAAGTGCATTGAGTTCAATGGGTCTTATTGAAATAAAACAAGGTGAAGGAACATTCGTCAAAACCTTCGACCCCACCATCATGAACCATCCCTTGTCTGCCGCCCTTTTGATGGGTCAAGACAATATCAAGCATTTACTGGAAGTCCGGAAAATACTTGAGTCCGGTACGGCGGAAGTGGCAGCGAAGATGAGAACGGAAGAAAACCTTATCGAACTAAAAGAAAGTCTTTTTAATATGGAAAAGGTATCCGACGATGAAGAACTCAGTGATAAAGCAGATATCGCCTTCCATGTTGCAGTGGCAAATGCATTACAAAATGAGCTGCTGATTACATTGATGAACCACGTTTCAGAATTAATGACGGAAAAGATGGGTGATATCCGCCGGATAGCGCTTTATTCCGAAGAGATGACACTTAAGCAGCTTTACCAGCAGCATGTCCGGATTCATGATGCAATCGTGGCAAAGGATGAAGACGGAGCGCGCAGTGCCATGCTGTTTCACCTTCAAAGCGTCGAGGAATCACTGGACCGGGTCATCCAAAAAAATCAGCAAAATTATAGTTGACCTTCCTTTAAATTTCAAAAATACCCTATACAAAAAAGGATTAAATTGATATATTATTTTGAAAACGATTACTTCATTTAAAAAGTCTTGGAAATTGGTCTTAACCATTTCCTTTTTCCATTTTTTAGTCATCAGATGACCTGTTAACCTATTAAAAAAAGGAGGAGTTCAAATTGAAAGTTACTCTCTTTGCAACATGTTTAGTGGATTTGTTTCAATCCAATGTCGGCAAAGCGACAGTGGAGCTACTCGAGAGATTAGGCTGTGAGATCGATTTCCCTGAGTCCCAGATATGCTGCGGACAGCCCGCATATAATAGCGGGTATACAAAGGAATCGAAGGAAGCTATGAAAAAAATGATTAAAACGTTCGCAGATGCTGAATACATTGTAACCCCTTCCGGTTCCTGCGCAGCGATGTTCAAAGAATATCCGGTCATTTTCAAAGGCGATGCCGAATGGGAAAAGAAAGCAGTATCATTAGCGGCTAAAACATATGAATTGACCCAATTCATCGTGGATGTCTTAAAAGTGACCGACGTCGGGGCGACCCTTAAGGGAAAGGCCACTTATCATACTTCGTGCCATATGACACGGCTGCTTAAGGTAAAGGAAGCACCTTCCATTTTGTTAAGTCATGTCAGGGGGCTGGAAATGACACCACTTCCGGATGCCCAAAACTGCTGCGGGTTCGGGGGGACCTTTTCGGTTAAGATGGGTGACATTTCCGGGCAAATGGTCGAGGAGAAAGTCTGCAATATTGAAGATACCGGGGCCGATTTTTTAATCGGCGGGGATGCAGGATGTTTGATGAATATCGGCGGACGGATCCAAAGGAAGGGGCAACCGGTGAAAGTGCTTCATATTGCGGAAGTCCTGAATAGTATTTAAAGAAAGCGAGGAGGGAAAAACTTATGGCTATGAAAACCAGTTCTGCCAAATTTAAAGACCGGGTGGATGAAGGAATACATAATGATTTTATGCGATTGGCCGTATCGAGTGCCCAAGAACGATTACACGGACGGCGGCTGACTGCCGTTGATGAATTGGGAAGCTGGGAGGATTGGCGTTCCCTTGGGGAAGAAATCCGGCAGCATGTGCTTAGTAACCTTGATTTCTATTTGCACCAGCTTGCAGAAAACGTTTCGAAAAGGGGCGGTCATGTCTTCTTCGCTGAGACGGCTGAAGAAGCAAGCGGATACATTAAGGATGTCATTTTAAAAAAGAATGCCAAAAAGGTCGTGAAATCAAAATCGATGGTCACTGAAGAGATCAATTTGAATGCAACTCTTGAAGGAGTTGGGCTCGATGTCGTTGAAACGGACCTTGGTGAATACATTTTACAAGTGGATGATCATGATCCCCCTTCCCATATCGTCGCACCTGCTCTCCATAAAAATAAAGAGCAGATTAGGGATGTTTTTAAAGAAAAGCTTGCATATACGCAAACCGAAAAACCGGAAGAGCTTACCGCACATGTGCGGGGCATTCTGCGGAAAGATTTCTTAAGTGCCGATGTGGGCATTACCGGCTGTAATTTTGCAATTGCGGAAACTGGCTCGATCGGTTTGGTGACGAATGAAGGAAATGCCGATTTGGTCACTGCCCTCCCAAAAACACAAATTACCGTGATGGGAATGGAACGGCTTGTGCCTACATTCGATGAATTCGAAGTCCTTGTCAGCTTATTGACAAGAAGCGCTGTCGGCCAAAGATTGACTAGTTACATCACCGCACTTACCGGTCCGCGGGATGAAGGCGATATAGACGGACCCGAGGAATTTCATCTTGTGATCGTAGATAATGGACGCTCCTCCATTTTAGGAACTGAGTTTCAATCCGTTCTTCAATGCATCCGCTGTGCGGCCTGTATAAATGTCTGCCCGGTCTATCGCCAGGTTGGCGGTCATTCATACGGTTCAATATATCCGGGACCAATCGGTGCTGTGCTTTCACCCTTACTCGGAGGATATGATGATTTCAAGGAATTGCCATATGCATCCACTCTTTGTGCAGCCTGTACTGATGCTTGTCCGGTAAAGATTCCTCTCCATGATTTACTGAGGAAGCATCGTGAAGTCATCGTTGAAAAGGAAAAAATGGCGCCATTTTCAGAAAAGATGGCCATGAAGGCCTTCGGTATCGGTGCGGCCTCGCCTATGCTTTATAAGTTCGGCTCCAAAATGGCCCCATCAGCGATGTCACCTTTTAAAACGGGGGATATCATCTCGAAAGGACCGGGACCACTCAAAACTTGGACAGAAAGCCGCGAGTTCCCTGCTCCAGGGAAAGAGAGCTTTCGGGACTGGTTCAAAAATCGGGAAAAAGGAGGGAAACCATCATGAATGGAACCATCCATAATGAAGGGACATTTTTAAACAATATAGCCAAAAACCTGGGAAGGGCTCCTATTACGAAAGGCATTTCCGTTCCGGAATGGAAGCACGCCCCCCAAAAAGAAGTTTTGAAACATGCGACACCAAATGATCTTGTCGCGGAATTGAAGGAACAATGTAAACGGGTGCATACTCAGTTTCACGTTACCGACTCCAAGCAAGTGATGCATTGTTTACAACAGGTGATCGAGGAACTTGGAAACGGACCCTTGATCATCCCTAAGGACGATCGATTTTTCAACTATGGGTTAGAGGGTATCTTAAAAGAAAAAGATGTCCATATATGGAATCACCAAGCCGGGAAAGAAAATATCGAAAAAGCAGAAAGTGCTAACATTGGAATCACATTCAGTGAGCTGACACTAGCAGAATCAGCAACCGTCGTCTTGTTCAGCGACAAGGACCACGGCCGTTCCATCAGCTTCCTTCCTTCCTGCCATGTTTCCATCATTCCAAAAAGCACCATCGTCCCGCGAATGACCCAGGCTGCTGCGGCCATCCGTTCAAAAGTTACCCGGGGCGAAGTCGTTCCTTCCTGCATCAATTTCATAACAGGACCGAGCAATTCGGCTGATATCGAAATGGACCTTGTCGTCGGCGTCCATGGACCCATCAAAGCGGTCTATATAATCGTCGAAGATAAGTAGAAATAAGAAAAAGAAAATGGAGAGGACCTGATTAGGCCTCTCCATTTTTAACTTTCACTATATTACTCGTAAATGATCCGATCAACCGCTTCACGATCGAGGCGTTTAATCACTTCGACAATGAGCTTAACTGCATTCTCATAATCATCCCGGTGAAGCATTGCTGCGTGTGAATGAATGTAGCGTGTGGCAATCGTGATCGCCAGTGCGGGCACACCATTTGCCGTTAAATGGATGGAGCCGGCATCCGTTCCGCCGCCTGGAATCGATTCATATTGATAAGGAATATTCATTTCATCAGCCGTGTCGGTGACGAAATCACGTAATCCTTTATGTGCCACCATCGATGAATCATATATGACGATTTGCGGGCCTTCCCCCATCTTACTCATCGCTTCTTTTTCGGTAACCCCCGGTGTATCACCAGCAATGCCGACATCGACGGCAAAACCGATATCCGGCTGAATTTTGAATGTGGATGTTTTGGAGCCACGCAGGCCGACCTCTTCTTGGACAGCACCAATTCCATAAACTACATTAGGATGGTCGCTGTCTTTCAGCTGTTTAAGAACATCAATGGCGATTGCACAGCCAATTCGATTGTCCCAGGCTTTGGCGAGCAGCATCTTTTCATTATTCATGACCGTGAATTCAAAATATGGCACAACCATATCCCCTGGCTTGACGCCCCATTCCTTAACCTCTTCTTTGCTGGATGCACCAATATCAATAAACATATCCTTAATATCAATCGGCTTCTTCCGCGCCTCCGCTGACAGGATATGAGGCGGCTTGGAACCGATAATGCCAGTTATATCACCTTTACTTGTAACGATCGTCACGCGCTGGGCCAGCATTACCTGTGACCACCAGCCCCCTACCGGCTGAAAACGCAAAAATCCTTTATCATCAATCTGGGTTATCATGAAACCAACTTCGTCCATATGCCCCGTAACGACGATTTTCGGTCCGTTTTCATCACCCGTTTTCTTGGCAATTAAACTTCCCAGGCCATCTGCCGATATTTCATCGGCAAATGGCGTTATGTATTCGGTCATCACTTTTCTTACTTCACTTTCATTTCCTGCAATGCCTTTAGCATCCGTTAAGTCCCGCAGCATCCTTAACGTTTCATCCAATTGAGCCATTCCTTTACCTCCCTATAACTTACATTACAAGAATAATTATACAGATAATTGTTTGCATAAACAATCAGCAATCAATAGCCTTGCTTTTGCCTTTCGTAGTTCACTTCATTTTTACTTACATATGCTTTTTCCACATCCACTGCTGAAAATCCAAGCAACTCCCCTAAATGTAAATACGCAGCAAAAACCTTTTGGAAAGATGACTCTGTCAACTGTGTGCGAAATTCACTGATGTACCCGTAAATAGCAGTAAATTGTACCGTCAAATCCTCCTGATTCATCTTGAGTGCAGATGGAACTTCCGGTACAAATCCCCGTTCAATCCCGAGTGACAAAATGAAATGAATGCCATCCACGTATTCAGCCAAAATCGTTTCCTTATCAGAGGGGCCTTTAAGACTCCAGAATTTAAAACATCTTGTTTCATTGGCAAGCTCTCCAAGCTCCACTAAAAGAGCGAGTATCTTCCGTTCCACCAAATCTTCAGCACCCAAATCATGCTTTGATTGTATATGCTCATCCAAAGCTGCCTGCATTTCCATTAATTTACCTATGTTCATTTTCATCACTTCTTTCCATCGTCTTCCCCTAAATTATATCAAATAAATGAAACTTATTAAAAACCCATACGTAAATGAAGGGAATCACTCTGTTTAAGGAGGTAGGCTCCATGGTATTGATCATGCGGTTCATTCTTTTGGCTCTCATCATTTTCTTAATATATACAGTCATCAAATACCTATTTAATCCGAAAAGAAAATTAGAGCTGGCACATGAACAGAAAAAGTTCTTTCTGCTCGACGATACAGCCAATATACGAAAGAATTTTTTATTGACGTACAACGGGGTAATGTTCGAAGGGGAAAAGTATTTAGGGACGACGGAACGCTCCTTTGAGGTCATCTCCATCTTCATATGGCCTAAAAAAGTGGCCGGCCTAAAAGGCTTGAAGCGAGATGACTTCTTAAAAATCGAGGCAGCCATTAAAAAACAATATCCGGAAGCCGTTATCGATTGGAAGAGCCCGGTTAAGGAGTTTTTACAAAAATGAAAAAAATCACGCGTAATGAAGAGCCTTGAGGAAAATGGACTCAAGGCTCTATATTAATCATCTGAACGAAAAAATTCCTTCCAAGGGACGACCGTCTGCTTCTCTCTCAATAAATATAACAATAAGGTTAAGGATAATAAAATAATGACGATCAGCGTTGGACTGAAATCTGAAATATAGTGGCCAAAAACCGTGTATACGAATGCTACAGGGAGATTGGTCATGAAGGATAGATAAAAATAATTTTTCAGCCCTTTATTGGATTCCAATAAGCAAAGCGACAGTAAGTAAAAGTGTATGAATGGTATTAGCCTCAGTACTGCAATTTGCCTGCTGTTTAGCTTTCGGTTTCCAAACAGCTTATTCTTAAGCCGCAGCAGCCTATCCTTTGTTTTCGGAAATTTGCCTATCACGAAATAAAAGGCCATACTGGACAAGGTCAAACCGATTACCGAATAGATGGTTCCAAAAGCTGCCCCGAATAATACTCCTCCAGACATGCAAACCACTATGACGGGAATGAATAAAAATTGCCTTAATAAATGAAAGGTGATAAAAATCAACGGCGCAAACACGCTTCCTGATTGAACGTAGCTCATCACAAGTGTCAGTTTATCATTCATGCTCTCCCTCCAGCTACTCTTTGCTGCTTCTACAAGCATATACATTATATGGGCTACATATTACAATTGAATGAATATCTTAATCAATAAGGCTATCTGAAGAACCATCAATATAGGCAGGCCCCACTTAAAAGCGGCATGCTTCGTCTTATGGCGGAATTGCTTCATCCCCAAAAAGGTCCCAGTCCCTCCGCCTATGACCGCCCAAAACCAAAGTGTCTTTTCGCTGATCCGGTACTCCCCATTACGCGCTTTCCTTTTGTCGATTCCCATTAAGGCAAACCCGATGATGTTTGTGATGATCATATAAGCAGCAATGAACCATACTCCTTGCATCCTCATTCCCTCCTTTAAATATGTAAAAAGCCACCCTCTTGAAAAGAGAGTGGCTGTATCAGTCAGACTTATTTGTCTAATTGTTGTTTAGCAGCAGTTGCTAATTGAGCAAAAGCTTGTTCGTCAGCAACAGCAAGATCAGCAAGCATTTTGCGGTTCACTTCGATACCAGCAAGCTTTAGACCATGCATTAAACGGCTGTAAGAAAGACCGTTGATGCGTGCTGCAGCGTTGATACGAGTGATCCAAAGTTTGCGGAAATCACGTTTCTTTTGACGACGGTCACGGAAAGCATAGTTTCCTGACTTCATTACTTGTTGGTTAGCTACTTTGAAAAGAATATGTTTCGCGCCATAGTAACCTTTAGCTAATTTTATTACCTTTTTACGACGTTTGCGAGTAACAGTACCGCCTTTTACACGTGGCATGTTATTTCCCTCCTATTTAACTCGATAAATCGAACTTATTTAATGTTGTCTAGCATATGACGAATACGTTTGAAGTCACCTTTGCTTACAAGGCTAGCTTTGCGAAGCTTACGCTTTTGCTTAGTAGATTTGTTAGCAAATAAATGGCTTGTGTAAGCGTTAGAACGCTTAAGTTTGCCGGATCCAGTCTTTTTGAAACGTTTAGCAGATCCGCGGTGAGTTTTCATTTTAGGCATAAGGTATTCCTCCTCATTACAAATTACTTTACAATTACTTTTCGTTTTTCGGTGCTAAGATAATGAACATGCTGCGCCCGTCCATTTTTGGGTGTTGCTCGATTGTAGCCACTTCTTTACATGCTTCAGAAAAACGAACGAGTACACGTTGACCAATTTCCTTATGCGTAATGGCACGTCCTTTGAATCGGATAGAAGCTTTTACTTTATCGCCTTTTTCAAGGAATTTAATACCGTTGCGAAGCTTCGTATTGAAATCATGTTCTTCAATCGTTGGGCTCAAACGAACCTCTTTCAGACTGATGACTTTTTGATTTTTACGTGCTTCCTTGTCTTTCTTTTGCTGCTCGAAGCGGTGTTTTCCGTAGTCCATGATCCGGGCTACCGGAGGCTTTGCATTTGCAGCAACTAAAACTAGATCAAGATTTACACGAGCGGCAATTTCCAATGCTTCGAATTTCGTTTTAATTCCAAGTTGTTCTCCGTTTTGGTCAATAAGACGAACTTCACGGGCTCGGATGCCCTCGTTTACCATCGCGTCTTTACTAATAGTTAGCCACCTCCAAAGATATTGGCGAATACGAATATTTGAATAAATTCGGTCACGCTCACAACTCGCTTACAGGATATAATCATAATAAAAAAGTGTGGATGCATGCTGCACCCACACTGATAGACTCATTCAGAAAGATCCAAATAATCAAATCATGACCTGTTAACTGCATTGTTTGCGTCAACCAGGTGAGAAGCGGGTGCTTCTTCTTTTCATCAAACACGTATTCAATTCACTTTAGAAATATATCATAAACACTGATGACTTGTCAAATGCTAAATTTTATTCGTTTTTCACAACAAAATTAATATTATCAGACATTCTGTTATTTGACAATACGTTTTTTTAAAGTAATTTGGACAAAAAATATTCATCATGATACTTTCCATCAAAAAACAGTGATTCCCGCTTTATTCCTTCCTTTTCAAAACCCACCTTTCGATATAAGGAAAGCGCAGGGGAGTTGTTTGCAATTACGGACAATTCCAGGCGCCGTATTTCGTTCGTCCGTGCATGCTCCTCCATTTTCTGAAATAGCTTCGTACCGATGCCTTTTCCTCTGTCCTGTTCGGCGATGCCGATGACGATTTTGGCCGAATGCCTCGTTCGGCCCAATTGATTGCCCAATAAGATTAAGTAACCATTCAACTCATGGCCGCTCGCAGCAACGAGGATAACTGAAAGGGGATTTTTTTCGATTTGCTCCATTTGCTTTTCCACTTGGTTCCCGGTCGCTTTTCTTTCCCCAGGGTTGAACAGCATATACCCGGAATCTTCAACATGATTGAATAGTGCTGCCAAGTTACCCGCGTCTTCCCTTGAAGCCTTTCTAATCTCCATTTATCCCAACTCCCCCTTTGGTTACAGTCCATACTGATCGAAGCCATCAAATGTTAAGAGTTTTCTTTCGCCTTTTTCTTTTTCTCAATGCTGTCCCAAGAAAATAGCGCTATCCAAAAAAGCAGGACCGGGACAATGGCATATTGTCGATAATCATCCAATAACAATAAGATGATGATGACAAGGAATGTCGGTCCGAATAGATAAGAAAATTTCTTTTTCATGCTGACCCTCCTTTTCATTGCTGTACATATTTTCACATGATGGTTTCATTTTATCATGCATTAAATGAAAAGAGGGACACAACTATATGTGCCCCTCTTTTCGCTGTTAACGGCTTACTTCCGCCTTAATCGCTGAAACGAAATCTTCAAAAGCGATCGTTTCGGATTTTTGTTCACCGTATTTACGTACATTCACGCTGCCTTCTTTGACTTCATTGTCTCCAACAACCAGCATGTACGGGATTTTTTGCATTTGCGCTTCACGGATTTTGTAACCGATTTTCTCGTCACGTGTATCCAGATCGACACGAATGCCTTGCGCTTTAAGTTTTTCCTGTACTTCTTTCGCATAATCCAAGTGCACTTCAGGTGAAACTGGGATCACTTGTGCTTGGATAGGTGCAAGCCAAGTCGGGAATGCCCCCTTGTATTCTTCGATCAAGTAAGCGACAAAACGTTCCATTGTGGAAACGACGCCGCGGTGGATAACAACCGGACGGTGCTGCTTGCCGTCCTCTCCGACGTAATTAAGATCAAAGCGTTCAGGAAGCAAGAAATCAAGCTGAACAGTGGAAAGCGTTTCATCTTTCCCTAAGGCAGTACGCACCTGAACATCAAGCTTAGGACCGTAGAATGCCGCTTCACCTTCCGCTTCAAAGTAATCCAGACCAAGTTCATCCATGGCGCCTTTTAACATGCTTTGGGCTTTTTCCCACATGTTATCATCATCGAAGTATTTTTCTGTATCCTGAGGATCGCGATAAGACAGACGGAATGAATAATCCTTGATATCGAAATCTTTATAAACTTCCAGAACCAAGTTCACAACGCGCTTGAACTCTTCTTTGATTTGGTCAGGACGGACGAAAATGTGCGCATCATTCAATGTCATCCCACGTACACGCTGAAGGCCGGAAAGGGCACCTGACATTTCATAGCGGTGCATCAAGCCTAGCTCGGCAATCCGGATTGGCAGTTCGCGGTAGCTATGGATACTGTTTTTATAGACCATCATGTGATGCGGACAGTTCATCGGACGCAGTACAAGCTGTTCGTTTTCCATCTCCATGACAGGGAACATGCCGTCCTGGTAATGATCCCAGTGACCAGATGTTTTATAAAGGTCCACGCTTCCCATTACAGGTGTGTAGACATGGTCATAACCCAAACGTTCTTCCTTGTCCACGATATACCTTTCGATTGTCCGGCGGATGGTCGCGCCTTTTGGCAACCACATCGGCAGCCCTTGCCCCACTTTCTGTGAGCTCATGAACAAGTTCAATTCTTTGCCGATTTTACGGTGGTCACGTTCCTTGGCTTCTTCAAGGAAACGCAGGTGTTCGGCTAACTCTTCTTTTTTATAGAAAGCCGTACCGTAAATGCGTTGAAGCATTTTGTTTTTGCTATCGCCTCTCCAGTATGCTCCAGCGATGCTCAATAGCTTGAATTCTTTGATTTTCCCCGTTGATGGAACATGAATTCCACGGCAAAGGTCAAAGAATTCACCCTGCTCATAAAGCGTTACCTGCTGATCGGCAGGAATCGCATCGATCAACTCCAATTTATACTCGTCGCCGATTTCTTTAAAACGGGAAATCGCTTCATCACGGCTCACTTCGATGCGGGAAATTTCCAAGTTTTCATTGACGATTTTCTTCATTTCTTTTTCAATCAATGGAAGGTCTTCGGGAGTCAATGATTCCTCCATATCCATATCATAGTAAAAGCCGCCCTCGATGACTGGCCCTACGCCGAATTTAGCGTTTTTGTACAAACGTTTGATCGCTTGTGCCATCAAGTGCGCTGTACTGTGACGCAATACTTCAAGAGCATCCGCTGCATCCTGTGTGACGATTTCGATTGTACCATCTTGTTCAATCGGGCGTTTCAAATCATATAATTCACCATTGAATTTTCCGGCAATGGATTTTTTCCTTAATCCAGGGCTGATGGACGCAGCGATGTCTTCAGTTGTTGTGCCTTTAGCAAACTCCTTAACCGCTCCGTCAGGAAAAGATATTTTCAGTAATTCAGACATTCAGTTTCACTCCTTTTTATTGTTCAAACAAATTACAGGTTTTTGATTCCATTACAACACAAAAAAGCCCGCCCCTGTATAAAACAGGGACGAGCTTAGTAATATATATCAATAACCCGCGGTTCCACCCTCGTTCCAGCTTGCTTTTCACGGCAAAATGGCACTTGTAACTTAGTAACGGCAGCTTCCCGTCAGCTCATATTCGCAGAATGCCTGCTTTCCGAGCCGAAGTTTAAAGGTGGTAAGTGTTCCATGCGAATAGGAAGCTTACAGCCTGTTGGCTCCCCTCTCTGATAATCGGCGACTAGAATACCCTTGTCCTCATCATAACTTTTAGTTTTTTAATAGTATGTAGGAAATTATAATTTGTTATACGGTGAAAATCAAGGTTAATTTTCTTTTTTCAATGAAAGATCATTCAAATGCATAGAAAATGACGAAAGTGGCAGGACAGTCGCCCGTTCTTCGAAAATCCTTGAAATGGTCTGGATCAGCCCCTCTTCCTTGTCATCGGTATAGATACACAAGTTTTCAGGAGCAATTGATAAAAGCGGGGCAAGTATCACCGTATCGAGAAAAAGTGAACTTTTGGCAAGAAGCCTCCTATCGATCATACTATTGATTTTTGGACGGTCGAGTTTGCTGAATTTCTGATCATAGAAATGAAAACCATCCCGGTTGACCAGGTGAAGCTTTCTTAATTTCGACTCCTGCCCATGAAGGCAATCTCGGAGCGTAGCAATGAAATTTTGATAGTCCTGTTCCAGCTTGTATTCATCAATCGCCTTGACGACATACTTTTCCAAAGTGTGCTGAAATGATTTTAAACGGAAGGTCGTAAAAGAATCGAATGAAAAAGATACCTTTCCAGCCAAGATACTTTGAAGTCCTTCCTCAATCAATCGTTTTTCCGTACTGAATGCTTCATCTTGATTCCTGGCTCTTTCCACCTCGATGATTGATGATGCAATTTCAATGATGGCTTCAATTTCTTCCCGTTCCCTATAAAAAAATTTACCGACTATTATTTGCTCCAGAACAGGAAGCGTCTTTTCTTCCAATAAAAAAGAATGAAATGCATCACGAAGCAGAATTAGCCATTTATCACCTGAAGACTTCGTCATATCCACATGCATGCCTTGTTGCGGAAGAATTCGAATGTATGCTTGAAATTCTGCCCCCAGTGGATGGGCAGAAACGAAATTCAGTAATTTCAATGCCTCTGAATCGTTTTGAAACGAAATTTGCACTACGACATCCCCCCTTCCCCCTTGCTTCTTTTTTCATGTATATGGGGATGGGGACGTGTTTAGAAGTAGGATGGGCCTTGTAAGAAGAAAAAAGTGACCTCCATTAAGAGACCACTTTTCTTCATCTTCTCCGATTCACGCCATCAAGCTTGACCGGCTCCGCTAAATATTGAATTCTTTCCAGTACTCTCGCCGCCTTCACCTCTTCCTTCTCACCACGCTGAGAAAAGGTTAGGTGGTTCTCCAGGCCATTCAAGTCAAAATTCGAAGTAAAAAACGTCGGCAGGTTTTCCAGCATCCTAAATTGCAAAATCGGACCAAAAACCTCATCGCGTCCCCAGCTCGTCATGGACTCCGCTCCAATATCATCCAGCATGAGGACAGGTGCCGTTTTCACCATCTCAATTTTTTCATTGACCGTATTATCACCTATCGATCCCTTAAGTTCCCTCAAGTAGTCGGGGACATAGACAATAAGTGAGGAAATTTGCCTTTCTGCAAGTTCATTGGCAATCGCACCTAATAAGTACGTTTTCCCAACTCCGAATTTCCCATATATATATAAGCCTTTTTGCCTTTTACCTGGCTCATATTCCATAATGAACGAAATCGCCTTACTTAAGACACCCAAGCGTTTGTTTTCATTATCCGTTTGGGTAAAGTCCTCAATGGTCGCATTTAAAATATCCTTCGGTACATATAGGCTGCGGATCAATTTTTCCCGTTTCCGCTTTTCATCCTCTGCCAATTTCCGCGGGCAGATTTCATAATGCAGGTTCAGGGCTTTCCCTTGAACCACCAATTTGGGATAATACCCTTGCATCATATTGATGCAGCCATTCAAGCTTGGACATTTATCACACTTATTGCTTTGTGAAGTGAACTCATAAAGCTTCCCCAAATTTTTATCAATCATTTCATTCGTGACCGTCGAACTGTTGGCATTCAAAAATAACCGCACTTGTTCGTCTTCAAAAATCTCCTGTTTCAGCTTTTCATAACGCTGTTGAAATTGGTTTGTATTGGCCAATTTATTAAGGGATCTATTAATCTTTTCCATCGTTCATTTCACCTCCAGCTTTCCACTGCTTCCATCTCTCCTGAAGCTCGAGTTTCTGGGCGTTCAATTCAGGCTGATCTACATTCTGCTCCTGCTGTGCTTCTTCTTTTTTCTCAAGCCACTCCGGAACCACTTCTTCCCGTATCGCCTTTTTCCGGCTGCCCTTAGCATTCCTGCTTCCTTGAGCCCAGTCCTGATATTTCCTATGTTCATTTTTAGCTAGTTCCATCGCCTCGACGACCGTAGAAACCTTTAGCCGTGCCCAATGGCCCGCCAGCTTTTCCACATAGCCCTTCGTAAACTTCATATCCGTTTTGAGCATGACATATTCAATCAAGACATTGACGACACCCGGATTCAGCTTTTGATTGATCATCACGCCCTCAACCACTTTCAAATCACCGCTTGATGGCTCTGCACCGCCAGACAATTGCATCAGCCGCTCCCTTGGAGAAATCGTCTCCAAATGACGGATTAACTCTTGTTCCTGTGTTTTCGGTTCTTCCTTTTGTGTCCGTTCACGAATCGGCTGCACCCGATTGACAAGTGAAGGCATATCAGCCTGCCGTTCGATCTGATACCAGTCCCTTGCCGCCTTTCTAAGCACTTCCTCATCGATCTCATCATCCAATGAAACGGCATCCATTACTAGTTTTTGCATTTCCAGCGGATCAATGCCATATAAAAAAGCAAGTTTGGCAATCGTACTTTTTATTTTCGGAGTAAAGGCCTTTTTCGGTACGATCGAGGATTTCATTCCGGCAAATAACAGGTCAAAATCAAATAAGTCATCAAACCCCGATGGCTCGACGCCTTCCGTCCGATCGATGAATTGCTGTTCAGGCATCGGTTTCCATTCGTTTTTCGCTTCATCCGTTACATATAAAGAGTCCAAATGATCTGATGAGAATACTTCCACAAAAGATTTAGTCACACCTTCATATTGATCGGTTAAGATATGGTCATCACAAAAGAATCTTTTTAATCGATTGAATTGCGCTTTACCGATTTTTTTGTATAAGTAAATATTCAGCATTCCATCCGTGAAAAACTGCTGAGGGGAAAGCGGCGGGTTTAACTCATAGATAAATTCCTTCGATTCATTTTTCGATTTCTTATATACATTCAACAGGCCGATTCCCTCAAGTAAAAGGCGCGCTTCGTAAATATCACTTAACTTAAGACCGATGGTATTCATTAATTGATAATGCGAGGAGGTTTCCGACCATAGCCTGTTTTCCTCCAACTCACTCCATAACGTCATATATAGGCTTATGCAGATAGGTCCAATAAGAGGTTGATATAGTCGGGTAAGTATTTTCCGATCATAATCATGAAGCAGCCCCGCAGATGAGACCAAATATGAATCCGCTGGGAGCAATTCTTGCCAATGCATTGACATCTCCATTCAAACCTTTCAAAAGATGTAGTGAAAAAAGAGCCAAAGTAAATCTTCAGCTCTACTTTCTTTCTTTATTAATTAAATCTTTCAATTCATCAATAAAGACATTGATATCTTTAAATTGCCGATAGACGGATGCGAACCTTACATAGGCAACCTCATCGACTTCTGCCAACTTGTCCATTACCATTTCGCCGACACTGTCGCTTTTCACTTCCGCTATGCCCTGGTTGCGTAGTTCTTTCTCTACATAACTGGTAATTTGCTCTAGTTCTTTCAAGGGAACCGGACGTTTTTCGCAAGCCCTGATTAAGCCACGCAGGATTTTATCACGACTGAACTCTTCCCGTGTCCCGCCCTTTTTCACTACAATAAGCGGTGTTTCCTCCACCTTTTCAAATGTCGTGAATCGAAAACCACATGCCTCACATTCACGGCGTCGTCGAATCGATTTACTTTCATCGACTGGCCTGGAATCGAGCACTCTTGTTCCGTTATATTGACATGACGGGCATTTCATCATTATCAGCTCCGTATTTTATGTAGGACTCCCCTATCTAAATGTTCCCCAAGGAATTACTTCTCTATCTTAATCTTATATTAAAAGGAACGGTCAGTACAAGTAAAAAGTGTAACTTCCAGCAGCAGGCACTTTTTGTTCTGCCCTTGAAGCACCGTCGTCAAAGTCTTTGTGCCACAAGGCAATCCTCTCCTATAAAGTGAAGCAGACTGCCAATTCATTGCATTAAAAAAGAGATGCACCCATGGCATCTCTGTGTATACGTGTTTTTTATAGGGCACTTATATTGGCTTTTTTCATTTGTACAGGACCTAATCCACGTGGTAATTCTATGTTTTCACGTGTTTGCGCATTCAAAGCTTCTGCAATATAATCTGCCGCAATATTCGGATCCAAGTTACCGCATGTATAGACATCGATGCTCGCATAGCCGTGTTCTGGAAAACTGTGAATCGTTAAGTGTGATTCAGAAATGATGACAACCCCGCTGACCCCTTGTGGAGCAAATTTGTGAAAGGCTACTTCTCGTACCTCTGCACCTGATTTCAAAGCAGCATCAACAAAAATCTTTTCAATTAAATCGATATTGTTCAGTTTTTCAAAGTCACAACCCCAAAGTTCAGAAATGACATGTCTACCCATTGTTTCCATAGTGTAAGCTGTTTCCATATTAAGCTTCCCCCTTACCATGATTTAAAAATAAGTTCTGATAACTACCACGGGGGAAAGTTAGTCCAAAGAGGTCCTAACCCTTTAAGTAGCCATCATGCAAACCGCTTTTGAAGAAGTTCACGATTCATAGTATATATGGTTTGAATTTTTTTTGCAACTCCAAATTGAATTTTTGGAAAGATAAACTTTATATGTAATAGGGATATAGCGAAGGTTCCAAAGAAGAGCAAGTTCTGATTTCATGTTTATTCAGCGCCCTAAGGCAGCCAGAAATTGATTAATCACTGAATTAAAAATAGCCCGCTAAAAAAAATTTAGCAGGCTCGATTTTTTCATTATTGTACTGATAATTCGACTTCGGAAGTTTTTTTCAACTCGGATCCAACCAATTTCACAAGGTCCACTACCCGGTTGGAGTAACCCCACTCATTATCATACCATGCAAGGACTTTCACTTTCCTGTCCCCAATCATCATCGTCGTCAAACCATCGATGATTGCAGAGTGAGGATTCGTTTTGAAATCACTGGAAACTAAAGGTTCCATCGTGAATTCCATAATTCCTTTGAGTTCATTTTCTGAAGCATCGATGAAGGCTTGGTTCACTTCATCAATGGTGACATCACAGTTTAAATCCACAACAAGATCGACTAGAGATACGTTAGGTGTCGGTACGCGTAATGCCATTCCATGAAGCTTGCCTTTTAATTGCGGCAACACTAGGGAGATGGCTTTTGCAGCTCCTGTAGTCGTAGGAATGATACTTTCCGCAGCGGCACGGGCACGTCTTAAGTCTTTGTGCGGGTTATCGATATTATTTTGATCATTTGTATAAGAATGTATCGTTGTCATTAAACCGTTGTTTATGCCGAATTTTTCATCAAGCACTTTTGCAACCGGTCCAAGACAGTTGGTTGTACAAGATGCATTGGATATGACGAAATGCTTGTCAATTTCCAGCACTTCCTGATTTACTCCCATTACAATGGTAACGTCTTCATTTTTACCCGGCGCTGATAAAATAACTCTTTTTGCTCCTGCATCTAAATGAAGAGCCGCTTTAGAACGATCATTGAATTTGCCCGTGGCTTCAATTACAATATCTATGTTCATCTCTTTCCAAGGCAATAGCTTTGGATCGCGGTTATTTATTAGTTTTACTCGGCGGCCATTCACTACTAGTGAATCATCTTCCGCTATAATGATACCGTCGAATTTACCATGTATCGTATCATATTTTAGTAAGTGTGCTAAAGTTTCAGCTGGATAGCTTGCATTAATGGCAACAATGTCCAAACTCTCATCTAATATGGCCTTTCGGAAAACCATTCTTCCAATTCTCCCAAATCCGTTAATCGCTATTCTTGAATTCATTGTTCGGACCCTCCAGAAAATATTAATGTTATACTTATTACCTCTCTTATGTAATTAGTATAACATAATTCAATGGAATTGTGCTAATAAAAATGCGGATAGTTCTTATTTTTTAACATAAAAAGAAGAAACCGGGTGGTTTCTTCTTTTTATCACACTTATATGACATGCCATTCGCTAAGTACGGACTTCACTTGCCTCTTCGTTTCATTAATGTCTCCATTATTATCGATGACGGCATCCGCTAAGACCTTTTTATCAGCCAAGGGCATTTGTGAATTGATCCTGGCAAGTGCCTCCGTCTCCGAAAGACCATTCCTGTTCATTAATCGTTGCAATTGAACTTGCTCATCCACATAAACCAAAAGCGTCTTTTCCACCATGAATGTCAGCTTGCTTTCGAATAGGAGCGGAATATCCATAAACACCGTTTCTTCCCCTGATGATAGTGCCTCTTCCGTTTTGAGGCGCATCCAATTCCTGACGGCAGGATGCACGATGCCATTCAATAGCAATCTCTTTTCCTCATCATGAAATATGATCGATCCTAGCTTTACGCGATCTATATTCCCATCCGTCAATAAGATATCTTCACCAAATGCCTTCACAACTTGATGATAGGCTTCCTCACCCGGCTCAACGACAGCACGGGAAGCCAGATCTGCATCGACAATCGTGAATCCGAGTTCCTGTAGATAGAGGCTGACACTGCTTTTCCCACTGGCGATGCCTCCGGTGATTCCGATGATTTGTCCCATAAGCTCCCCCTTTTAACCATGTTTCATAATTTGAATAAACCGATGAGAATTAATAGTACACCTGGAAGAAAGGTCAAATGCTGGACAAGTTTATTATTTGAAAGCAATTTCCCGCTTTGAAGCCCGCTCCAAATGAAAATCGAACTCATAATAGCGATGCACCCTGCGAGGATAATCGGTGAAATCCCGATCATAGCCGCACCAACTCCGGCACCGAACGCATCCAGAGAAAGTGCAAACCCCAGAACAAGCGCTTCAACACCCGTTATCGTACCTGATTTATCAAAATCGGCATTCAATGGTTTTTGTAAAATATTAATAACTACCCCAAGTGATTTAATTTCAAAATTAAAGATGATCTTTTCATGATATCTATCATCTTTCAGATCTTTTTCAGGCTTAAAATACTGGTACACCATCCAGGCACCAAGAAAAATGAGGATGATGCCACCCGTTTTTTCAGCCGCCCCGATAGATATGAGCTGACTGATGAATTGCCCGATGACCATCGCTATACCTAAACTCAATGCAGAACAAACTGAGATGACCGCTATTGACCTTAAGGGGATTTTCATCTTCCGCATACCAAATGTCAAACCTACGCCAAATCCGTCAATACTAACTGCAAAAGCGAGAAAAATAATTTGTAGCCACATCGGAATATTACTCCTTCCCTTCTCGTTGCTACCCTAGTATATGGAAGGAGCCCATCCGATGTGTTTGAAAAAACATTACCTATTTTAGCGGCTGGCATATCGGGCAAATATGTGTGCCGCGTCCTGCAACAACCATTTTTTCAAGGGGCGTGCCGCATGTTTTGCAGTTCTCGCCTTTCCGTCCATAAACATTCAGTTCCAACTGAAACATGCCGATTTCCCCCTGGGAATTAATGTATGAACGAATCGTACTACCTCCTTTTTCCACAGCTTCACCTAACGTTGCGATGATTTCTGCATGCAACGTTTTGATTTCCTGCAATGAGAGTGAAGATGCGATTCTCTCAGGATGGATACCGGAACGGAATAACGACTCGTCCACATATATATTCCCAATCCCAACGACAATCGTTTGATCAAGGAGAACGGGCTTGATTTTCCTGTTGGTTTTAGCCAACTTCGCACTAAGCCCCTCGACAGTAAAATCTTCAGATAAAGGTTCAGGCCCTAAGTGCAACAGGGGCAACCGCTCAAGTTCTTCCCCTTTGGCAAATAGATGCATCGTTCCGAATTTCCGGACATCCCTGTACCGAAGTTCACTGCCATCCGTGAAAGTGAAGATCACATGAGTATGCTTATCATACGGCTCCTCTTTTGGATGGACGCCGTATTTCCCCTCCATCCTTAAATGCGAAACCATCGAATAATCATCCAAGGTAAAAATGAGGAACTTGCCCCGACGACCTATTCCCTGGATCGTCTGCCCTCTTAAAGCATCCTGAAACTGTTCGACAGGCTCAGGCGCTTTAATGATCTTTGGCCAGAAAACGGACACTTCCTTGATCTCTTTTCCGAGTACGAGCTGCTCTAACGTTCTTCTGACTGTTTCCACTTCTGGAAGTTCTGGCATTGCAATCACCTATCTTTTATTATTTGGCATCAAACCATGTTGGCCCGAAAGCATAATCCACTTTAAGGGGCACGTTCAATTCAATGGCATTTTCCATTTCCTCCGGAACGATCACTTTAAGGATTTCGAGTTCCTCAGGAGGAGTTTCAAAAATCAATTCATCATGCACCTGAAGTAGCATTCTCGTTTTAAGCCCTTCCTTTGTCAGGCGCTTATTCATGTTTATCATGGCAAGCTTGATGATATCCGCGGCGCTGCCCTGAATCGGCGTATTCATCGCTGTCCTTTCGGCAAAGCTCCTGATGTTGAAATTCCTGCTTGTTATTTCAGGTATATAGCGCCTTCTTTGCATTAAAGTCGTGCTATACCCTTTTTGACGGGCCTCATGTATGCTTTCTTCCATATATTCCTGAACACCAGGAAAGCTTCTTAAATACTTCTCGATGAACTCTCCAGCTTCTTTTCTCGTGATACCAAGACTTTGCGATAGCCCGTAGTCACTTATACCATAAACGATTCCGAAGTTGACCGCTTTGGCATGGCGCCTCATGTTCGAAGTGACTTGCTCTGCCGATACATGGAATACATCCATAGCTGTCCTTGTATGGATGTCCATCCCGGCCCGGAATGCTTCCACCAATCCGTCGTCATTGGCGATATGCGCCAGGACGCGTAACTCGATCTGGGAGTAGTCGGCAGCAAAAATGATCCAATCCTTTTCGGAAGGAATGAAGGCCTGCCTGATTTTCCTGCCTTCTTCCAATCTGATCGGGATATTCTGAAGATTGGGATCTGTAGAACTTAACCGTCCTGTCTGGGTCAATGCTTGGTTGAACCGGGTGTGCACCTTGTCCGTTTTGCCATTGACCACTTTAAGCAATCCTTCAATATAAGTGGATTGCAGCTTACCAAGCTGGCGATACAGTAGTATTTCCTTAATGATATCATGCTTGCTCTCCAGTTTTTCCAGCACATCGGCTGAAGTCGAATAACCTGTTTTGGTTTTCTTCATGACCGGAAGCTCCAACTTTTCAAACAGGATGGCCCCAAGCTGTTTAGGTGAATTGATATTGAAAGCCTCTCCAGCCAAATCAAAGATTCGAGCTTCGATGTTTCTTAAGCGAATGGCCAATTCCTGTCCCATGTTTTTCAGTCGACCTATATCCACCTTGATTCCCTGCCATTCCATATTGGCCAGGATGATCGACAGTGGCAGCTCCAGTTCCGTAAATAGGTGAAGTTGCTCGAACTCTTGCAGCTTATCAATCATCGGTTCTTTCAGAGAAAGGATCGCCTTCGATTTTCTGGCAATATGCTCCCTCAATTCCGCTTCCTCAGGTATCTTGCGTTTTGCACCTTTTCCATAAAAAGCATCATCCGTTTCAAGCCGGATAGCACCTTGAGTTTTCGTGATTTCTGCGACTTCGTCCACTGACTCTGCCGGATCCAGGATATAGGATGCTAAAAACACATCAAAATCGATGCCTTTTATTTCGACTCCTCGATGACGCAGTGCCACAACCGTACGCTTCGCATCGAAAACCGTTTTCTTTTTTGTTTCATCCTCTGCCCAGGATTTAAATGCCCCGAAATTCAGAGCATCTTCTCCATGGAAGTAAAAATGACCTTGTTCATTACTGATGGCGATCCCTATTATATCTGCACGATGATAATTATCTTCTAAAATTTCAACATACAAAGCACTTTCATCTGCAAACATTCCTTCTGTCATTTCAGCCGTGTGCACCTCTATTTTCTCCTGTTCAAGCGGTGCACTTTCCGTTACATCCAATTTATCGAGCAAAGTCGAAAAGCCAAGCTCTTTATAGAACGAGATGACTCGATCCTGATCCATGCCAGTGTACTCGGTCTCGTTCACGGAAACTTCAAGCGGCGCTTCCCTCGTTATTGTAGCCAGCTCTTTGCTTAATAGGGCCAGGTCTTTATGTTCTTCTATTTTCTCTTTCAATTTTTGTCCGCTTACCTCATCAATCGACTGCAGAAGGTTTTCAACCGTTTCAAATTGATGCAATAATTTAAGGGCAGTCTTTTCACCAACACCCGGTATACCGGGAATATTGTCGGAGGCATCTCCCATCAGCCCTTTTAAATCAATGATTTGCAAGGGGGATAGACCGTATTTTTCATGTATATGCTTTGGAGTGTATTCCTCAATTTCAGTAATCCCCTTTTTCGTGATGGAAACCGTCGTACTAGGGGAGGATAATTGTGTTAAATCCTTATCACCGGAAATTACCTTCACTTCAAAACCATCTTTTTCCGCTTGTAAAGACAGCGTACCGATAATATCATCGGCTTCGTAGTTCTCCAGTTCATACCTTTTTATTTGAAAACAATCAAGCAGCTCGCGAATGAAAGGGAATTGCTCGGATAATTCTGGCGGCGTTTTTTGGCGCCCTCCCTTATATTCTTTAAATGATGCATGCCTGAATGTCGTTTTACCCGCATCGAATGCCACAAGTATGTGCGTTGGCTTTTCTTCATCAAGAATGCGGTTGAGCATCATGGTGAATCCGTACACGGAATTCGTATGGACCCCCTTATCATTATTCAAGAGCGGAAGCGCAAAAAACGCACGGTATGCAATGCTGTTTCCATCTATGAGTACTAACTTTTTATCCAAATCCGTCTTCCTCCAGTCATACAGGTTTATGTAGTTATAGCTTCTATATAAAAACGCAAAAAAAGCCGTTCATTTTCTTTCTCTATTCTACCATGAGTAGAAGCGGAAAGAAAAATGACGGCATCAAGGTTATTTAGTATTTCCCATTAACAAGCTGGCATAAGGGGAATCCGAAGGAAGAACGATGACCGTTTGATCTCCAATCGTTTTTTTGTAGGATTCAAGAGTCCGATATAGTTTATAGAATTCGGGGTCTTTGGAAAACGACTTATTATAGATTTTCGCTGCTTCCCCTTCTCCTTCAGCCCTGATCACTTCTGCATCAGCCTCTGCAGTAGAGAGCAGTTCTTTCACTTTCCGATCAGTATCCGCAATGATACGGTTCTTCTTCGCATCACCTTTGGATAGGTATTCTTGCGCTTTCGATTCCCGCTCGGAAATCATCCTCTTGAAGACGGATGCTTCGTTTTCGGCGGGCAGGTCAGTCCGCTTTATCCGGACATCCGTCAAGCTGATTCCATAACTGTCCTTTTGCAGCAGATCGTTGACTTTTTCGGTTATGCGGTCGTTTAAACTTCCTCTGGATGACTTCTCATCATTGATGATCTCATCATAATTCAGCTGGCCCAGCTCTGAACGAACTGCCGAATAGATGAACTCTTCCATTTTCGTTTCGGCATTCTCAAGTGTCCTTGCATTTGTAATCAATTTCTTCGGATCTTCTATTCTCCAAACCGCATAGTTATCGATCAGCATCCGCTTTTTATCTTTCGTATTGATTTCCGCTTCGGAAACATCAGAAGTCATCTGATACTTCGGCAAGGTCATGATACTCTGAATGAATGGCACCTTCACCTTCAATCCCGGGGTCTTATCGATCCTTACCACCTCACCGAATTGACGGACGACTTTGTATTCGCCCTCTTTGACGATATATACATTGGTGAAGATGATTAGCAGCAACGCGATGAATATAATCAGGAAAATGCCGATTCTCACATAGCCCCTCCAATGAAAATCCCCTTTTTTCAACTCAGAAAAATCTATTATTTTCCCGCTCATTGTTTAGTGCCCCCTTCCCCTGTCGCTTTTTCTTCCGATGCATTCCCTTTTTTCGTTTCTTCTTCAGGTATAGTGGCTTCATCAGGGGCAGGAGTTTTTTTTGTTTCTTCCTTTTCAAGGGAGCGAAGCGGCAAGTACTTCATTGTGTTTCCATCATCATTCATAATATAAATCTCTGCATTCGGCAATACTTCCTCAAGGGTCTCAATAATAAGGCGGTCCTTCGTAATTCCCTTATTGCCCTTATACTCACTGAGTAATTTTTCAAAGACCGCTACATCCCCGCGGGCAGCTTCCGTACGGGCAGCTTTATCCCCATTAGCCTGTGAAATGAGGGCATCTTTTTCCCCTTCCGCTTCATTCATACGCTTATTTTCATATTTATCCGCTTCGTTGATTTTCGTATTCGCCGTTTCCCGGGCATCCGTTACATTGGTAAATGCTTTCCGAACTTCTTCATTCGGTAACTCCACGTCCTGAAGTTTAACCGCAGATATGGAAATCCCGACATCATATTTCTCCATTAGCTGTGACAATAAATCGCGTACATCCGCTTCGATTTGCGCTTTACCAGATGTAAGGGCATCATCGATTTTCGTGCTGCCGATAATGCTCCGTAATGCAGCTGAAGTCGTATCGTATAATATTTTTTCTGGATCATCCGCATTGTATAAATATTTTGGAGGGTCGGTGATTTTCCACTGAACCACTAGGTCGGCCAGCACAATATTTTCATCACCCGTAATCATTTTGGTCTCACTCGGGTAATCCTTCACTTCTCCATCCTCTTCCTTATATCCAAATTTAAGACTGAATGTTTCTTTGGATAATTTCTCGACCGATTGAATGGGCCAAGGCAGTTTAAAGTGAAGTCCCGGTTCCGTTATCGTCTGCTCCACTTTACCAAACGTCATTATGACAGCTTGATCGGATTCATCAACCGTGTACCAGGTCGATATCGCAACTACACCTAAAATTAAAATAAGAAAGACAAGTCCTGTGATCGTATATATCCTCTTTAAGCTAACGATATGTATCACCCCTTCTTTGCAGTTATATCTTATTTACGCAAGAAAGGGCCTAAAGTTTCATAAAAATCAAATATTTTCCTAGAAAAATAGGATAGAGGAATGGTTCCCGGGGAATATAGCCAAAATTAAAGACAGAGACTATGTCTCTGTCAATGTTTAACTCCTTGGATGAGGGGTTGTACAACCATTGTACCCCTGCATTATGAAGTCCGTTTTAAGGAATTGTAAAGGACATGTAAATAAGAAACCCGCTACATTTTTCCTTTTAAGCTTTTATTTAAAGTGACTGTAAAAGTCGTCCCGGTTCCAGGTGTGCTTTCCACATTGATTTTACCTTTATGGACTTCTATTATATGCTTGACGATTGCCAGTCCAATGCCCGTTCCTCCTGAATCGCGGCTCCTCGCCTTATCGATCCGGTAAAACCGTTCAAAGATCCTCGGCAGTTCTTTCTCCTCGATGCCGATCCCGCTGTCTTGAACTGCAATATCAACTGTCTGTTCATTTTCAATGATATCAACGGTGACCCTGCCGCCATTCGGTGTATAGGTCAATGCGTTCGTAATCAAATTGATGAAAACCTGTTTGATCCTGTCAGATTCCCCTTCAATGAATACTGGTTCCGGTGATGTCTTAATTTCAAGGGATACTTCTTTTTCCTTCAGCTTACCTATAAGCATCTCTTGTATTTCGCCAAGTACTTTAGTAATATCCACGACCCCTGCGTTTAAAACGAATTCCTGTTGCTCCATTTTGGATAAATTCAGAAGCTCCTGAATGAGTTCTTGCAGCCGATCACTTTCTTTCAGGATAATCGATAAAAAGTGCTTTAAGGTCTTTTCGTCTTTTAAGGCGCCATCTAACAATGTTTCAGAAAAGCCTTTAATAGAAGTGATCGGGGTTCTCAATTCATGGGAAACATTAGCCACGAAATCCTTCCGCATCTGCTCGAGCCTTTTCAATTCGGTGATATCATGGAAAATGAGGAGGATCCCCTTCCATTCATCATGATTCCCGATAATGGGAGCTCCGTAAATCTCAAAATGCTTACGTTCTATGGCAAGCGGTATCTTCACCTGTCGTTTTATCGTTTTTTCCGTTCGAAAGATCTCTTCGATGATGGCTATCACTTGCTGATCTTTAATGACTGAATAATATTCCTGAAACAAAAACGTAGCGCCGTTCACATGGAAGCTTTTCTTGAATTCCCGGTTGATTAAAGTGGTATACCCTTTACTGTCTATCAGCAAGACACCACTACCGATATTTTCAACAAGTGTTTCCAAACGATCCTGATTCATTTCCCTCGCTATCTCTGTTTCCTGAAGATTCCTCGCCAATATGTTCAAGGAAGTTGTCAGCATTCCCGTTTCATCGGAATGCCGCCCGAATGTCCGGGTTCCATAATTCCCTTTTGCCAGTTCAATGGCTGCCATCGTCGCCTCTTCGATCGGACGGGTATAATATGAAGTGATTTTGCTCGCAAGCATGAGAATGATGATCAAGGCAACCCCTAAACAAATGATCAATATTTGCCACATTTGTTTATTCACTTGATGGATGGCCTCTATTTCATTGCTATGAACGACAAAGCCTTCAATCTCTCCATCCTTTTCAACCGTCTTCCAATAATAATGGACATCCGATTCCCCTTCGACCACTTCATACCCTTCCCCATGCTTAAGCCCTTTTTCCAATGTTATTTTACGTAGGACATTGGCATGGCTTTTAAGTATTTCATTGGATGATGTCGAATCGTATAATATTTCCCCATTCGTGGAGAGAATGGTTAAATTCGAATCTAAAAGAGGTGTAAGTTTTGCCGTCTTCCCTTTTTCCAAAAAGGAATCGATCCCGCCATGCTCCTGAATATATGTAGAAATGAAAAATGTTTCGTTCTGTATACGCTCATTGAACGTTTTAATATAATAACTTTTGAACAAGTGCCCTAATAAAAAGCCCACGGCCATCAGGACGACCATCACCAATGTGATGAGGGTATATAAGAGCTTTTTACGATAGGTCGTCATTCTTTTTTAGGCTCCTCAAGCTTATACCCCAAGCCCCTTATCGTTTTAATATAGAGAGGTTTTTTTGTATCTTTCTCTATTTTTTCACGAAGATGGCTAATATGGACATCGACAATTCGTGAGTCACCCGCGAAATCATAATTCCATACCGCACTAAGCAGTTGATCCCTGGTCAGCACTCTTCCCTTATTCTTCGCCAAGTATAAAAGTAATTCAAATTCCTTTGGAGTCAATTCTAATTGCTGTTCATCAAAGAATGCTTCGTATCGTTCCGGGAACACTTTCAATTCCCCTAATTTCAAGAGACCATCTTCCTGATCCTGACTTGACTCACTGCCGTTAGCTTGCAACTGGGATCTTCTTAAAATGGCTTTAATCCGGGCCACTACCTCCCTAGGACTAAACGGCTTGGTCAAGTAATCATCCGCCCCTAGTTCAAGTCCCAGCACCTTATCAAATTCATCGTCCTTAGCTGTCAGCATCAAGATCGGTATATTGATTTTTTGCTGGCGAAGCTGCTTACATACTTCAAGCCCGTCCATTTTAGGCAGCATCAAATCCAATACCACTAAATCGGGGCGTATATCCACGGCAGCCTCCAGCCCTTGTTCTCCATCCGAAGCTGTGATTACCGAATAGCCTGATTGTTCTAAATTGTACTGAAGTAAGGTAACTATTGATTGTTCATCATCCACTACGAGAATTTTCTTTGACATTAGATCCTCCTGAATTATGTATTACCCAAAAGACCAATTTCTTGGTCTACTCATCCACTTCCATTATAAAGAATATTATATGAAATTTACACATAAAAAAACGGAAAGAAAGTTATTCTTATCTTCTGCAGGGAGATTTTAAGTTCCAGCGGTCTTTTGAAGCGGATTAAAAAACTGCCCGGAGTTGGAAAAAGGCCTTGGCCTTTTCTTCCAATATCCGGGCAGTCTGATCATGATCTCTTATTGAAGGACTTGCATTACCGCTTTAACTGATTCAACTGATTTTGAAAGTGCCGCTTTTTCATCTTCAGTCAATTCAAGTTCGATGATTTGTTCAATACCGTTTGCACCTAGTACAGTCGGCACTCCAAGGTAGATACCTTCAAATCCGTATTCGCCTTCAAGATACGCGATGGATGGAAGAACGCGACGTTGATCTTTAAGGATCGCTTCAGCCATTTCCACTAGTGATGCAGCTGGTGCATAATATGCGCTTCCGTTACCAAGAAGGTTTACGATTTCTCCGCCGCCAGTGCGGGTACGAGCCACTATTGCTTCTAAACGATCTTGAGGGATCAATGTTTCCAAAGGAATTCCGCCTGCATAAGAGTAACGCACTAGAGGAACCATATCGTCTCCGTGTCCGCCAAGTACGAAACCAGTTACATCTTTAACGGATAAGTTTAATTCTTGAGCTACGAAAGTGCGGAAACGAGCTGTATCAAGAACACCCGATTGTCCGATAACGCGTTCTTTAGGGAAACCTGATTCTTTGTATACAGTGTAAGTCATTGCATCTACAGGGTTAGTCAAAACGATGATTGTTGTATTAGGGGAATATTTAACTACTTCTTTAGTTACTGATTTCATAACTTTTTGGTTAGTTTGAACTAAGTCGTCACGGCTCATGCCGGGCTTACGGGCAATTCCGGCAGTGATGATCACTACGTCGGAATCAGCTGTTTCTGCATAGTCGGATGTACCGATGATGTTAGCATCGAAACCGAGAACAGGTCCTGCTTCCGCCATATCAAGAGCTTTACCTTTTGTAGGGTTTTCAGCTTGCGGAATATCAACTAAAACGATATCACCAAGTTCTTTTTGAGCTGCTAGGAATGCTGCTGTAGCACCAGTGAATCCAGCACCTACCACTGTGATTTTTTTACGTTTAGACATGTTATTTCCTCCTTAAAATATATACATACTTTTGGAATACTTTTAACATCCTCATGAAAATATATATAAGCCTCCTGGAAAAGCAGCCCGTTCAGGCACTTTTCCAGAAAGCATATAATGAATTATTTAAGGTTTTTGATAAGCTCGTCAGCGAACTCAGAACATTTAACTTCTGTTGCACCTTCCATTAGGCGGGCAAAGTCGTATGTAACAACTTTAGAAGCGATTGTTTGTTCCACTGATTTAGTGATGCTGTTTGCAGCTTCGTTCCAGCCAAGGTGCTCAAGTAAAAGAACGCCTGAAAGAAGGACTGAAGATGGGTTAACTTTATCAAGACCAGCATATTTAGGAGCCGTTCCGTGAGTTGCTTCGAAGATGGCATGTCCAGTTTCGTAGTTGATGTTTGCTCCTGGAGCGATACCGATTCCGCCAACTTGTGCAGCTAATGCATCAGAAATGTAATCTCCGTTCAAGTTCATTGTTGCAACAACATCAAACTCTTTAGGACGAGTCAGAATTTGTTGTAAGAAGATATCAGCAATGGAATCTTTAACGATGATTTTGCCTTCAGCTTCAGCAGCAGATTGTGCTTTGTTAGCAGCTTCAGTGCCTTCAGCATCTTTAATTTTGTCATATTGGTTCCATGTGAACACTTTATCGGCGAATTCTTGTTCTGCAACTTCATAACCCCAAGTTTTGAATGCACCTTCCGTGAATTTCATGATGTTACCTTTATGAACAAGCGTTAATGACTTACGGCCTTCTTTGATCGCATAGTTAAGTGCAGCGCGAACAAGACGTTTTGTTCCTTCTTCGGAAATCGGTTTGATTCCGATACCTGAAGTTTCAGGGAAACGAATGTTTTGAACAGCGAATTCATTTTGTAGGAATTCGATTAATTTCTTAGCTTCGTCAGAACCTTTTGCATATTCGATACCAGCATAGATGTCTTCAGTGTTTTCACGGAAGATGACCATGTCAGTGTCTTCTGGACGTTTAACTGGTGAAGGTACACCATCAAAGTAACGTACTGGACGAAGACATACGAATAAGTCCAATACTTGACGCAATGCAACGTTCAATGAGCGGATACCGCCACCGATTGGAGTTGTAAGAGGTCCTTTAATAGCGATTAGATATTCGTTAATGACATCAAGAGTTTCTTGTGGAAGCCATTCGCCCGTTTGGTCAAATGCTTTTTGTCCAGCTAAAACTTCTTTCCATTCGATTTTCTTTTCGCCATTGTAAGCTTTTTCAACTGCTGCGTCTAAAACGCGGGATGCTGCAGCCCAGATATCAGGACCGATTCCGTCTCCCTCAATATAAGGAACGATTGGGTTGTTTGGTACGTTAAGAGCACCGTTAGTAACTGTGATTTTTTGGCTTTGTGTCATGTCTCTTACCTCCGATTCAAATTCAAAGGTTAGATGGCCTGCCATTAAATGAGGCAGAACCACTAACCTTTTTTACTCACATCTATTAATTTACTACAAATTCGATGAAATAAAAAATGATTTTTAGAAAAAACTTTTAATTAGCGTTTTTCAATCGGTACGTATTTTTGCATACCTGGTCCAACATACTCTGCACGCGGACGGATAAGGCGGTTGTTTGAATATTGCTCAAGGATATGAGCGATCCAGCCTGAAGCACGGCTTACAGCAAAGATTGGTGTAAATAGGTCATGTTCGATACCTAAACTGTGGTATACGGAAGCAGAATAGAAATCCACGTTCGGCGGAAGATTTTTTTGACCAGTCACGATTTCATGAATTTTGATGGACATATCATAATATTGCGGTTGTCCAGTAAGTTCAGTCAGTTTTTGTGACATTTCTTTAAGGTGTTTAGCACGAGGATCACCTTTACGGTATACACGGTGGCCAAAGCCCATGATTTTTTCTTTATTGGCTAATTTTTCGTTGATATATGGCTCAACGTTATCAACTGAACCAATGTCTGTAAGCATTTTCATGACTTGTTCGTTAGCTCCGCCGTGAAGTGGGCCTTTTAAAGCGCCGATGGCAGAAGTTACGCCAGAATAGATATCAGATAATGTAGCCACACAAACGCGTGCAGTGAATGTAGAAGCGTTTAATTCATGGTCAGCATGAAGAACCAATGCTTTGTTGAATGCTTCTTCTTCGATTGCCGTTGGTTCGTTACCGCTTAACATATATAAGAAGTTTGCAGCAAAGCTTAAATCTGTACGTGGAGCAACAGCTTCTTTCCCTTGACGGATGCGAGCGAAAGTTGTTACCAATGTAGGGATTTTTGCTTGGATGCGGATTGCTTTACGATAGTTAGCTTCTTCACTCATCACATCTGCTTCTTCATCATAAAGACCAAGAAGAGATACTGCAGTGCGAAGAGCTCCCATTGGATGTACTTTATCAATTGGGTATGTTTTGAAGTGATTAACCACTTCAGCTGGAATTTCAGCATTTTCAGCAAGTTGTTTAGTTAATTCTTCTAGTTGGCTTTTGTTCGGAAGAGCTCCGTGCCATAAAAGATAGATTACTTCCTCGAATGTTGCGTTTGAAGCCAAATCATCGATGTCATAACCTACATACGTTAATGTGTCATCGATAATGGAGCTTACTGATGAAGTTGTTGCTACCACACCTTCAAGACCTTTTGTTGCTGTCATACTAAATCTCTCCTTTTCCTAAATATTCCCCTATGCCCTTGCTATTAGCGTATAAATATAGCGCTTCCAAGAAATTAGCTATTGTAAACAACCATCTATTTTTTAGCAGAAGACATACATCTTGTATTGGAAGCGTTCACAGAATATGACCCCAACAATAGTAAAATGTACGATAATCTTTAATAAGAAATTCTAAAAATAATGCTTGTAGCTATTCCTAGTGAGCGCTTGCTCAATAACTACATCTTTTTTTAAGATTCCTCAAAAATATCAATGATATTCTGAATCCCAATTTTAATAAATCAGAGCAGTTACATGATTATTATAAACAATAAACACTTTTTTGGGAATGAAAAGCACTTAAAATGTGAAAAAATTATTATTTTATTAGAAAAATTAGCTACATATTCTCTTGCTTTTTTTAATGCGATTCAAAACGTTTTTTTGAAAATTTGCCTCAAAGCAGAATAAACGAAACATTAAATAGAAAATTTACATTCCCAGTACTGACGGACTTTTCTACCCTTTGCGACTCTCTTCATTTAAAAAAATTGAATATCTGCATGCATAAATAAGCAATTCCCGCCCCGATTAACGGACCGACAGCCACACCTTTGAATAATGCGACCGCCAGAATCGTCCCAAAAACAAGAGCCGTGGTAATATGAGGATCATGTGATAGGAGCGTAATCCCATTTTTTGCTATGAGAGCAACCGCTATTCCTGATGCAAGCGCAATCCAGGCATAAGGAGATTTTATCGCGTCTCCAAGTTCCTTGAAACCTATCGCCCCGTTTGCTATGGGTATTAGTACGGAAATCGTAATGATCGTAACGCCCAGGTTGATTCCTTTCGCTTCCAGGTATGGAAACACTTTAGCGTCGAGGCCAATCAGTTTCATGCTTAAAAGAAAACCTGCAGCCATGATCAGTGAGGTATTTTTCCCAAACCAACCGATTGCAGCAAGCAGAATTAAAAATACAACAGGACCGTTGATCAATATCCCTACACCTTCTTCCTTCTGTTTTTGTTATTTTAACATAACAAACTCCCCTATTTCCTAGGAGAAAAATGATTTATGGAACGATGCATCGGCGGAAAAAAGTTAAGCCGAAAGATGAAAGAATCTTTCCTTTCTTTTCCATCATCGTTACAATTATAATACAAACTTTATGATTGAAGGAGGATATGACTTGAATCCGGTATATATGTATCGTTTCATTCGCTCTTTACTGGTCGTCGGAGGGATAATTTTAGGTGGAATTGCCTTGTTTTATTTATCTAAATATACATATCCATTCATCATTGCCCTGATAATCGCTTTCTTGATGAATCCCCTGGTCACTTTTTTCGAAAGGAAAGGAAGGCTGCCACGGGGGTTGGCTGTATTCGTTTCCCTTTTACTCATTTTCCTTTTATTTGCGGGTCTTATCACCTTACTGGTTACCGAAATCATTTCAGGGACCAACTACCTTGCCGGAGTCATCCCGAAACACATTGAAACCATCGTGGATTATATAGAAACATATATCGCTTCCACCGTCATCCCTTTATATAATCAAATAGCTGCCATGTTCAATAATTTGGATATCGAACAGCAAGACACAGTCCTCAAGAATATCCAAAATATCGGTGAATCCATCACTACCGGAGTAAGCGGCTTCATTCAAGCTTTCTTGAAGAACATCCCCACAATCATCGGATGGTTTCCAACTACAGCAACAGCACTCCTTTTTACCCTGCTGGGCACTTTCTTCATCAGCAAAGATTGGGATACCTTTGGCCGCATGACCGGAAAAGTGTTGCCTGATAAGATTTTTGCGGGTGCCAAGCGTTTATTTTGGGACTTAAAACGGGCTTTGTTCGGGTTTATCCGTGCACAATTCACTCTTGTTTCATTGACGACTGTCACGATTTTAATCGGATTTCTCATTTTGGGGGTGAATTACTCAATTACCATTGCCCTGATATGTGGACTGGTCGATATCATTCCCTATTTAGGGACAGGTACGATTTTCATACCTTGGATCATCTTTGAATTCATCGCCGGGAATACAAGTCTTGCAATCGGTTTGTCCGTCCTTTACATAATCGTCGTTGTCCAGCGTCAGTTAATAGAGCCAAAAGTACTTTCTTCCAGTATTGGTTTGGATCCGCTTGCCACTCTCATCGCCTTGTTCATCGGCTTCAAATTGATCGGTTTCCTAGGGCTGATTGCAGGACCTGTCGTACTTGTCATATTCAATACACTTCAGCGTGCAAATGTCTTCAAAGCCATATGGACTTTCATCATCGGAGATACAAAGAAAACCACTTAAGTTAATCCAGACATCTATTAGCATTCACCCATTTCCATTTAAAAATCCGCCTCGGCTACAAGGCGGATTTTTGGTTTTAAGCTAAAATTATTTTGACGTCTCGAATTGTTCTGTTTCAGTAGAACCTGCAAGTGCTGTTGTGGATGATGTTCCACCAGAAACGACTTGTGCCACTTCATCAAAGTAACCAGTTCCCACTTCACGCTGATGACGTGTTGCTGTATAGCCGTCGGGCTCACTAGCGAACTCCGCTTGTTGAAGTTCTGAGTATGCAGCCATGCCGCGATCTTTATAACCAAGAGCAAGGTTGAACATGCTGTGATTCAATGAGTGGAAGCCTGCAAGTGTAACGAATTGGAATTTATAACCCAATTTACCCAATTCCACTTGATAATTGGCAATCTCTTCATCACTTAATTTCGCTTTCCAGTTAAATGATGGAGAACAATTGTAAGCAAGCAGTTTGCCCGGGAACTCTGCATGGATCGCTTCGGCAAAGCGGCGAGCATCCGCTAGATTAGGTTCAGAAGTCTCACACCAGATAAGGTCGGCATACGGCGCATAAGCAAGGCCTCTTGCAATTGCTTGGTCAAGACCTGCATTCGTGCGGTAGAATCCTTCTGGGGTCCTTTCACCAGTGATGAATGGTGCATCGACGGGATCAATATCATCGGTGATTAAATCTGCAGCATCAGCATCCGTACGGGCAATCAAGATAGTCGGTGTACCCATTACGTCGGCTGCCAATCGGGCGGAAACTAAATTACGTACTGCCGTTTGGGTTGGAAGAAGGACTTTACCGCCTAGGTGACCACATTTTTTCTCGGAAGAAAGCTGGTCTTCAAAGTGAACGCCTGCCGCTCCAGCTTCGATCATGCCTTTCATTAATTCGAAAACGTTAAGGGAACCGCCAAAGCCTGCTTCAGCATCCGCCACGATTGGAGCGAACCAATCGATATCATTTTTTCCCTCAGCAAAGCTGATTTGGTCTGCACGCTGAAGTGTCTGATTAATGCGTTTAACTACTTGCGGCACGGAGTTGGCTGGATATAAACTTTGGTCAGGGTACATTTGCCCTGCAATGTTTGCATCTGCCGCCACTTGCCAGCCGCTTAAGTAGATTGCTTTTAAACCAGCTTTCACCTGCTGCATGGCTTGGTTACCAGTCAATGCTCCTAATGCGTTGATGAAATCCTCTGTATTCAATAGATTCCATAGTTTTTCAGAACCACGGCGTGCCAATGTTTGTTCAATATCGATGGAACCTCTTAGTTTAATCACTTCTTCTGCCGTATAAGGACGTTTAATACCAGTCCACCGTGAGTCATTTTCCCAGCTTTGTTGTAATTTTTGCGCTCTCTCATTCATCATCTTTATTTCCTCCTGATTTATAATATATTTTTTGAATATTAAGATAATTTTTCGTATGCCGCGTTGGTTAAGAAATCTGCAAAGTCATCCGCTTCAATCAATTGTTCAAATAGTTTAGTAGACTCTTCAAACTTTCCTGATTTGAAAGTTTCTTCCCCTACTTCCGATTTAATGACCGCCACTTCTTCTTCTTTGATTTGATGGAATAATTCCTTGGTTATTTTTCTGCCATCTTCGAGAATGCCTTTTGGATGACGAATCCATTGCCAAACTTGAGCCCTTGAAATTTCAGCGGTTGCAGCATCTTCCATTAAGTTATTGATGGGTGCCGCACCTCTGCCGCTTAACCAAGAGGCGATATATTGAATGCCTACGTTAATATTCGTCCTTAATCCTGCCTCTGTGATCGTTCCTTCCGGTACAGCCAGCAACTCTTGAGCTGTTACATGGACATCTTCCCGTTTTCGGAAAATTTGATTCGGTTTTGCGACGAGCAGGTCAAAAACCTCTTTTGCCGTGCTCACCATACCCGGGTGGGCAACCCATGTTCCATCATGACCGTCTCTTGCTTCGCGTTCTTTATCTGCCCGGACTTTCGCAAAAGCCTCATCGTTCTTAACCGGGTCATTTTTAACAGGAATTTGCGCGGCCATCCCGCCAATTGCAGGAGCATTACGAGTGTGACATGTTTTGATTGCCAGTAAGGAATACGCCCTCATGTTCGGGACGGTCATCGTGACCTGCTGCCGGTCTGGGAAGATAACATCATCCGAGTGACGGAATTTTTTCAGGAAACTAAAGATATAATCCCAGCGGCCACAGTTCAGGCCTGCCGAATGTTCTTTCAGCTCGTACAGAATTTCGTCCATTTCGAATGCAGCAAGAATCGTTTCTATCAAGACCGTTGCCTTGATGGTTCCTTGCGGAATTCTCAGATCGTTCTGAGCATATACGAATATTTCATTCCATAATCTTGCTTCGAGATGGCTTTCCATTTTTGGTAAGTAAAAGTATGGACCGCTTTGTTTTTCGACCAATGCTTTTGCATTGTGGTAAAAGTACAGTCCAAAGTCAAAAATGCTGGCTGATATAGGCTGTCCATCTAAAAGGACATGTTTTTCCTCCAAATGCCAGCCGCGTGGCCTTACCTTTAGGACAGCTGTTCTTTCATTTAACTCATACACTTTGCCATTTGGATTTTTAAATGAAATGGTTCCGCGGATTGCATCGCGCAAATTCAATTGACCATCAATGCAATTCTCCCAAGTGGGTGAATTGGCATCTTCAAAGTCCGCCATGAATACATTGGCACCTGAGTTCATGGCATTAATGATCATTTTACGATCGACAGGTCCAGTGATTTCAACCCTGCGGTCTTGCAAATCATTCGGGAGGGGCTCAATCGTCCAATCACTTTCACGAATATGCTTCGTTTCTTCAAGGAAATCAGGAAGCTTGCCTTGATTCAGTTCTTCCTGAACGCTTTTCCGCCGTTCTAGGAGTTCTGCCCTTCTTCCACTGAAATGCCGTTCAATTCTTTCGATGAATTGAAGAGCTTCCGCTGTAAGTATTTGTTCATATCCTGGCTTAATGTTGCCTGTAATTTGTAAGCCTTTTGCTTCCGTAATCATGTTGCCTCTCCACATCCTTTCCAACTTTTATATGTTATAATACAGTTGTTTTATTTCCTGTTTGTATTATATAACACGTTGTATAAATTTGTCACCAGTTTTTTCTAAAAAATCTAAAAAAAGATTTTTAAGCACGGAAAAGCCAGATTTACCAATGTTTCCAAGGGCTTAATAGTTTAAAAATCCTGTTATTATACACTTTTTCACTCTCGTGGAATTCATCATTTAATGATGAAACAGGCAAAACCCGATTTACATTGAAGCTCTCATTTCAATGAAAAGCAAAAAAAGCACCCTATAAAAAACTTGGATGCTTTTGTTGACCTTTTTTCCAGACCAAAAAGGCTGCCTAAAAGCTTGAGCCTTTAGACAGCCGTATATTATTTATGCCGAATGATGGTAACTTTCCCTTTATTCATCCTGTTCATGATAAACCGGATAACAATCGGTTTGAGGAGATTCCGGGTTGGCGGAAACACAAGGATCAATCCCATGATATCCGAGATGAGCCCAGGGGACAGCAAAAGTGCAGCTCCGATAAAGATACAGATTCCATCAATGATTTCATTTCCTGGCATCATTCCGTAACGAATCTGTTCCTGTGCCTTTTTCCATGTTTCCATCCCTTGCCGTTTAGCCAAATAGGCTCCGATCAAACCTGTGGCTACAATCAGGAACAGCGTTGGCCAAAAACCAATCAGATTGCCTGACAGCAAAAGGACAATAATTTCAACGACCGGCATCGCAATGATAAACATTAAAAAATATTTCATCTACATTCCTCCTGCACAGCCCATTTCTGGTGCGGTACATCCATCTTACCTCATTGGCACGGAATCAGCCAAAATTTCGTTTTACAGTACGTTGGCATGTCCATCATAAATGACTCCACGACCTGCATCGACTGTTATTCTTTGACCATCCTTGAAAACCTTGGTCGCGTCTTCCGCCCCAACGATGACCGGTATGCCCAATGTGACTCCTACAACAGCTGCATGGCTTGTCAAACCGCCTTCTTCCGTAATCAAGGCCGCACACTTTTCAATCGCCGGCATCATTTCGCGGTCCGAACCGATCGTAACCAATACAGAGCCTTCCGTCACTTTTTCCAAAGCTTCCTTGGCATTCTTAGCGATAACCACTTCACCTTTAGCTGATTTCCTGCCGATTCCTTGAGCTTTCAAAAGAACCTCTCCTAACACATGAATTTTCATCAAGTTAGTCGTACCTGTTTCACCTACAGGCACACCGGCCGTAATGACGACTAAATCCCCATGGGAAACTAAGCCAGAATGCAAGCTTTCATCTATTGCGGTTTGAAGCATTTCATCGGTAGTCGTTGCTTTTGGACCAATCTGCGGATAGACTCCCCAAACCAATGCAAGCCCTCTTGTAACATGATCATTGGATGTAACCGCAATGATCGGTGCTTTAGGGCGGTATTTGGAAATCATCCTTGCCGTATGACCGCTTTCTGTAGGGGTGATGATTGCCCCTGCATTAAGATTAAGCGCGGTGTGGGCAACGGATTGTCCAATAGCATCAGTGACATTATGACGGTTCACTTTGCTTCTGACTGATAATATATCCCGATAATCGAGGGCAGTTTCAGCACGTGAAGCAATGTTATGCATCGTTTGCACCGCTTCGACAGGATAGGTTCCAGCAGCTGTTTCACCAGAAAGCATGATTGCATCCGTTCCATCAAATATGGCATTGGCCACGTCACTTGCTTCTGCACGGGTCGGCCTTGGGTTACGCTGCATCGAATCGAGCATTTGTGTAGCCGTTATGACTGGTTTCCCAGCATTATTACATTTTTTGATCATTTGTTTTTGGACTAATGGCACTTCTTCTGCAGGAATTTCCACTCCCAAGTCTCCACGTGCTACCATCAAACCATCTGAAACTTCCAAAATTTCATCAAGACGGTCTACGCCCTCTTGATTTTCGATTTTAGGGATGATTTGAATATGTTCCGCTCCATTTTGCTGTAATAATTCACTAACTTCAAGCACGTCGGAAGCCCTGCGTACAAATGAGGCAGCAATGAAGTCGACACCCTGTTCGATTCCAAAAAGGATATCCTGTTCATCTTTCTCCGTTATGCCAGGCAGGTTTACCGAAACCCCAGGAACATTCACGCCTTTTTTGTTCTTAAGTGTACCGCTATTCAAGATCTTGGTATGGATTTCTTTTCTTACCTGATCTATCTTCAACACTTCAAGCCCGATCAATCCATCATCCAAAAGGATTTTAGATCCTGGGTGGACATCATGCAGAAGCCCTTCATAGGTAATGGAGAATTTTTCAGGTGTTCCCAGGACTTCATTCATGGAAATAATGACTTCATTGCCGGCTACAAGCTCCATAGAATCATTTTCCATATTATTCGTCCGTATTTCAGGTCCTTTTGTATCTAACAGGATGGCAACCTGTTTACCCACTTTTTCGCTCGCTTCTCTGATATTGCGGATTCTAGCGGCATGTTCTTCATGATTTCCGTGAGAAAAGTTAAGCCGTGCTACATTCATCCCCGCTTCTATTAATTGAACCAGCTTTTCTATACTTTCACTTGCGGGGCCAATCGTACAAACAATCTTGGTTTTACGCATCGTGTCATCCTCCTTTAAGGAAAACTCGCCGCCTGTCCACCTTTTGAAGACAGGGGCGCAGTGTTTTATGTCTTCTTTTAATACCCAATTCTTTAAAAAGCAATTCCTATCGGTGAATATGATTAAATGGATAGCTCAGAGGATAAATCATACATCTTCTTGTCAATTGTATGCGGTTTAGCAAGAGCTTCGATGATATCATAATCAACAAGTTGATTTTGTTCTATCCCGACAGCCCTGCCTCCTTTTCCTTCAAGAAGCAATTCAACGGCTCTTGCTCCAAGCCGGCTTGCCAATACCCTGTCATTTGCCGAGGGAGATCCTCCGCGCTGAACATGGCCCAGGACCGTTACACGGGTTTCAAATCCTGCTTTCGCCTCAATTTTCCTGGAAATATCAACGGCACTTCCAACACCTTCAGCTACAATGATGATACTGTGCTTTTTCCCACGGTCATGTCCGCGGTTCAGCTTCCCAATCAGTTCTTCTATATCATATTCATATTCAGGACAAAGAATCGTTTCAGCTCCGCCAGCCAATCCAGCCCAAAGCGCGATATCGCCGGCATCTCTTCCCATCACTTCAACCACATAAGTCCTTTCATGAGAAGTGGCCGTATCCCGAATTTTATCGATAGCATCGATGACTGTATTCAGGGCCGTATCGAAACCAATGGTAAAGTCCGTACCCGGTATATCATTATCAATCGTTCCAGGAACTCCGATACAAGGGAAACCCCTTTCCGTTAAAGCTTTCGCTCCGCGGTAAGAACCATCGCCACCAATTATGACAATGCCCTCGATACCAAGTTTATTCAATTGTTCAATCGCTTTTAGCTGGCCTTCCTCCGTCTTAAATTCCGGACAGCGAGCCGTATGTAACATTGTGCCGCCTCTATGAATGATATCCCCGACCGACCCAAGTTCAAGCTTCTTTATATTTCCATTTATCAGACCATGATAGCCATGATAAATTCCGAAGACCTCCATTTCATGAAAAATCGCTTTCCGGACAACTGCTCGGACTGCCGCATTCATGCCTGGAGAATCTCCTCCACTTGTCAATACACCTATTCTTTTCATAAATGTCACCTCTCTACAGCACTAATCAATTTTAAGCTTCGTTATTTCATTGTACCCTTTTTCAAGCTTCAATAAGCAGTAACTGTTTCACTTATGCACACTTGATGTTATAAGCCTAACCGATTATCTTCAGAAATTGAAGTAAAATGGCGTAAAAGTTTACATTCTACACACAAACCATATTCTTTACTCGTTTCGATAATGAATACATATGCGCCCATGAAAGGATGAAAAAACGTGTTGCCCCAGGCAGCACGTTTTTCCTTTTGCAAAATCTGTTTATGAATGCTGTTCCACTTCCTTAGGTTCGCCCTCAGGTTGTTTTGCAAATTCATATTCACCGATTTTCTTGAATTTCATATAACGCTGGTTGATAAGATCATCACTATTCAATGGCAGAAGTTCATTGAATGAACGTTTCAGGATTTCCTTGATGGCTTCAGCCTGTAAATTTGAATCCCGGTGGGCGCCGCCCCTCACTTCAGGAATGATCTCATCGATTACTCCTAAGCGGTTTAAGTCGGGAGCCGTGATTTTCATCGATTCCGCAGCCCTCTTAGCCTGAGAAGCATCCTTCCAAAGCAAGGCTGCAGCTCCCTCAGGGGAAATTACCGAATATGTTGAGTTCTCAAGCATGAAAATTCGGTCTCCGACACCAAGTGCCAATGCACCGCCGCTTCCGCCTTCACCGATGACAATACTGATGACCGGCACCTTCAGCCCTGCCATTTCGAAAAGGTTTTTCGCAATGGCTTCACTTTGCCCGCGCTCTTCAGCAGCTTTACCAGGGAAAGCTCCCTTCGTATCAATGAAACAAATAATCGGCCGGTTAAATTTTTCCGCCTGTTTCATCAGACGCAAAGCTTTTCGATAGCCTTCAGGATGGGGCATGCCAAAGTTACGACGGATGTTTTCCTTCGTATCCTTACCTCGTTGATGACCGATGACAGTCACGGCAAGTCCATTAAATTCTGCGATTCCAGCGACAATCGCTTCATCATCCCCATAATAACGATCCCCATGAAACTCGATGAAGTCATTGAATAATAGCGGAATGTAATCAAGCGTCGTCGGACGGGCTGGATGCCGGGCAATCTGAACACGATCCCACGGTTTTAGATGATTATAAATATCCACTTCCAGCTTCTCTAAACGCTTTTCCAATGTTTCGATTTCAGCTGTAAGGTCTACATCAGCATCCTTCGAAATTGCCTTTAGCTCTTTAATCTTATTTCTCAGGTCCGTAACGGGACGCTCGAACTCTAATTCATAAATCATAACCATTCACCGCCCGGGGCATGGATTTTAAGGATCGTCGTCAATGTTTCCTTCATTTCCGTACGTTTGACGACCGCATCCAATTGGCCGTGCTTCATCAAGAATTCAGCGGTTTGGAAATCTTCAGGAAGCTCTTCATGGATCGTCTGTTCAATGATTCTTCGGCCCGCAAAACCAATTAGGGCTCCAGGTTCGGCTAGATTAATATCGCCAAGTGACGCGAAACTTGCCGAAACCCCACCTGTGGTAGGATGGGTCATCATTGAAATGATCAGTCCGCCTTCATTGCTGAACATCTTGAGTGCTGCACTTGTCTTTGCCATCTGCATCAAGCTTAAAACACCCTCCTGCATCCGAGCGCCGCCTGATGCCGTAAATATGATGAACGGAATCTTCAATTCAGCTGCACGTTCAATAGCACGGGTAATTTTTTCCCCAACAACGGATCCCATGCTTCCCATCCGGAAATTCGAATCCATGATGGCTGATGAAACTTGGTACCCATTAATGCTTCCCACTCCTGTGACAACAGCCTCATTAATCTTGGCTTTCTTTTTGTCTTTTTCCAATTTATCCAAGTAATCCGGAAATTCAAGCGGGTTAACTGAAATCATTTCTTTATCAAATTCATTAAAACTGCCCGCGTCGAATAAAAATTCGATGCGCTCATGAGAAGACATCGGATGGTGGTACCCGCAATGCAGACAGACTTTCTTGTTTTTCACCAATTCTTTTGTATACATGATTTTTTTACAGCCGGTGCACTTTGTCATGATTCCTTCTGGTACATCTTGTTTCTCCCGATCTAAAGGAACCGTTGCATATTTCTTCTTAGACTTCGCAAATAGCTCTTTAAGCAAGCTTAATCCTCCCTTTACCACCAATTATCTATTTTATGATACTTGGTACAAACTATATCAGAAATAAAATTAGTATCGTGTAAAAAGGTGTCACTCGTCCTTCGACATATTTCTAATTCTAATAAGATACGTTTCGATGGCTTTTTCTTCATCACGTTCGAGCAAATATGTAAGAAGTGCCAGATAATCTTCTTTTTTCACATTACCCTGTACCATCTCTGATGTTCTAGCATAGCTGTTGACAATGCGCCAAATTCTTTCCAGCAAACGATTGCGATTCAAAATGGCAATTCTTAAGAAGAAATCATCATCATGAAACTCATCCGCTTTGACCCAGGCCATTAATCTTTTGATATCTTCAGCCGTAGCGAAAAAGGCAACGATCCGCAAACAGTCAATTTCAATCAGCCTTTTCGTCTCAGACAAATCTTCTTGTACTTTTTTATCTTGCAAAAAAAAGGTTCCCAGAAGCTCGACTAGCTTATGCTCCTGGAAATCCCTGATAAACGTCCCTTCACCACGCCTTGTTTCTATTAATCCTAATAGCTCTAAGGCACGCAATGCTTCACGGACAGAGGAACGGCCAACATTAAAACGATCCGATAACTCCCGTTCTGATGGGATTTTATCTCCCGGCAGGAGGCTGTCCGCTTCAATCATGCTACGTAGGCTCTCAACGACATCGAGATAAATTTTGGATGAAGAAGTACGACCTGCCAAATTAATTATTCCTCACTTTTTCCAATGATCGCTAATTTCCTTGTTTTTTCTTTAATTTCCTCGGGATCCACATTAATTCTAGCCACTCCCGTTTCCATCGCTGCCTTGGCAACAGCAGCCGCAACGGCAGGTGCTACCCTCTCATCAAATGGAGCAGGGATAACGTAGTCTTCGTTTAACTCATGTTCCTGTATTAAACCGGCAATGGCTTGTACTGCAGCAACCTTCATTTTTTCATTGATATGAGTCGCACGTACATCTAATGCCCCACGGAAAATCCCTGGGAAAGCAAGGACGTTATTGACCTGATTCGGGAAGTCCGAACGGCCTGTTCCAACAACCTTGGCACCCGCTGCTTTCGCTTCTTCCGGCATGATTTCCGGATCTGGATTAGCCATCGCAAAAATGATCGCATCCCGATTCATCGAAGAAACCATTTCTTTTGTCAATGCACCTGCGGCAGAAACTCCTATAAATACATCAGCGTTTTGAATGACAGTTTCCAAAGGTCCTGAAACCTTATTTCGATTGGTCACTTTCGCCACTTGTTCTTTTGTATCATTCATACCTGTCGAACGGCCCTCATAAATGGCACCCTTCGTATCACACATGATAATGTCACGAACTCCATAGCTATAAAGCAATTTAATGATGGCAATGCCCGCAGCGCCTGCTCCATTCGCTACCACTTTAATTTCCGACATTGATTTATTCACAAGTCGTAACGCGTTTACAAGACCGGCAACAGTAACAATGGCTGTACCGTGCTGATCATCATGAAAAACAGGGATATTCATTTCTTTCTTGAGGCGTTCTTCAATTTCAAAACAATTTGGTGCAGCTATGTCCTCTAAGTTCACTCCACCGAAAGTCGGTTCGAGTAATTTAACGGTCTCTACAATTTTGTCCACATCCGTCGTTTTTAAACAGATTGGGAAAGCGTCCACTCCAGCGAAGCTTTTAAATAAAACGGCTTTTCCTTCCATAACCGGCATAGCAGCTTCCGGACCGATGTTTCCAAGTCCCAACACAGCCGTTCCATCAGAAATAACGGCAACAGTATTCCCCTTCATTGTATAGTCATAAACGGTTTCCGGCTTATCGTAAATATCTTTACACGGTTCTGCGACACCAGGAGAATAAGCCAGGCTTAAATCTACTGCATTCCTTACCGGTACTTTCGATACTGTTTCTAATTTTCCTTGATTCAAGCGGTGCATATGTAATGCTTCTTCTCTTAATGTCATAGTTTCACTCCTAAAACAAATTGGGTATACCAAATCTTATATGCTGAAATCTAGTGGTCAGACCACAGCGGCCTGTTCTCAATATAACATAACTATTAAAGTTGTAAAACAGTTATTCTTTCTTGTAAACCACATTCCCTTTTCCAACCAAGTCAAATAGTGCCTGCATTAGACTATCGGTAGGATTGACCCAATCCCAATAAGATAGCTGTACATAGCGGTTTTCCCTCTCGTAAAAAAGCATGACCTTGGTTTCACCGCTATGCTGCATTAAAATTTTTTTTATTTTTTGCAGTGTATCCTTCGTTTGCTTGCCAGCCTCAATTTTCAGGAATATCGTTCCGTTTTTTTCCTCTTTCATCTGCTTCACTTTTTCAAGCGGGTATACGTTCCTGATCAGGAGCTGTGTTTTTCCATCCCGTTCTTCCAATGTCCCTTGCAGCATAACGAGTTGTCCGTGATTCAAGTCGGCGGAGTGGTTTTTATAAACATTTGGGAAAACGACCGCTTCAATATCCCCCTCTTCATCACTAACGCTCAAGAAAGCCATCACATCGCCCTTTTTTGTCCTTATGGTTTTAACCGACGTAATGTATGCGCCAAGTAAGACTTTTGATTCCTTTTTATTGGTAGCTTCCTCTATGGTCAAACAGCCGAAGTGCTGAAAAAGTTCTCTGTAGCTTGTCACAGGATGATTCGATAGATAAAGCCCCAATGCGCTTTTTTCCAACGAGAGTTTGTGCTCAATAGGGATAGGCTCGACCCGGTTGTATTTCGGTTTGAGTGAAAACTCGCCATCCGAAAACATATCGAATAGGTCATCATCTGGATTAACCAATTCCGTATGATTGATCGCTACGTCCAAGCTC